>JBDUCH010000325.1:0-4750 GCA_040003555.1 Variovorax sp. | reverse complement strand
CCCTTGATCTCGAGAAAGCGCCGGTTGAAGTTGGCGACGTTGTTGAAGCCGACCTGGTAGCAGATGTCGGTGACGTAGTGGTCGGTCTGCATCAGCAGGTGGCAGGCATTGTTGATGCGCACGCGGTTCACGAAGTCGGTGAAGCTGTTGCCGGTCGAGCGCCGGAAGAAGCGGCTGAAACGGCTCTCGCTCATGCCGAGTTCGGCCGCCACGTCGGCCATCACGATCGGCTCGGCCACGTTGTCGGTGATGCGGTTGACGATGGCATTGATCTGGTCGACTTCGGCATTGCCCTCCGCGCCCTTCATCTGCACGCTCGAGAGCAAGCGGTAGTCCGTGCACTCCGACAGGTCGGCCAGAAAGTCGCAGAACGCCGCCAGCCGGCGCAGTCCGCGTGCAGCCTTCACCGCCACCCAGTGCTGTTCGGCGCGTTCCGACAGCCCGAAAAACTCGATGCCGTGGCGCGCGCGCTCCAGCAGTTGATGCACTTCCGCGAGTTCGGGGATCTGCTGGACGGCCTGCTCGATCGGAGCGTGCCGGAACTGGATCACGAGATCGCGCGTGGCCACGCCTTCGTCGGGTGCGTCGAGCGAAATCCAGTTGTGTGGCAAGCGCGGCCCGCACAGCACCAGATGCCCCGGCTGGAACGGCCCGATCCAGTCGCCGACGAAGGCCTTGCCCGAGGTGCCGGTAATCAGGTGCAGCTCGTACTCGTCGTGGCAATGCCAGCGCGCGAGCGGGCTCGGATAGCCGTGCGCCAGACAGCGCACCCAGCCGACTTCTTCGGGCTTCTCGTAGCCCAGCGCCGGCGAGCGCGCAAAGTCGTGCTCCAGCTCGGGCTGGCGGTGGCGCGGGGTTTGGCGGGCGCGGACGGTGGACATCGAAACCTCGGCAGACAGGTTCAGCTCATCACACTACCACCGTCGACGTTGAGTGTCTGCGCGGTGATGTAGCGGGCATCGTCGCTGGCCAGGAACACCACGGCCCCGGCCATCTCGGCCGGACTGCCCATGCGGCCGAGCGGCACTTCGAGACCGACCCGGCGCTTCTTCTCGCCGATCGGAAGGTTCTCGTACTTGGCAAACAATGCGTCGACATCGGCCCACATCGGCGTATCGACCACGCCCGGCGCGATGCCGTTGACGCGGATGCCGTGCGGCGCCATCGCGAGCGCGGCACTTTGCGTGTAGCTGATCACGGCGGCCTTGGTCGCGCAGTAGTGCGACACCAGCGCTTCGCCGCGCCGGCCGGCCTGCGAGGCCAGGTTCACGACCGATGCGCCTTGCGTGCCGGCCTCGACCATGTGGCGCAGCACCGCCTGCATCACGAAGAACATGCCCTTGACGTTGACCGCGAACAGCAGATCGAACGAGGCTTCGTTGCTTTCGAGCAGCGGCGCCATGTCGAACACGGCCGCGTTGTTGACCAGCGTGTGGACCGCACCGAACCGCGCCTGCGCCGCGGCGAGCATGCGGGCGATGGCGGCCATGTCGGTGACGTCAGCGCCGATATACGCCAGCGCATCGGGATGGTGCTGCATCAGCATGCGCACGGCTTCGGGGGCTTGCAGCCCGCGGTCGACCACGCTGCAACGGGCGCCTTCGGCAATGCAGGCTTCGGCGATGCCGAGGCCGATGCCGCCGCCGGCACCGGTCACCAGCACATGGCGGCCGGCGAGGCGGCCGCAGTTCTTGTCCGTCATTTCAGATTCCTTGTTGAGACGAAAGTCGCGACGCGCGCGCTGGCGCGGCGCACTGCATCGACCAGCCGCGCGTCACCTGCCAGAGAGCCCCAGAGCGGGATGTCGGCACAAAACGCCGCAACCGGGTCGGCCGCATCGCACATGGCATGCGCGACCGCCGGATCCATGACCTGATCCTGGTAGACGTAGGAGAGCTCGCCACGGTGCCAGCACTGCAGGAAGGCCAGAAACAGTGCGGGCAGCATCGCCACGCTGTCGATGCTTTCATTGCGCGCGAGCCGTTCGCGCACGGTGGGCGCGATGAAGCCTGGAATTTTCGAGAAGCCGTCCATTGCCACGCGCTGGTTGGTGTCGCGGATGGCGGGGTTGCCGAAGCGGTCGAGCACCACGTCGCGGTACGCCGGCAAGTCAACCGGGCTCGGCGCGCCGGGCGCGCTCAGCACGGGGATCACGTCATCGGTCACGTAGTCGAAGGCCATCTTCCGGATTGCCGGCGTGTGCGTGCCTTCGTGGATGAACTGCAGCCCGATCAAGGTGCCGGCCCAGGCGATGCAGCTGTGCGTGGCATTGAGCAGGCGGATCTTGGCTTCTTCGTAGGGCTGTACCGACTCGACCAATTGCACGCCGACACGCTCCCATTCGGGCCGGCCGGCAATGAAGTCATCCTCGATCACCCACTGGATGAAGCTCTCGCCGGTGACCGGCGCGGCGTCGTCCCACCCCGTGGCCGCGCGCACGCGTGCGCGCAGTTCGGGCGGCGGGCGCGGCGTGATGCGATCGACCATCGCATTGGGACAGGTGGTGTTGGCCTGCACCCAGGCGTGCAAGGCGGTGTCGCCGCTGCGCTCGATGAACTCGAGCAGCCCGCCGCGAAAGCGCTCGCCGTTGTGGCGCAGGTTGTCGCAGTTGAGCAGCGTGACCGGGCCGGCATCCTCTGCCCGGCGCGCCCGCAGGATGGCGCAGACGGCGCCATAGATGGTCTGGCCCGGCTTGCCGCGGCGGGCACTTTCGATGTCGGCTGCGAGCTCGGCGAATGACAGGTCGAGCTTGTCCTTGGCGTCGAGGTAGTAGCCCGCCTCGGTCACCGTGAACGACACGATGCGCGTGGCAGCATCGGCGCCGCGCGCGATCACGGCCGCGAGCGTCGGCTCGTACGGCAGCACCCCGCGGATCGACGCGATGCGCTGGTAGCTGTAGACGCCCACGGGCGTCACCGTCTCAAGTGTGTAGGCGCCGCCCTGCGCCAGCAGCGCGGCCAGCACGTCGGCCATGTCGGGCCGCAGGTTGGCTCCGCAGATCGACCAGCGCGTGTCGCCCGCGTCGATGAGTTGCTGCAGATAGACCGCCTGGTGCGCACGGTGGAAGGAGCCAAGCCCCAGGTGGAGCACCACGGAACCGGTGTCCGGCACTGCTGCGAGTGTCACGTCAAACTTTCAGTCAAGATGAACTCAGGCGGCAACCGCCTGCCCTTCGCGGGTGAACAGGTGCAGCACCGAGGGATCGAGTTCCACGCCGACGTCGTCACCGACGCGCAGCGGCGTGCGCTCGTTCTGGCGCGCGATCAGCGGCACGCCGCCGACGTCGACGTGGATCAGCGTGTCGGCGCCGAGCGCCTCGACCAAGTCGACCCGGCCCGGCACGCCGGCGCCGTGGCCGGGGTGCACATGCAGGCCTTCGGGGCGCACGCCGAGAAAGCCGTCGCTCGGCAGCCGGCCGCCGGTCTGGGACGAGAAGCTCGGAATCGCGGCGGCCGGCACCATGTTCATCGAAGGCATGCCGATGAACTGCGCGACGAACTGGTTGACCGGGCGGTCGTACAGATCCATCGGCGAGCCGACCTGCTCGATCAGGCCGTCTTTCAGCACCACCACGCGGTCGGCCAGCGTCATGGCCTCAACCTGGTCGTGCGTCACGTAGATGCTGGTCGCGCCGAGCGCCACGTGCAGCTTGTGGATCTCGACGCGCGTGTTGCCGCGCAGCGCCGCGTCGAGGTTGGACAGCGGTTCGTCGAACAGGAATACCTTGGGCGCGCGCACGATGGCGCGACCGATGGCGACGCGCTGGCGTTGGCCGCCCGACAGCTCCTTGGGCGTGCGGTCGAGGTACGGCGTGAGGTTGAGCTGCCTGGCGGCGTATTCCACCTTCTTGCGGATTTCGTCCTTGGGCACGTTGGCGAGCTTGAGCGCGAACGACATGTTGTCGGCCACGCTCATGTGCGGATACAGCGCATAGCTCTGGAACACCATCGCGAGATCGCGTTTGCCCGAGGCCACATTGGTGATGTCCCGGCCGTCGAGCATCAGCTTGCCGCCGGAAGTGGGCTCGAGGCCCGCGATCAGTCGCAGCAGCGTCGACTTGCCGCAGCCCGACGGGCCGACGAAGACGATGAACTCGCCCTTGTTGATCTCGAGGTTGACGCCCTTGATGATGTGCGCATCGCCGAAGCTCTTCGTGATGTTCTGGAGTTCGAGGTAAGCCATGGTGTGTCTCCTTGATTTCTTACTTGACGGCGCCGAAGGTCAGGCCTTGCACCAGTTGCTTCTGGCTGAACCAGCCGAACACCACGATCGGCGCAATGGCCATCAGCGAGGCGGCCGACAACTTCGCCCAGAACAGGCCTTCCGGACTGGAGTACTGCGAGATCAGCGTGGCCAGCGTGCCGGCCTTGGCCGAGACCAGGTTGAGCGCCCAGAAAGCCTCGTTCCAGCTCAGCACCAGGCACAGCAGGCCGCAGGATGCGAGGCCGCCGACCGACAGCGGCATCACGACGTGGCGGAACTCCGTCCAGAGGCTGGCGCCGTCCATGCGCGCTGCCTCGAGGATCTCGTTCGGAATGTCCTTGTAGCTCGTGTAGAGCATCCAGACCATGATCGGCAGGTTCGACAGCGCGAACACGATGGTCAGCGCGGTGAGCGAGTCCAGCATGCCGGCGGTTTGCGCCAGCACGTAGATCGGCACCAGCGCGCCGACCGCCGGCATCATCTTGGTCGACAGCATCCACATCAGGATGTCGCGCGTTCGCCTGGTGCGAAAGAACGCCATCGAGTA
>JBDUCH010000324.1:0-4752 GCA_040003555.1 Variovorax sp. | reverse complement strand
GCTCGTGGCTGATGGCGCTGATGTAGCGGCTCTTGGCCTGGTTGGCCTGGTCGGCCGCGAGCTTGGCCTGCTCGGCGATGCCGCGGGCTTGCTCGGCCGTCAGCGTGGCGGCCTGCAACGCGCGGTCGGTTTCGCGATGCAGTGCAATCTCGCGCACCAGCAGGTGGGTCTGCCGGTTCGATTCTTCCTGCGCCACCTTGCGGCTCTGGTGCGCCAGCACCAGCCACCAGGCCACGATGCCGGCGATCACCAGCAGCGCCATGTAGGCCTTGAGGAAACCGCCGCGCAACGAGGTCGAACCGGCGCCGATGACATCGCTGTCGGCCAGCGCGCGCAGTTCCTGCTGGTAGAGCACGCCGAACACGCCCGCCAGCAGCGGCACGACGATCAGCATCAACAGCAGGAAGTGGCCGAGCCCGGTGTCGAGGTAGCGCCAGCTGCGCTTGGGCAGCAGCCAGCGCAACACCGCGGACCATTGGGCCGACAGGCTCGCCTGGGGCTTGCACAGGTCGCCGCAGCGCGCGTCGAGTGTGCAGCACAGCGAGCAGATCGCGCCCTGGTAGGCCGGGCAATGGGCCATGTCGGGGCCCTCGTATTCGCGCTCGCAGATCACGCAGCGCTGCAGGGTCAGCCGCTGGTAGCTGCCGGCATCCACATCCGACGGCGTTTCGACGCGGGCCCACAGCACGTGGCTGCGCGCCGCATGCATCGGCCCGCGCGCCAGGTAGTACTTGCCGCGCGTGGCCCAGGCCAGCACCGGCGAAGCGACGAGCGCCGTGCCCAGCGCGATCAGCGCGGAGAACGCCTGCGGCAGCGGCCCGAACATGCCCAGGTGCGCCGTGATCGACAGCCCCGATGCGAGCGCCATCGCACCGACGCCGACCGGGTTGATGTCCCAGAGGTGCGCGCGCTTGAACTCGATGCCGGGCGGCGACAGGCCGAGCGGCTTGTTGATGACCAGGTCGGCCACCACCGCCATCATCCACGCGATGGCGATGTTGGCGTAGAGGCCGAGCACGTCGCCGAGCGCCTCGAACACGTTCATCTCCATCAGCATGAAGGCGATCAGCGCATTGAACACCACCCACACCACCCGGCCCGGATGGCTGTGCGTGACGCGCGAGAAGAAATTGCTCCAGGCCAGCGACCCGGCATAGGCGTTGGTGACGTTGATCTTGAGCTGCGAGATCACCACGAACAGCGCGGTCGCGACCACCGCCCAGCCGTAGTTCGGAAACACGTATTCGTAGGCCGCCAGGTACATCTGGTTGGGGTCGACCGCGCGCTCCACCGGCACCATGTGGGTGATCGCCAGATAGGCCAGCAGCGCGCCGCCGAGCATCTTGATCACGCCCAGGATCACCCAGCCGGGGCCGCCGGCCAGCACCGCAGCCCACCAGCGCCCACGGGTGGCAGCGGTGCGCACGGGCATGAAGCGCAGGTAGTCCGCCTGCTCGCCCATCTGGGTGATGAGCGCGATGCCGACGGTCAAGGCAGCACCGAACAGGTGCATATTGAAGCCACCGCCGGTGCCTTTATCACCGCCATAGTGCGTGATGCCAGCAAACGCACCGGGATCGCGCACCAGCACGAACACAAAGGGCACGACCAGCATCACCAGCCAGATCGGCTGCGTCCACAGTTGCAGCCGGCTGATGGCGGACACGCCGTGCGTCACCAGCGGAATCACGATCAGCGCGCAGACCAGATAGCCCCATACCGGCGGAATGCCCAGCGCCAGCTCGAGCGCATAGGCCATCACGGCCGCTTCGAGCGCGAAGAAGATGAAGGTGAAGCTGGCGTAGATCAGCGAGGTGATGGTCGAGCCGATATAGCCGAAGCCGGCGCCGCGCGTGAGCAGATCCATGTCGACGCCGTAGCGGGCCGCGTAGACGCTGATCGGCAAGCCGGCCAGGAAGATGATGAGGCCGGTGGTGAGGATGGCCCAGAACGCGTTGGCGAAGCCGTACTGCACCAGCAAGGTGGCACCGACCGCTTCGAGGATCAGGAACGAGGCCGCGCCGAAGGCGGTGTTGGCAACCCGCCATTCCGACCACTTGCGAAAGCGCTGCGGCGTGTAGCGCAGCGCGTAATCTTCCAGCGTTTCGCTCGCCACCCAGCTGTTGTAGTCGCGCCGAACCTTGACGATGCGCTGGGGCGCGTCGTCGTCGGAGGCAGGAGGGGGCAGGACGGAACTCACACCGCTCCGGTGCAGCTTTCATGCCACCGGCACGACTGTTGCAAAGGCGTCAGGCTGCCCATAATGGCCCCTCCCAACGCCAACCGATCCGCCTCATGGAACTGACTCCGCGCGAAAAAGACAAGTTGCTGATCTTCACGGCGGCGCTGCTTGCCGAGCGCCGGCAGGCCCGCGGCCTCAAGCTCAACTACCCCGAAGCGGTGGCGCTGATCTCGGCCGCCGTGATGGAAGGGGCGCGCGATGGCAAGAGCGTGGCCGAACTCATGAGCGCCGGGCGCAGCGTGCTGACCCGGGCCGACGTGATGGACGGTATTGCCGAGATGCTTCCGGACATCCAGATCGAGGCCACCTTCCCCGACGGCACCAAGCTGGTCACAGTGCACCAGCCGATCGTATGAGTACCACCCCCAGGCTGCGCGCACTTCGTGTCGCTTCGCCACCCCCCTCGCCGGGGGCAACACCGGCGGCCCGGCAGAGCGGTTCCGCGGTGTTCCTGGAATGAACTTGACCAACACCATCACCTTCCGGAGAGTTTCATGATGCGCGCTCGACGAATTGCCTATGCGACCCTGATGGCGGCTGCTGCCGCCTTGCCGCTGGCGGCATCGGCCCACGTGGGGGTCGACGGAGCGGCCCATCATGCGGCCGGTTTCATGCAGGGCTTTCTGCATCCGTTCACCGGCCTCGACCACCTGGCCGCGATGGTCGGCGTGGGCTTGTGGAGTGCGCTCACGGCCCGCGGCGCGCGCGACCTGTTCGGGGCACCGCTCGGCTTCGCTGCGATGCTGCTGGCCGGCGCGCTGCTCGGCCTCGCGGGCACGCAGGTGCCGGCGGTGGAGCCGATGATCGCGGCGTCGCTGCTGGTGATCGGCCTGCTCGTGGCCACGCGGCTGCGGCTGCCGGGGCCGGTCGCGGCCGCGGTGGTCGGCGCTTTTGCGGTGTTCCACGGCGTGGCGCACGGATACGAACTCTCGGGCGACGGTGGCGCCGCCGCTACGGTGGCCGGCATGGTGCTCGCCACTGCGCTGCTGCATCTGGCCGGCATCGCGATCGGCTGGACGCTGCGCCGGCGCGGCACGCTGCTGCCGCGCGTGGCCGGCGGCGCCGTCGCGTTGTTCGGCGTCGCGCTGCTCACGCAGGTGGTCTGACGATGATCCCGGGCGAACTGATCACCGACGAGGGCGAGCACACGCTCAATCCGGGCCGCCGCACCGTCACGCTGGTGGTGCAGAACACGGCCGACCGGCCGATCCAGGTCGGCTCGCACTACCACTTTGCCGAGACCAACGGCGCCCTCGGCTTCGACCGCGACGCGGCGCGCGGCATGCGCCTGAACATCGCATCCGGCACCGCCGTGCGCTTCGAGCCGGGCCAGCAGCGCACGGTGGAACTGTGCGATTTCGCGGGCGACCGCATCGTCTACGGCTTTCGCGGCCTGGTTCAAGGAAAGCTGTAAATGGCCACCATCGGACGGCGTGCCTACGCCGAAATCTTCGGCCCGACCGTCGGCGACCGCGTGCGCCTGGCCGACACCGACCTCGTGATCGAGGTCGAGGCCGACTACACCCTGCGTGCCGGCGGCTATGGCGAGGAAGTGAAGTTCGGCGGCGGCAAGACGATCCGCGACGGCATGGCGCAATCGCAGCGCACGCGCGCGGACGGCGCGGTCGACACGGTCATGACCAACGCGCTGATCCTCGACCACTGGGGTATCGTCAAGGCCGACATCGGCCTGAAAGGCGGGCGCATCGTCGCGATCGGCAAGGCCGGCAACCCCGATGTGCAGCCGGGCGTCGACATCGTGATCGGCCCGGGCACCGAAATCATCAGCTGCGAAGGCAACATTGTCACGGCCGGCGGCATCGACAGCCACATCCACTTCATCTGCCCGCAGCAGATCGAGGAGGCGCTGTCCTCCGGCGTGACCACCATGCTGGGCGGCGGCACCGGCCCGGCCACCGGCACCTTCGCGACCACCGCCACGCCCGGCCCCTGGCACATCGAGCGCATGCTCCAGGCGGCCGATGCGTTCCCGATGAACCTCGGCTTTCTGGGCAAGGGCAACGCCAGCCTGCCGGCCGCCCTGCACGAGCAGATCGATGCGGGCGTGATCGGCCTCAAGCTGCACGAAGACTGGGGCACCACGCCATCGGCGATCAGCAACTGCCTCGACGTGGCCGACCTGACCGACACGCAGGTCGCGATCCACTCCGACACGCTGAACGAATCGGGCTTTGTCGAGAACACCATCGCCGCCGTGAAGGGGCGTGCGATCTGCGCGTTCCACACCGAAGGCGCGGGCGGTGGCCATGCGCCCGACATCCTGCGCGTGGTGGGCGAAGACAACTTCCTGCCTTCCTCCACCAACCCGACGATGCCCTACACCGTGAACACGCTCGACGAGCATGTCGACATGCTGATGGTGTGCCACCACCTCGACGCCGGCATCGCAGAAGACCTGGCGTTCGCCGAGTCGCGCATCCGCAAGGAAACGATCGCGGCCGAAGACATCCTGCACGACCTGGGCGCCATCAGCATGATGAGCAGCGACA
>JBDUCH010000323.1:0-4767 GCA_040003555.1 Variovorax sp. | reverse complement strand
TCCGGCGCTCAGGCGTCACCTCTACCGGCCCCTACCTCATGCAAGTCTTCGACCCTCGCCACATCGACACGCAGTCACGCAGGCACGCTCGGATGCATACCGCATGGCATGCCGCAACACCACCCCCAAACCGCAGCTTCGATGCGCCAGCCGCCTCATTTCCCAACGACGCCAGTGCGAGTGCATGCTGCAATTGCTTCGTAATGAGTTTGTCGCAAATGCCGTATATGGCGGCGACCCGCACCGGTCGGAAACCGGTTTGAAAAAGGTTTGGAAACCATGACCATTCGCCCGAAGTACGTGACATTCGACTGTTACGGCACCCTGACACGATTTCGCATGAGCGAGATGACGCGCGACATCTTTGCCGGCCGCATCCCGGCCGAACGCATGGAGCAGTTCGTCACCGACTTCACGTCCTACCGCTTCGACGAGGTGCTGGGTGCCTGGCAACCGTACGAAGTGGTGCTGAAGAACGCCGTGCGCCGCCTCTGCAAGAAGTGGAACATCCAGTACTTCGACGCCGACGCGCAGAAGTACTACGACGCGGTGCCCACCTGGACCCCGCACGCCGACGTGGCGGCCGGTCTCGCCATCGTGGCGAAGGAGATTCCGCTGGTCATCCTGTCGAACGCCTCGGACGACCAGATCCAGAAGAACGTGGCCATGCTCGGTGCGCCCTTCCATCGCGTCTACACCGCCCAGCAGGCCCAGGCGTACAAGCCGCGGCTGCAGGCTTTCGAGTACATGATCGACTCGCTGGGCTGCAACCCCGAGGACGTGCTGCACGTGTCTTCCAGCCTGCGCTACGACCTGATGTCCGCGGACGACATGGGCATCGTCAACAAGGTCTTCGTGAACCGCGGCCACGGCCCGGGCAATCCAGCCTACCGCTACGTAGAGATCAAGGACATCGGCGGCCTTCCGGGCGTCGTCGGCCTCTGATCGCCATCGCTCGCCCTGCCATGAAGCTCGACTCCTACTGGACCGATTCGGCGCCTTCTTTCGTGCCGGCGGCGACCGACCTGCCGGCGCAGGTCGACGTCGCGATCGTCGGCGGCGGCTTCACCGGGCTCTCGGCGGCACTGGCTTTCGCGAAGCGCGGTGCGCGCGTCGCGGTGCTCGAAGCCGGCAGCCGCGTCGCGGCCGAGGCGTCGGGGCGCAACGGAGGGCATGTCAACAACGGCCTGGCGGTCGACTACGCCGAGGTCGCGGCCAGGGTGGGCGTGGCGCGCGCCCGGGCCTGGTACCACGCCTACGACGACGCGGTCGACACGGTGGCGCGCCTCGTGCGCGACGAAGCCATCGACTGCGACTTCCTGCGGCACGGCAAGCTCAAGCTCGCAACACGAGCCCATCAGATGGACGCCCTGCAACGCAGCGCGCAGCGCCTGATCGACGATGGCGTCGACACCGACGTCGAGATCCTCGACGCGGCGCGCGTGCATGCCGAAGTGCAGAGCGAGCGTTTCGAGGGCGGCCTGCTCTACAAGCGCAGCGGCCAGATGCACATGGGCCGCTTCGCGCACGGCCTGGCGGCCGCCGCGCAGCGTAGCGGCGCGCAGATCCACCTCGACACCGCCGTGCGGCGCATCGAGCGCGTGGGCCGCTCCTTTGCGCAGCGCCTTCACACCGCGCGCGGCACGGTCAGCGCGCAGCAGGTGTTGCTGGCCACCGGCACTTCGCGCCATGGCGGCTACGGCAGCTTCGGCTGGCTGCGCCGGCGCATCGTGCCGATCGGCAGCTTCATCGTGGTGACCGAGCCGCTCGGCCGCGAACGCGCGCAGGCCCTTCTCGCCGAACGGCGCACCTACGTGACGGTGGCCAACATCCACCACTACTTCCGGCTCACCGCCGACGACCGGCTCGTATTCGGCGGGCGCGCCCGCTTCGGCGTTTCCAACCCGCAGTCCGATGCAGCCAGCGGCGAGATCCTGCGGGCCGGGCTGGCCGAAACCTTTCCGCAGCTCGGACCGGTGCGGCTCGACTACTGCTGGGGCGGCCTGGTCGACATGACCCAGGATCGCCTGCCGCACGCCGGCGAGCGCGACGGCATCTACTACGCGATGGGCTACAGCGGCCACGGCACGCAGATGTCGGTGCACATGGGCGAGCGCATGGCCGCCGTGATGGCCGGCGATGCAAACGCCAACCCCTGGGAGGGCCGCAAGTGGCCGGCCATCCCTGGGCACTTCGGCCCGCCCTGGTTCCTGCCGGCGATCGGCCTCTACTACACGCTCAAGGATCGGCTGGCCTGAGCGCCGTCCGCATCACCCTGCTTTCTGTCCCCTAGTTCTTCAACCACAGGCTTCATCAGGAGTACCCCACCATGAACGACAGCAACGGCAACAAGCGGTTCGAAACCCTCGTCGGCCCCGACGAGAGCCTTCGCATGATGGAGTCGCTCAAGCGCGGCGCATCGCGGCGCGACATCCTCGCGATGCTGATGGCCGGTGGCATGCAGGCCACGCTGGCCGGCGGCCTGGCGGGCATGGCGGTGTCCGCCCATGCTCAGACCCCCAGGAAGGGCGGCCGCATCCGCGTGGCGGGGGCCACCGCCGCCGCGACCGACACGCTCGATCCGGCCAAGCAGTCGAACCAGACCGACTACTCGCGCTGCAACATGGTCTACAACGGCCTCACCTCGCTCGATGGCAGCCTGACGCCGCAGCCCGCGCTGGCCGAGGCCTTCACCACGAAGGACGCGAAGACGTGGGTCTTCACGCTTCGCAAGGGCGTGACCTTCCACGACGGCAAGGCGCTCTCGCCGGCCGACGTCGTGTTCTCGGTGATGCGCCACAAGGATCCCGCCACCGCCTCCAAGGCCAAGATCCTTGCCGACCAGATCGAGAGCGCCAAGGCCAGCGGCCCGAACGAGGTGACGATGGTGCTCAGCGCGCCGAACGCCGACTTGCCGGTGATCCTGGGCACCTTCCACTTCCACATCGTCAAGGAAGGCACCACCGACTTCAACGCGGGCATCGGCACCGGCCCCTACAAGCTCAAGGAATTCAAGCCCGGCGTGCGCTCGCTGATGGTGCGCAACGACGCCTACTGGAAGCCCGGCAAGCCCTACCTCGACGAGATCGAATTCGTTGGCATCGGCGACGAGAGCGCGCGCGTCAATGCGCTTCTGTCCGGCGGCATGGACCTGGTGGGATCGGTCAATCCGCGCTCCGTCGAGCGCGTGAAGGGAACGCCCGGCTACGGCATCTTCGTCACGCAGTCGGGGCAGTATTCCGACCTCATCATGCGCAAGGACGTGGGCCCCGGCGCCAACGCGGACTTCGTGCTCGCGATAAAGCACATGTTCGACCGCGAGCAGATGAAAAAGACCATTGCGCTCGACTATGCGGTGATCGGCAACGACCAGCCGGTCGATCCGACCAACCGCTTCCACTTCGCGGGCCTGCCGCAGCGCCCCTTCGACCTCGACAAGGCCAAGTTCCATCTGCAGAAGTCCGGCGTCACCGGCAAGGTGCCGATGGTGGCTTCGCCGGCGGCGCTCTATTCGGTGGAAATGGCACTGATGCTGCAGCAGACCGCGCAGCGCGCGGGCCTTGAGATCGACATCAAGCGCATGCCGGCCGACGGCTACTGGTCGAACCACTGGCTCAACAGCCAGGTGGGCTTCGGCAACGTGAATCCGCGCCCGAGCGCCGATGTGCTGCTGACGCAGTTCTTCCAGTCGGGCGCGGCCTGGAACGAGTCGCGCTGGAAGAGCGAGAAGTTCGACCAGCTGCTGCTGGCTTCGCGCGCCGAGACCGACCTGGCCAAGCGCAAGCAGATGTACGCCGACATGCAGACCATGATTCACCAGGACGCCGGCATCGGCATCCCGCTGTTCCTCGCCAGCATCGACGGCCACTCGTCCAAGCTCAAGGGCTTGTCGCCGATTCCGCTCGGCGGCCTGATGGGCTACAACTTCGCCGAGAACGTCTGGCTGGAAGCCTGATCCGCGTGCCGGAACATTCTTCATGAACCATGTGATCCTCAAGCTCCTGGTCCAGCGTATCGGGCTGGCGCTGCTGTCGCTGCTGGCGGTGTCGGTGATCGTGTTCTCGATCACCGCGGTGCTGCCGGGCGATGCAGCCCAGGAGCAGCTCGGCCAGGAGGCCACACCCGAGGCGCTGGCCGCTTTGCGCACGCAGATGGGGCTGGATGTGCCGGCGCCCCGCCGCTACATGAACTGGCTGCTCGGCATGGCACAGGGCGACCTCGGCCGCTCGGCCACGACGCAGATGCCTGTGGCGGAGCTGGTCGCCAGCCGGCTGCCCAACTCGCTGCTGCTCGCCGCCGTGACGGCGCTGTTCTCGGTGCCGATCGCCCTGGCGCTCGGCATCGCTTCGGCCGTGTGGCGAGGCTCCCTTTTCGACCGCGCGGCCACCACCTCGGCGGTCGCGGTGGTGTCGGTGCCGGAGTTCCTGGTCGCGACGCTCGCGGTGCTGGTCTTCGCGGTCAAGCTGCGCTGGCTGCCGGCGCTCTCGTTCGTCAATGACATCGAGTCGGTCGGCCAGATGCTGCGCGCGTTCGCGATGCCGGTGCTGGTGCTGTGCTGCGTGATCGTCGCGCAGATGATGCGCATGACACGCGCCGCGGTGATCGACCAGCTCGAGGCGCCCTACATCGAGATGGTCCGGCTCAAGGGCGCCTCGCCGATGCGCATGGTGCTGGCACACGCGTTGCCCAACGCGGTCGGCCCGATCGCCAATGCGGTGGCGCTGAGCCTGTCGTACCTGCTGGGCGGCGTGATCATCGTCGAGACCA
>JBDUCH010000322.1:0-4775 GCA_040003555.1 Variovorax sp. | reverse complement strand
GTGGCGCTGTTGCAGCGTCTCGAACGAGACGAGCTCGCCGGCAATGGCGCTCGCGGCTACCGTGGGTGGGCTCGCGAGCCAGACCTGGCCCGGCCCGCTGCGGCCAGGAAAGTTGCGGTTGATGGCGCTCACCGTGACTTGGTCGCCACGGATCGAGCCGCCGGGTCCGCAATTGCCGCAGGTGCCACAAGACGGCTGCAGCATGCGTGCGCCGACCTTCTCGAACGCCTCCATGTAGCCCTGTGCGATGCAGTGGTCGCGCACGGCCGTGGTGCCGAACTGCAGGAACAGCTGCACGCCCGGTGCGATGCGCAAGCCACGGTCAGCGGCCCAGCGCAGCACCGCGTGGTAGTGATCAAAGTCCTCGCGCTTGCCAGCGGTGCAGGAGCCGCCGTAGGCGATGTCAATGCGCACCGGGACGTCCACCTCGGCCAGCGGCAGGCCATTGCCGGGGTCGCCAGGCCGCGCCACCATCGGTGGCACAGCGGCGCAATCGATGTGCAGGGTCTGCGCATATGCGGCGCCGTCGTCGCTTGCCATCCAGGGCTCCAGCGAGAAGTCGATGCCACGGCGCTCGCGCAGAAAGCGCACCGTTTCTGCGTCGGGAGCGACGATACCGGTAAAACCGCCGAGTTCGGCGGTCATGTTGGTGAGCGTCGCGCGCTCATCGGTCGAAAGGCCCTGAATTCCCGGGCCGCAGAACTCAAAGACCTTGCTTACGCCGCCACCGGCGCGGATGAATGGGTCTGCGAGCAGGTGCAGTACGAGGTCTTTGGCGGTCACGCCGGCCGGGATTGCGCCGTCGAGCACGATGCGCAGCGACTGCGGCACCGTCAACCGCACCGCACCCGTGACGAAGGCGTTGGCCATGTCGGTGGTGCCGACGCCGAAGGCCACGCAGCCGAGCGCGCCGCCGTGCGGGGTGTGCGAGTCGGTGCCGACGATCAGTTGACCCGGCAGCGCGTAGTGCTCGGCCATCATCGCGTGCGAGATGCCGGCCACGTTGCCACCGTCATCGGCGGCCGCCTCGGCCTCGGTCAGCGTGCGGTGCGTGCGCAGCCTGTAGGCCGCAGCGAAGTCGCGTTGCGCCTCGACCATGCGGTGAACGTTCGGCACCAGCCCGCCGCGCACATGGGCCGGGCTCTCCTCGACATAGGAGGTGTGATCCTCGAACACCACGATCGTTGCCGGGTCGTGCAGCACGAGCGGCTCACCGAAGGTCGCATGCAGCATGTGTGCGGCCATGCCCGTGTAGTACTCGTGGATGAAGCGCCAGTCGGCCCGCACGAAAGCGCCGTCCCCGGGCGCCGGATGAGCCTCCGTCAGTTCGGTGACGAGCGCGTGGCGCGCGACGATCTTCTCGAATAGCGTGCGCGGGCGAGTGCCCTGCACGTCCGCCGGCACCGTGATGTCACGCATGAACTGTTGGCCGAACCGCAGCAGGCCCCCGCTTTTCAGGATCGCCGCGGCGAGTGCATTCCGTCCGGCCACGAGCTCTTCGACCGGGATCGCCTCGCCGGCCTGGATGCGTGCGACCAGGCCGAAGTCGATGGAAGTGAACAGGCCGATGTTGTCGGCGTTCTGGCGGTAGATGCGCTCGAAGCTCTCGGCGATCACGAGCCGTACGCCGGCCAGCTTCTCGGCCGCCGGGCTATGTTCGCGTGACGATCCCTTGCCGTAGCGTTTTCCCGCGACGACGACCTCAACGCCCTGCGTGTGGATCGCATCGGTGCCGATCGGCGTCGCCTCGCCAGCGCGAAAACCCGTGTACGGATAGCGACCAAGCTTGTCGTCGTAGTGCGTGAGGATGGGAAGCGGCGTGATCTCATCGGTTGATACGTCGTCGCGCAGTGGGCGGGCCGCATCCAGCGCGACGCGCTCGTCCTGCAGGCTGCGCGCGACGACATCGGCCGACTGACTCAGGAAGAGAATGCCCGGCGCAAACGAGAGAACTTTCGTGCGGGCTGGTGAAGTGGCTGGCATGCCGAATCTTCGCGGCCGACCCGCGCGTCGGAAAGCGCCGATACGGCAGACGGGCTCTCGCGAAATGCGAGATCCGGGCTTACCCGCGCAACGCCTCGATCAGCGCGGCGACCGCGCGCCGCCGCGGCGTCTTGCGCAGCGCATACATGCGCAGCACGCGCGCGGCCCACGGCTCATCGAGCGGGCGTCGAACGAAGCGGGGATTGCCCGCATAGGCTGAGGCCGCGCTCTGCGGGATGACCGCGATACCGAGGCCGGCTTCGACCATGCGGCAGACGGCGTCGAAACTGCTGACCGACACGGTTGGCGCGAACGGGCGGTGGAGCACAGCGGCGCGCTCGTGCAACGCACGATCCAGCGCGCCGCCTTGGTGAACGCCGATCAGTGGATGTTCGAGCGCCTGCGCGAAGCTCAGCGACTTGCGCCGCGCGAGTGCATGGCCCGCTGGCATTACCACCTGCAGCGGATCGGTCGCGAAGGGCCACGATTCGAGACCCGCAGGCACTGGCAGGTCGACGCCGACGCCGACATCGGCGCGGTCGTCCAGGCAGGCGCGGATCACGTCGCGCGTGTCCTGCTCCTGCAGTGAGACTTCAACTTGCGGACACGCGGCCATGAACGCCTGCAGGCGCTCGGGAAGGAAACCGATCACGGCCGACATGTTGGCGTAGAGGCGCACCGTGCCGCGCACCGCGTCGCCCTCCGTCTGGACCTCGCGCACCAGCGCCTGCAGGTCATCGTCAATCTGCTCGCCGCGTGCGAGCACCACGCGTCCCGCGTCGGTGAGTTCGATGCCGCGCGGCGAGCGCACGAACAGCGCGGTACCAAACGCGTGCTCCAAGTCAGCGATACGCCGGCTCAACGCAGAGGGTGCGATGTTTTCCTGGGCCGCACCGCGCACGAAAGAGCCTGCGCGCGCAGTGGAGACGAACAGGCGCAGGCTGTAGGCGTCGATGCGACGGGTCAAGTTGGATTTCGTCGAGAAAAGGTGAAAGAAATCGAAAAGTCCAAGTAGCGAATCCGTACGGACTTGCGAGAGAGTACTTCAAGGCCGTCGCTAGCCACCTTCTCAGACACTTAAAGCCAACATCGACGTCCTCGATTCGAAGTCCCCTATCGCCGTCAAAGCGGCCATCAAATTCGATCGAACCAACTTCTGGTTTAGGCCCCTTGCACCAGCAGCTCGTGCGGCTACAGTCGGCCAGGATCGGACACTCGCAGGGGGCGCCCGGTGAAGTGCAAGGCCCAAACTCACGTGCGGGACCGACTTGCAAAGGCTGAGCTTCGCCGTTAGACTAGTTTTAACAGAACTCTTAACGGATACAGAAAATGTCGCTGAGAGCCTCAGACATTGTTCCCATCAGCGAGGCGCGCGCCAGGCTCACAGAACTGGCGGAAGACGTGGTGGGAAGTGGCTCGGAAAAGCTGCTCACCAAGAACGGCGCCAGTTACGTGGCCCTGGTCGACGCACGTCGACTGGACTACTACCACGCCCTCGAGATGGAGCATGCCAACCTCGTGCTGGCCGAAGATGCTATCGCAGGTTTGCGGCAGGCCTTGGCGGGTCAGTTTGTACCTGACGACGAACTGGACCAGGCACTCGGCGTCGCGCCCGCACTGTGAGCATTCCCGTCCATGCAAAGGTTCGGGCGGTCCCGAACTTCCTGGCGTGTCTTCGCGCCGCGCGCACCTTCATGCAAGAGCAGGACACCGGGTCCGCGCCCGTGCGCTTCAAGAAGCTGCAAATGGAACTGGCCAAGGCGCGAGAACTGCTTGCCTTCGCTCCCACGAGTGGGCGACCCGCCCGATTCCTCGACGCCAAATCCGGATGGGGGCGATTTCAGGCGGAACAGGCTCGGCAACTCGCCGTGGGACTGGGAGCGCCCGATTTGCGGGAGCTTGTGCTGGCTCGCCACATCTTGCTTTATGCGCATTCAGAGCGGGAAGTGGTCCTGCTTTCGATTCGGTATGAACGTGAGTTGGGCTACGTGTTGTCGTGATGGCTCCGTCTCCCCAGCAGCAGGCTTCGGCCACAAGCGGAAGTACATAGCGCCACTCCAATCCTTCTGCTCAGCGGCCGTTCGAGACTTCTCGGAACACTGCAGCGCTGGGTACAACTAGATTGACCTCCAAGGAGACATCAATGACGGTCAAGCGTATGGACAACGTCGGCATCGTGGTGGACGACATCGATGCGGCCATTGAGTTCTTCATTGAACTTGGTCTTGAACTCGAGGGACGCGCCCCGATTGAGGGAGACTGGGCAGGTAGCGTCACTGGATTGCCCGGGATGCGCGTAGAGATTGCCATGATGCGTACGCCGGACGGCCACAGCCGGCTCGAGTTGTCCCGCTTCCTTGCACCGCCTGTGGTCGCAGACCATCGCAGCGCCCCAGTGAACGCTCTCGGCTACCTCCGCGTCATGTTCACCGTGGAGGACATTGACGATACTGTCGCGCGACTCACTGGCCGGGGCGCGAAGCTCGTCGGCGGAGTTGTTCAGTATCAAAACATGTATCGGCTCTGCTATATCCGGGGACCCGAAGGTATTCTCATTGGGCTTGCCCAACAACTCGGGCAGCACACCTCCCGAGAGAATCCTTAGGACATTCCATCTGACCGCATCGGGCCCCTTCGTGACGGTCGCGCGACCGGCTACAGTCGGCCAGGAGCTGCCTTTCGCGACCGTCTGATTCCGGGCGGCTGACTTGAGACGACATTGTGTATTCGCGCTTCGCCACGCCAATGTCGACATCGCCTAGGCTGCGCAGATCCTTCCCGCGTCCACCGGA
>JBDUCH010000321.1:0-4808 GCA_040003555.1 Variovorax sp. | reverse complement strand
ATCATGATGCGGCTGAAGTCCGACCTGTTCGAGGTGCTGTGGCACGCCACCGACGGCACGCTCGAGCAGGTCGAGCTCGAATGGGATCGGCGCACCGCGCTCGGCGTGGTGATGGCCGCGCATGGCTATCCGTTGTCGCCGCGCAAGGGTGACCTCATCAACGGCCTGCCGCCCGAAGCGCCCGATGCCGTGGTGTTCCACGCCGGCACCACGATGGAGGACGGCGAGGTTCGCACCAGCGGCGGCCGGGTGCTTTGCGTCACCGTGCTGGCCGACAGCGTCAAGCAGGCCCAGCAGCGCGCCTACGAAGTGGCAGCGCGCATTCATTTCGACGGCGCCCAGTACCGCCGCGACATCGGTTTCCGGGCGTTGCCGTTGCGCGACCAGGCCGGCTGATGAGCGTCTCGACGCCCGAGGCGGTTGGCACGTACCTGCGTGGCCTGCAGCAGCGCATCGTCGATGCGGTCGAGCAGGCGGATGGCGGCGCGGCGCTTCGCGATGCCTGGCAGAAAGCACCTGGCGAGCCGTTGCAAGGCAGCGGGCTCACCTGCATCCTGGAAGGCGGCGCGCTGTTCGAGCGCGCCGGCTGCGGCTTCTCGCAGGTGAGCGGCCCGAAGCTGCCGCCCTCGGCCACCCAGCACCGCCCCGAACTGGCCGGCGCGCCATTCGAGGCGATGGGCGTGTCGCTGGTGTTCCATCCGCGCAACCCGTACGTGCCGACCGTGCACATGAACGTGCGCATGCTGGCCGCCCTGCCTGCGGGCGGCGAGCCGGTCTGCTGGTTCGGCGGCGGCATGGACCTGACGCCGTACTACGGCTTCGAAGTCGATGCACGCCATTTCCACCAGACTTGCAGCGCAGCGCTGGCGCCGTTCGGCGACGACAAATACCCGCGCTTCAAGACCTGGTGCGACGACTACTTTTTCCTGAAGCACCGCAACGAGCCGCGCGGTGTGGGCGGCATCTTCTTCGACGATTTCGCCGAGCCGGGCTTCGAGCAGAGCTTTGCCATGCTGCGGTCGGTCGGCGATGCCTTCTTGCCGGCCTATCTGCCGATCGTCGAACGCCGGCGCGACATGGCCTATGGCGAGCGCGAGCGCGCCTTTCAGCTCTACCGGCGCGGCCGTTACGTGGAGTTCAACCTGGTGTGGGATCGCGGTACGCATTTCGGGCTGCAGTCGGGAGGGCGCACCGAATCGATCCTGCTGTCGATGCCGCCGCTCGCCAGCTGGGCCTATCGGCACGAACCCGAGGCGGGCACGCCCGAGGCCGCGCTGACGCGCGATTTCCTGGTGCGGCGCGAGTGGGTCTGAGCCAAGCGATGCCGCGCGTCGGTGTCTTCGGCGGCGCCTTCGACCCGCCCCACAATGCACACGTGGCGCTGGTGCAGGCCGCGCTCGCCCAGCTCGGCCTGGCCGAGTTGCGCATCTTTCCGACCGGCCAGGCCTGGCACAAGGCGCGGGCGTTGAGCAGCGCCGAACACCGGCTCGCCATGGCCCAGCTGGCTTTCGGCGGCGTGGCCGATGCGGTGGTCGATACCCGCGAAATCCGTCGCGCCGGCCCGACCTATACACTCGACACCCTGCGCGAACTCAAAAACGAGCGCCCGGACATGCAACCTGTGTTGCTGATCGGCGCCGACCAGGCCGCTGCCTTGCGCAGCTGGCACGGGTTTGAGGAGATTCTCTCGATTGCTATTATTTCGATAGCGCATCGCGCAGACCCCATGGGCGCTGCGATCCGATTCGACCCTCATACGCTGGCGCCGTTGCCAGCCGGTGCGCGCTTCGAACAGCTCGAACTGGCGCCGATGGACATCAGCGCCACCGAAATCCGGAGCCGCGCCGCCCGTGGGGCGGACATCTCCGGTCTGGTTCCCCCTGCCGTTGCACGCTATATTGACCAACACCACCTCTACTCACCTGCCTGATGACCACTGAAGCCGCCGCCAAGAAAGACACCCAGAAACTCCAGCGGGCCATCATCGATGGGCTCGAAGACGTCAAGGCGCAGGACATCCAGGTTTTCGATACCGAGCATCTCTCCCCGCTGTTCGAACGCGTGATCGTCGCCTCGGGCACCTCCAACCGCCAGACCAAGGCGCTCGCCGCCAGCGTGCGCGACGCCGTGCGCGAGGCCGGTTTCGGCAAGCCGCGCATCGAGGGCGAGGACAACGGCGAGTGGATCATCGTGGACTGCGGCGCTGCGGTCGCGCACATCATGCAGCCGGCCATCCGCCAGTACTACCACCTCGAAGAGATCTGGGGCGAGAAGCCGGTGCGCCTGAAGTTCGGCGCGGCCAAGCCGGCGACCGCATCGGCTGCAACTGCGGCTGCACCGACACCCGCCGCGAAGAAGGCGGCGACCACGCTGCGCCGTTCCAGCGCCTCCAAGACCGCGATCCGTGAGATCGAGCAAGCGGCCAAGGCGGCGAAACCCTCGTCGTCCAGAAGGCCGGCGGCGAAGAAGACCGCCGCGCCTGCGAAGAAAACAACCGCCGGCAAGACGCCCATCAAGACCGTGGTGGCCGGCAAGCCCGCCGCGAAGAAGAAAGCCGCGCGCAAGACCACCCCCTCATCGCGCAGCAAATGAAGCTGCTGGTGGTCGCAGTCGGGCAACGCATGCCCGACTGGGCGCAGACCGCCTGGGATGACTACGCCAAGCGCTTCCCGCCCGAACTGAAGCTCGAACTGCGCGCGGTCAAGACCGAGCCGCGCGGTTCCAAGACGCTCGAGACTCTCTACGCAGCCGAACGCGAGCGCATCGAAGGCGCGATCGCCAAAGGCATGCGCATCGTCGCGCTCGACGAGCGCGGCACGGCCCTCACAACCAAGGCGTTGGCGGCGCGGCTGCAGGCCTGGCAGGGCGAGGGCGACGACGTGGCGCTGGTGATCGGCGGGCCTGACGGGCTCGACCCGGCGTTCAAGGCGGCCGCGCACGAACGCATTCGCCTGTCGGATCTCACGCTGCCGCATGCGATGGCGCGGGTGGTGCTGGTCGAGCAGTTGTACCGCGCCTGGTCGGTCAACGCGGGCCATCCGTACCACCGCGAATGACTTCTTTTTCTTCATCCCCCTTCATCTATCTGGCCTCGCAGAGTCCGCGCCGTGCGCAACTGCTTGGGCAGCTCGGCGTGCACCACGAACTGCTGTTGCCCGTGCCCGACGAGGATGCCGAGGCGCTCGAGGCGGTGCACGGCGGCGAGTCGCCGAGCGCATACGTGCAGCGCGTGACGGCGCTCAAGCTCGATGCGGCCGTGGCGCGCCATGCGCGGCTGGGCTTGCCACCGGCACCGATCCTCTGCGCCGACACGACGGTGGCGCTGGGCCGCACCATCCTCGGCAAGCCCGAAGACGCGCGCGACGCGCAGCGCATGCTCGCACTTTTGTCGGGCCATACCCACCGCGTACTGACGGCCGTGGCGCTGCAAAAGGGAAAGCGCCGCTGGGCTGCGCTGAGCGTCTCGCGCGTGACCTTCGGGCCGATCGGCCGCAACGAAATCGCCGACTACGTGGCCAGCGGCGAGTCGCTCGGCAAGGCCGGCGCCTATGCGGTGCAAGGCCGAGCCGCCGCGTTCATCGCGCACATGGCCGGTTCGTATTCGGGCATCATGGGCCTTCCCATGTACGAGACAAACGCGCTGCTGAAGTCGGCCGGATTCAAGCGCCAGGCCGCACCCCCATGCAAGACATCCTGATCAACTGGTCACCCCAGGAGACCCGCGTCGCGCTGGTCGAATACGGCTCGGTGCAGGAGCTGCACGTGGAGCGCACGCTCGAGCGCGGCCTGGTCGGCAATGTCTACCTCGGCAAGGTCTCGCGCGTGCTGCCGGGCATGCAGTCAGCCTTCATCGACATCGGGCTGGAGCGCACCGCGTTCCTGCATGTGGCCGACATCGTCGCCCCGTTCACGCCGGGCTCGCGGCCGATGACGGCATCGCCCGAGCGCGACCACCGCGGCGGCAACGGCGGCGCGATGGTGCCGATCGAGAAGCAGGTGTTCGAAGGCCAGTCGCTTCTGGTGCAGGTGATCAAGGATCCGATCGGCAGCAAGGGCGCACGGCTGTCCACGCAGATCAGCATCGCGGGCCGGTTGCTCGTGTTCCTGCCGCAGGACAACCACGTCGGCGTGTCGCAGAAGATTCCGTCCGACCTGCGCGACGCGTTGCGCACACGCATGCAGGCGTTGATCGAAGCCGCGGCGGCCGCCGACAGCGCCGGGGTGGTGCCGGCCAGCACCGGCGGCTTCATCCTGCGCACCAATGGCGAGGATTCGAGCGATGCCGAACTGGCCGAAGACATTGCCTACTTGCGCAAGACCTGGTCGCGCATTCGCGAACTGTCGACGCGGCTGCCGCCGATGTCGCTGCTGCACCAGGACTTGAGCCTGCTGCAGCGCGTGCTGCGCGACCTGACCAGCGAAGACACGCAGGCCATCCGGATCGACTCGCGCGAGCAGTTCGATGCACTGGTGAAATTCGGCCGCGAGTTCATGCCGCAAGCGGTCGACAAGCTGCAGCTCTACAAAGGCGAACGGCCGATCTTCGACCTGTGTTCGGTCGACGAGGAGATTGCGCGTGCACTGGGGCGGCGGGTCGAGCTCAAGTCAGGCGGCTACCTCGTGGTGGATCAGACCGAGGCGCTGACCACGGTCGACGTGAACACCGGCGGCTTCGTGGGTGCACGCAACTTCGACGACACCATCTTCAAGACGAATCTCGAAGCGGCCCAGGCGATCGCGCGGCAACTGCGGCTGCGCAACCTGGGCGGCATCATCATCGTCGACTTCATCGACATGGTGCGCGACGA
>JBDUCH010000320.1:0-4811 GCA_040003555.1 Variovorax sp. | reverse complement strand
CGCGCCCACCTCTTCCTCGAGCTTGCGGATTGCCACCGACAGCGGTGGTTGCGCCATGTTCAGACGCTCGGCGGCACGCCGGAAATTGAGTGTCTCAGCTACCGCAATGAACTGTTGGAGCTGACGTAGTTCCACCCGGAAAGGCCTTACCTAAGATGTATCGCAAATGACATGAACGGTATTAGACACGTTAATCCTGACTTCCTACCATTCACGCATTCCCGAACAAAAAGGGCGGCCCGAGACACCGCCACACACGATGACCACTGCATCGAATCTGCCACTTGCCGGCGTGCGCGTGCTCGACCTGAGCGCCGTCGTCCTCGGTCCCTACGCCAGCCAGAACCTGGCCGAGTACGGCGCCGACGTCATCAAGATCGAATCGCCCGAAGGCGACTCGACCCGCCGCACCGGCCCCAGCACCGAGCCGGGCATGGGCGCGATCTTCCTGGGCGTGAACCGCGGCAAGCGCAGCGTGGTGCTCGACTTGAAGAAAGCCGATGCGCGCGCCGCGCTCTTGAAGCTGGTCGACACCGCCGACGTCCTGATGCACAGCATTCGTCCGCAGAAGCTGGCCGCCATCGGCCTTGATCCCGATACGCTGTTGACCCGCAACCCGCGCCTCGTCTACGTCGGCTTGCATGGCTTCGGCGAAGACGGCCCGTACGGTGGCATGCCCGCGTACGACGACATCATCCAGGGCCTGTCCGGCTGCGCGGCGCTGATGGAGCGGCAGTCGGGCGCGCCGCAGTACTTTCCGACGATCGCCGCCGACAAGATCTCGGGTCTGGTCGCCACGCACGCCATCTTGGCCGCGCTGTTTCGGCGCGAGCGCACCGGCAAGGGCAGCTACGTCGAGGTGCCGATGCTCGAATCGATGGTGTCGTTCAACCTGGTCGAGCACTTGTACGGCCATCACTTTTCGCCGCCGCTGGCAGAGACCGGCTATCCGCGCCTGTTCGCCAAGCACCGACGCCCGTATCGCACGGCCGACGGCTACCTGTGCGCCATGCCCTACACCGATGCGCACTGGCAGCGCTTCTTCATCGAAGGCGGCATACCCGAAGCCGCAGCCGACCCGCGCTTTGCCAACATCACCGAGCGCACGAAGAACATTGACGCGCTTTACATGCTGGCGGCGCAAGTGATCGAGACGCGCGGCACCGACGCCTGGCTCGAAGTGTTCGCGCGCCTCGAAGTGCCGGCCTCGCGCATGAACCGGCTCGAAGACCTGGTGAACGATGAACACCTCAAGGCCACCGGCTTCTTCAAGTCCATCGACGACCCCAAGATGGGCCGCCTGCGGTTCCCCGGAGCGCCCGTGCGCATCGACCGCCGCCAGCTGGCCGTCGGAATGGCACCGCGCCTGGGCGAGCACACGCACCAGGTTCTGACTGAAGCCGGCATCGCGCCGCTCGGCACCGCATCACCCGCACTGCAAGGAGCTCCCATATGACTGCACCCGCATCACCATACCCGTTGCTGGGCCACGGCTTCTTTTGGCAAGACCTCGCCGTCGGCCAGAAATTCCAGACCTTCAACCGCACCGTGACAGAAACCGATCTGGTCAATTTCATCTCGTGCACCGGCATGCTGGAGATCATCTTCATTGACGTGGAAGGCGCGGCGACCGCGATCGGCGGACGCCCGGTGCCGGCGGCGCTGACGTACTCCCTGATCGAAGGCTTCATCCTGCAAACCATGATCCAGGGCACCGGCATGGCGATGCTCGAATGCACGCAGAAGGTACTGGGCCCGGTGCGCGTCAACGACACCATCCACGCGGTGGTCGAGGTGGCCGACGTCAAGCCGACCTCTAAGGGCAACCGCGCCATCGTCGACTCGAACGTCGACGTCTTCAACCAGCGCGGCGAACCCGTCATGCGCTATACCGCGCGCCGCATGCTGGCTGGCCGTCCGGATGCTTACTGACTCAACCCACCCGTGGCACACCCCATGAACACCGCAGTTCAATCCCGCCTCGCCTCCGTCCGCGATCGCGTAAGCGACGCGCAATGGAAAGTCCGCACCGACCTGGCAGCCTGCTATCGCCTGGTCGCCAAGTACGGCATGAGCGATCTGATCTACAACCACATCACGGCCAAGGTGCCAGGCGATGCAGCGCACTTTCTGATCAACCCGTTCGGGCTGCTCTACACCGAGATCACGGCCTCGTGCTTCTACACGCTTGACCTCGACGGCAACGTCGTCGACAAGCCCGAAGGCGAGTTCGGCGAGTTTCCGGTCAACCGCGCCGGCTTCATGATCCACAGCGCGGTGCACGGTGCGCGCAGCGACCTCAAGTGCGTAATGCACACCCATACGCGCGCTGGTATGGCTGTGTCGGCGATGAAGGACGGCCTGTTGCCCATCACGCAGACGGCGATGCGCTTCTACGGCAAGGTCGGCTTTCACGACTATGAGCAGCCGACGGTCGACATGGGCGAGCGCGACCGCATCGCGCGCGACCTCGGCCCCCACAGTACGCTCATCTTGCGCAATCACGGCCTGGTCGGCTGCGGACCGTCGGTGCAGGACACGTGGAACCTCATGTACTGGCTCGAAACCGCCTGCAAGGTGCAGGTCGACGTGCTGGCCAGCGGCGCCGAGATCAGCATGCCGAGCACCGAGCTCGCGGCCGCGATGGCCAAACGCTACGGGCCCGAAGGAAAAATCAACTTCGCGCCTATGGAGTGGCCCGCGCTGCTGCGCCAGCTCGACCGCGAAGACCCTTCCTACAAGACCTGAGCCACGGCACTGCTACGGCGCGCCCCAAATTCAATAAATGGAGACAACCATGTTCATCAAGCCCCTTGCTCTTTCCCTGGCCGTTGCTGCCGCCTTTGCTGCGCCGCTGTCGAATGCGGAAGACGCCTATCCGTCCAAGCCTGTGAAGGTCATCGTGCCGTATGCACCAGGTGGTCCAAACGACATCGTGGCCCGGCTCCTCGCGCAGAAGCTCGGCGAGATGGAAAAGCAATCATTCATCGTCGAGAACAAGGCCGGTGGCGGTTCGAACATCGGCGCCGACTTCGTCGCCAAGTCGCCAGCCGACGGCTACACCCTTCTGATCGCGGCCACCTCGCACGCTATCAACATGACGCTGTTCCCGAAAGAGCAACTCAAGTACGACCTGCTGAAGGATCTGACGCCGGTCTCGATGATCATGACCGGACCGCTTGTGCTGGTGACGCGCCCCGACTTCCCGGCCAACAACCTGAAGGAATTGGTAGCGACCGCCAAGGCGAAGCCAGGTGAGCTGTCGTTCGCCTCGTCGGGCAACGGCTCGTCGACCCACCTGGGCGGCCAGATGCTTAACACCGCGGCCGGCATCAAGACCATCCACGTGCCGTACAAGGGCAGCGGTCCGGGCCTGACCGACGTGATGGGCGGCCAGACCACCTACATGGTCGACACCATGATCTCGGCCACGCCCTTCGTCACCTCGGGCAAGCTTAAGGCGCTGGCCGTCACAGGCAAGAACCGCTCGCCGGTGCTACCGAACGTGCCTACCGTGGCCGAGCAGGGCTACCCGAACTTCGAGGCCGTAGCCTTCATCGGGATGATGGCGCCGGCCGCCACGCCGAAACCGATCATCGACAAGATCAACGCCGACCTGCAGAAGGTACTGGCTATTCCCGAGATCAGGGACAAGCTGGCGGCACAAGGTTTTACGGCCGAATGGATGAAGCCCGCCGACTTCGGCAGCTTCCTGCAGAAGGAAGTTCCCAAGTGGGGCGCGATCGTGAAGAGCGGCAACGTCAAGGTCGATTAACTAGATGCAATAGCAACCGCATGGGCAAGGGCGGACTCCATTAGCCAGTGTTCAGCAGTCGCGGGAAGGGGTGGCCCGGAGCAGGAATGGAGGCGCGGTTCCTCGGCCCAAAGACCGGCAAAGACTAGGAGAGGAGCCTCGAATGATATGGCTACGCGCCGGGCGATTCGCCGGCACGCAGCATGCCCGCCAAAACACGGTGTTTGGACTGCTCGATGTGGGACATCATTTGAGCCAGCGCCGCGTCGCACGTGCAGACTGTTAACCCGGTAGATTTCCGCCAGGATTTCGTTGCCGATCGCGTCGACCATCCGGCCATCGGGGTATTCGTAGACGTCGATGTACCGGTGGATTAGCTTGCGGTTGGCCGGCGGGTCCTTGAGCAAATAGATCACGCGCTCGTGCTGCAGTGTGAGCGACAGCGAGACCTTTCGCTGCAGCCGCCAGGTGAAGATCAGATCGAGGTTCTCATCGGCCCGGACCGGTCGATGGGCATCGAAGTCTCGCTTGGCCAGCTTCGCAAACCGCGCATTGAAGTCGGCGATGAAGTGGGGCGCAAACGCGTTGGCAGCCTCGCGCGTGTTGATCTCGCGTAGGCGCAGTTCCTTGACCAGGCGATCCTGCAGGGTCAGATTGGCGCGCACCACGCGACCCTTGGCCTGGCTGATGTTGGCGCACATGATGTCCGATCCGCGACGCCTGACGCCAGTTGGCGATTGCCAGGCCGGCCTCGCTTGCGTGAAACCAGGCCGGCAGCACCTTCATCCTTGTACCGCTGGATCAACCGCTCGAGCTGCCGGCGGCTCAGTCCCAGACGCTGCGCGGCCTGGCCCACGCGGGCCATCCTGTCGACCACGGCCTGAATGGTCTTGAGGCGATCGAGTTCGCGCATGGACATGGTGATGATTGCCGTCGTTGTGACCATTGCTGCACCTCGGATCCAGGAGCTGGACCGAAGCAACGATGCGACATTTCAATTCGGGACAAACGCGACATTTCAATTTGGGGCCTACAGACTAGAGCAATACAATGTATA
>JBDUCH010000319.1:0-4812 GCA_040003555.1 Variovorax sp. | reverse complement strand
TGTTCGGCTACCGCCAGTTCGCAATGGGCAGCATCGTGGCCTTCATCTACGGCACCGCGCTGTTCGGCTCCACCTACCTGCTGCCGGTCTACATGCAGGTGGCACTGCACCTGTCGGCCTCCCACGTGGGCACGATCATGCTGCCCGCCGGCATCGTGCTGGCCGTCACCATCGCGGGTGTCGGCCGGCTCGCCGACCGTCAGCCGACCTGGATGCTGGTCAGCACCGGGCTGGCGTTACTGGCGCTCTCGTTCACGCTGATGCTGGTGCTGCACCTGAAGAGCCCGATCTGGCTGCTGGTCGCATTCGCCATCATTGGCCGCATCGGGCTGGGCTTCATCCTGCCCTCGCTCAATCTGGGCGCGATGCGGCCGTTGGCAAAGCCGCTGATTCCGCAAGGCGCCAGTGCCATCAGCTTTGTGCGCATGCTCGGCGGTGCGGCGGGCGTGAGCCTGTGCGCCATCGTGCTGGAATGGCGCCTGGCGGCCCACGACGACTCGCTGGCCAATCCGCTGACGAGCGCCGCACGGCTGGCGGCCTTCAACGAGGTTTTTCTGATGCTGGCCACGCTGTGCGCCCTCGCGATCTGCGCCGCTTGGCAATTGCGTCAAGCCGGAAGGACTTCACAGTGACAAGGGTAATCCCTTAGAAGACCGCCTTGGCCAGTCGTATCCAATTGTTAATACCAGTTAACAAATTCGACGGATTGGGTTCTTTCATGCAACGCAGAAGTTTTTTCGCCTCCACCGCGGTTTTCGCAACGGGTCTTGCGGGGCTGTCGTCCGCGCGGGCCGCCGAACCGGGGGTGAGCGACGGCGAAATCCTGCTCGGCAGCTCGGCCGTCCTGAGCGGGCCGCTCGGATCGCAGATCAAGGTCGTGCACAACGGCGCCGCGCTGGCCTTCGATGCCGCCAACGAACAAGGCGGCGTGAGCGGCCGCAAGATCAAGCTGGTGGCGCTGGACGACGAGTTGAAGCCCGAGAAAGCGGTGGAAAACTACGGCAAGCTGCTGAATGACCACCACGTGTTCGCGTTCTTCGGCTGCGTCGGCTCGGGCACCACGGCCGCCGCGGCCAAGCTGCTGCAGCAAAGCGGCGCCCCCAGCGTGGGCGGCTACGGCGTGGGCGACGGCGCGCGCGAACGCGTTGCGGGCTCGGCCTACTTCGTGCGCGCCAGCAACGCACGGGAAGCGCAGGCCCTGGTCGAGCACCTGACGACCGTCAGCGTGAACAAGATCGCGATCGCCCACCTGGACAATCCCGGCGGCCTCGAGGCGGTGAAGCTAATCGAGGCGGCCATGGCCACCCACAAGCTGACGCCGACCGCGGTGGTGTCGGTGAAGGGCGACGGCTCGACCTCCGCGGCCGCCGGCAAGACGCTCGCGGACAGCCAGCCCCAGGCCGTTCTGATGTACCTGGCCGGCACGGTGACCGGCGAGGTGATCAAGGCCATGTACGCAGCCGGCAGCAAACCGATGTTCTATGGCATGTCGGTCGTCTCCGGCGAGGTCACGGCCAGGGTGGTGCCGCTGCAGGCGGGTGGGCTGGCCATCTCGCAGGTCACGCCCTACCCCTGGGGCGAAGTGGAATCCGTGACGCGCGACTACCGCCGCCTGGCGGAACGCGCGCAGGTGCCGGTGGGTTACGGCAGCTTCGAGGGCTACCTGAACGGGCTGGTGATGATCGAGGCAATCAAACGCACCGGCCGCGACCTGACGCGCGCGCGCCTGCACGCGACACTGCGCGCGCTCAGGCTGCGCCTGGCAGGCATGGACATCGACTTCTCGACGGGCAACACCACCGGTTCGCGCTTCATCGAAATGGTGCGGGTCACGCCGGAAGGCCGCTTCGTGCGCTAAGCGGGCCGGGGGCGGGTTCGTCGCGGCGGTTGGCACTCGCGCTTTAATAGCGCCATGTGCCAACTGCTTGGAATGAACTGCAACACGCCCACGGACGTGACCTTCAGCTTTGCCGGCTTCGCCCAGCGCGGCGGCCGCACCGACCATCATGCGGATGGCTGGGGCATCGCCTTCTTCGAGGATCGTGGCCTGCGCCACTTCGTCGACCACCAGCCGGCCTGCGAGTCGCCGGTGGCCGAGCTGATCCGCCGCTACCCGATCAAGAGCCGCAACGTGATCTCGCACATCCGCAAGGCGACCCAGGGCGAGATCAACCTGCAGAACTGCCACCCGTTCGTGCGCGAACTCTGGGGCCGCTACTGGGTGTTCGCGCACAACGGTGACCTGAAGGATTTCCGACCGCGTCTGCACGGCAACTTCCGCCCGGTCGGCAACACCGACAGCGAGCACGCCTTTTGCTGGCTCATGCAGGAACTGGCCAAGTCGCACGCGGGCGTGCCGAGCATCGAGGAACTGACGCTCACGCTGCGCGAGCTGGCGCCGCGGATCGCCAAGCACGGTACCTTCAATTTCATGCTGTCGAACGGCCAGGCGCTCTGGGCCCACGCATCGACCCACCTTTGCTACATCGAACGGCAGCACCCGTTCGCGCAGGCCCACCTGGCCGACGAAGACCTCGCGATCGACTTTGCGAAGCACACCACGCCGAACGACCGCGTCGCGATGGTGGTGACCACGCCGCTGACCACAAACGAGGCCTGGACGCCGTTCGGCGCGGGCGAACTGAAGGTGTTCGTCGAAGGCCGCGCGGTCGGGGCGGTCGCGGGCATCAGTTCACCAGCGCCGCCTCCAGCGCATCGATGAAGCGCTTCGGCACGTCGAAGCCGGTCTGGTCGGTGATTTCCTGGAAGCAGGTCGGGCTGGTGACGTTGATCTCGGTGACGTAGTCGCCGATCACGTCGAGGCCGATCAGCAACAGCCCGCGCGGCGCCAGCGTACGGCCCACGGCTTCCGCGATCTCGCGGTTCTTTGCAGTCAGCGGCTGCGCCACGCCCTTGCCGCCGGCCGCGAGGTTGCCGCGCACTTCGGTGCCTTGCGGAATGCGCGCCAGCACGAACGGCACCGGCTCGCCCGCGATGATCAGGATGCGCTTGTCGCCGGCCGCGATCTCGGGCACGAAGCGCTGCACCATGATGGTCTCGGCGCCATCCTTGTTGAGCGTCTCGGTGATCGAGCCGAGGTTCAGCGCGTCTTCGCGCACGCGGAAGATGCCCATGCCGCCCATGCCGTCGAGCGGCTTCAGGATGATGTCCTTGTGCTCGGCATGGAAGGCGCGCACCGCGGCCGGGTCGCGCGTCACCAGCGTCGGGCTGGTGAACTGCTGGAACTCCATCACCGCGAGCTTTTCAGGATGCTCGCGCAACGACGCCGGCTTGTTGAACACCCTGGCGCCTTCGCGCTCGGCCTGGCCGAGCAGGTGCGTCGCGTAGATGTATTCGGCGTCGAACGGCGGATCCTTGCGCATCAGGATCGCGTCGAAGCCGTGCAGCGGCGCGCTGCGGCGCGGCGTCTCGGTGAACCAGTCGTCCTTGTGCCCGGTGAGAGTGATGTCGCGCACCGTGGCCGTCACCGGCTGGCCGGTCTGCCAGCCCATGTCGCGCGGCTCGCAGGCCGAGATGCTGTGGCCGCGGCGTTGCGCCTCGCGCATCATCGAGAAGGTGGTGTCCTTGTAGATCTTGAATTGCTCGAGCGGGTCGGCAACGAAGAGGATGTTCATCAGGATGTCTTTCCGGCGGTCGAAGAAGAGTCGGCCGCAGCGACGCGGCGCCGGCCCAGTTGTTGAATGCCGAGTGCAACGGCACCGGCCACCACGCCCCAGAAGGCCGAGCCGATGCCGGCCAGCGTCACGCCCGAGAGCGTGACCAGGAAGGTGATGAGCGCGGCTTCGCGGTGCGACTCGTCGCGCACCGCGGCAGCCAGCCCGCCGCCGATGGTGCCGAGCAACGCGAGTCCGGCGATGACCGCGACCAGTTCCTTGGGAAACGCCGTCAGCAAGCCCGTGACGGCCGCGCCGAACAAGCCGATGACGACATAGATCGCACCGCAGCTCACGGCCGCGGTGTAGCGCCGCGCCGGATCGTCATGCGCCTCGCGGCCCATGCAGATCGCGGCCGTGATGGCGCTGAGGTTCAGGGCAAACGCGCCGAACGGCGCGAGCACCAGCGTGGCAAGCCCGCTGATCGTGATGAGCTTGCTGACCGGCATGTCGTAGCCGGCCGCGCGGATCGCCGCCACGCCGGGCAGGTTCTGCGAGGCCATGGTCACCACGAACAAGGGCAGTGCCAGGCTCACGGCAGCCTGCCAGGTGAAGACCGGCATCGTGAACACCGGCATCGCCAGATGGAAGTGCACGCTGCCCCACGCCAGCTCGCCGCGCGCCGCGACGAACGCGATCGCGACCAGCAAGGTGAGGGGTACCGCATAGCGCGGCGTGAAGCGCCTCGCAAGCAGGTAGGTGACCAGCATCAGCAGCACCAGGGGCAGCGCGGTCTGCGCCGCAATGAAGGCCTGCAGGCCGAAACGCGCGAGCACCCCGGCCAGGAGTGCAGAGGCGATCGCCATCGGAATCCTGTTCATGACGCGCTCGAACCAGCCGGTGGCGCCGGCGATGGTAATCAGCACCGCGCAGACGATGAAGGCGCCAACCGCTTCGCCCATGCTGTAGCCGGCACCCGCCACCGCGAGCACCGCGGCACCCGGCGTGCTCCACGCGATCATCACCGGCTTGCGCCACCACAACGATGGCAGTGCCGAGGCGAGCCCCATGCCGAGGCCCAATGCCCACATCCACGAACTGATGAGTTCCGGCGTGGCACCGAACGACAGTGCAGCCTGGAACACGATGGCCACCGAACTGGTGAAGCCCACGAGCACCGCAACAAAGCCCGCGGTGA
>JBDUCH010000318.1:0-4876 GCA_040003555.1 Variovorax sp. | reverse complement strand
TTCGTCAAGTTCCCGGGCGTGGACACCATCCTCGGCCCCGAGATGAAGTCGACCGGCGAAGTCATGGGCGTGGGCAAGACCTTCGGCGAAGCCTTCGTCAAGTCGCAGCTCGGTGCCGGCACGGTGCTGCCGAAATCTGGCAAGGTGTTCATCTCGGTCAAGAACAACGACAAGGCGCGTGCGGTGGAAGTTGCACGCGGTCTGGCCAGGCTCGGCTTCGAGCTGATCGCGACCAAGGGCACATCGGCCGCGATGCAGGCGGCCGGCATTGCCTGCACACAGGTGAACAAGGTCACCGAAGGCCGTCCGCACATCGTCGACATGATCAAGAACAACGAGATCGCGCTGGTCATCAACACGGTCGAGGAGCGCCGCAACGCGATCACCGACTCGCGCCAGATCCGCACCTCGGCGCTGCTGGCGCGCGTGACCACCTACACGACCATCTTCGGCGCCGAAGCCGCGGTCGAAGGCATGCAGCACATGGACGAGCTGGGCGTGATTTCCGTGCAGGAGATGCACGCGCAGCTCGCCTGAAGCCATGGCCTCCCAGCTCGTCGAACTCGACCTGGCCGACTGGGCCGGCGCCACGCCCAACGAAGCGTGGATCGCTGCCCTCGAGGCCGGCAAGGTGCTGTACTTTCCGCGCCTGGGCTTCGAACTGCTGCCGTCGGAGCAGAAGCTGCTTGACCCGGCGCTGCTGGCCGAGGGCGTGCGCAACATCAGCCTCGACGTGGCTGCGTCAGGGGAGGGCAAGCTCAAGGGCGTTGCGGGCGACGAAGCGACGCAGCAGGCAGCCGCCGCCATGATCGGGCGCTTTCGCAGCCAGGCACGCCAGCTGATCGACGGCTTGCTGCCGCACTACAGCCCGTCGTTGCGCATGGCGCCGACCAGCTTCCGCCCGGCCCAGGTCGAAACGCGCGTGCAATCCTGGCGCGCCGACGACCGGCGCCTGCACGTCGACTCTTTTCCCTCGCGGCCCAACTACGGTGAGCGCATCCTGCGCGTGTTCACCAATCTGAATCCGCAGGGTGCGCCGCGCGTCTGGCGGGTGGGCGAGCCGTTCGAGACGGTGGCACAACGCTTTCTGCCGCGCACCAAGCCGTATTCGCGCCTGCAGGCCAGGCTGCTGCGCGCGCTGCGCGTGACCAAGTCGCTGCGCAGCGAGTACGACCACCTGATGCTGCAACTGCACGATGCTATGAAGTCCGACCTGGACTATCAAAAGACTTCGGAGCAGGAAACCGTGCCGTTTCCGCCCGGTTCGGTGTGGGTCTGTTTTTCCGACCAGACCTCCCACGCCGTGATGTCGGGCCAGTTCATGGCCGAGCAGACCCTTCATCTGCCAGCCGCAAGCCAATACAATCCATCTGCAAGTCCACTGGCAATTTTGAGCCGGCTGACCGGACGAACCCTCGTCTGATTTTCACTACCCAGATACCGCCGAACGGCGACGTTCGGCGGTTTCGTTTTTTGAGACAGGCAACCATGACCACCATTCCGATCACCAAGCGCGGCGCCGAGAAGCTCCGCCAAGAACTGCACCGCCTCAAGACCGTTGACCGCCCCTGGGTCATCAACGCGATCTCGGAGGCACGCGCCCAGGGCGACCTGAGCGAAAACGCCGAGTACGAAGTCGCCAAGGATCGCCAGGGCTTCATCGAGGGCCGCATCCAGGAGGTCGAGGGCAAGCTCTCGGCCGCGCAGGTCATCGACCCGACCGAGCTCGACGCCGGCGGCAAGGTCGTGTTCGGCTCCACGGTGGAACTCGAGGAAGAAGCGTCCGGCGAGGCGGTCAAATACCAGATCGTCGGCGAGGACGAGGCCGACCTGAAGCTGGGCCTCATCAACATCTCCAGCCCGATCGCGCGCGCGCTGATCGGCAAGGAAGAGGGCGATACGGCCGAAGTGCAGGCGCCGGGCGGCCTCAAGCGCTACGAAATCGTGGCGGTGCGCTACCTCTGATGCGCGCCCTGGTCGCGCGCCTGCCCGGGATCGTCGCGGCGCTCTGGTGGGGCAGCCTGAGCACGATCGGGTTCCTGGTCGTGCCATTGCTGTTCAAGCACCTGGCAACCCCCGCGATCGCGGGCGGCATGGCGGCCAGGCTTTTCACGACCCAGACCTGGGTCTCGATCGCATGCGCGCTGCTGCTCCTGATGGTGAGCCGATCGGCCCGCTCGCCCGAAACCGCCAACCGGGTGCGGGCAGCCTTGCCGTTCATCCTGGCGGGCTTGCTGTTTGCACTGCTGGCCGAGTTCGGCGTCGCGCCGCGCATCGTGGCGCGCGACAACCTGCCGCTGTGGCATGCCGTCGGTAGTGGCATGTACCTGTTGCAGTGGCTGAGCGCCGCCGTCGTGCTATGGCGGCTGCAGGGCCCCGCGTTTCGCTGAGACGCCTGAAGGCGAGCTTATTCTTTCCAGTGCTCGGCGACCCAGCGCGCCGGGCGGATAAAGCGGAATCGGCGGTTGCGGCGTCCGGCCAGCGCATCGGGCGGGTTGCACTCGCCGTGAAAGATCACCACGCGCGCGCCTTCGGGCACAAAGGGCGGCTGCCAGTAGTTGGCTGGCCACGTCGGGATGCCGTGGTACTTGAAGCTCGGGCACCAGGCACTCGGCCAGTAGCTGAGCTTTCCCTGCTTGTGCACATAGTCCGACAGGTAGGTCTGCTCGTTGCGGAACTGCTCGCGCAATGCCGTCTCGTGGATGCGGAAATGGTCGAGCACATCGGCATGCGCGCCGATCGTGAAGCGGTAAACCGACGAATTCCCGGTCACGCGCCAGGGGCGGCGGTAGTCCTTGATGATCACGAACTCGCCGGGCTGGGTGAAGAAGTCGTCGAGGCTGCCGACCACCACGATGTCGAGGTCGAGAAACAGCGCCTGGCCGTGCAGTCCGTAGACGTCGGGCAGGTCGCGGCTCAGCGTGGTGAGCTTGCGCCAGGCCCGATCGCGCACGCCGGCCGCCTCGGGCCGGATGTCGAGCGGTGGAATCGGAAAGCATTCGACCTCTTTGCGGATTCCGGCGGCGTCGTCGGTCAGGCAGACAAATCGGAACTCACCACTCAGGTGGCGGCGTGCCATCGCGTAGAGCTTGTTGACGTAGTACGCCTCGTACTTGGTGCCCCACTTCATGCACAAGATATGGCGCATCGGGGGCGCCGCTCCAGCCTCCAGCGCCATCGCTCAATCCGCCTGGCGCTGCTTTTTCACCGACAGCGACTTGCGCGGCTTGGCACGCTTGATGTTGCCGCCGGGGGTGAGGCGCTGGTTGCCGAGCACGCGCAGGGTCTTGATCTCGGGCCGCTGGCCGAAGCGCTTGCTGTACTTGACGACCTTGATGTCGCGGGGGCCGGGCATGCGGTCTTCGTCGACTTCCTTGACCTTCTCGGCTTTCGGTCGCCACAGCACCAGCAGCTTGCCGATGTGCTGGATCGGCGCCGCATCGAGTTCGTCGGCAAGCGTCTGCAGCATCGCGTCGCGCGCGACCCGGTCGTCGGAGAAGACGCGGATCTTGATGAGGCCATGCGCCTTGAGCGCGGCGTCGGTTTCCTTCTTGACGGCCGGCGTGAGCCCGTCACCGCCGATCATGACGATCGGGTTCAGATGGTGCGCTTCGGAGCGGTGCACCTTGCGCTGGGCGGGGGTCAAATGAATAGCGGGCATGCCCGTATTATCGAACCACTGTGAAACGACCCTACGGATGAGCACCAAAACCACCGGCAAGAAGGTCAACAAGGCCTGGCTGCACGACCACATCAACGACCCGTGGGTCAAGCTCGCGACCAAAGAAGGCTACCGGGCGCGCGCTGCCTACAAGCTCAAGGAAATCGACGAGACACTGGGCCTGATCAAGCCCGGGCAGCTGGTGATCGACCTGGGGTCGACGCCGGGGGCCTGGAGCCAGTACGCGCGGCGCCGGATGGCGCCTGGCGGGGCTGCTGCGGGCCGGCTGCACGGCACCATCATCGCGCTCGACATGCTGCCGATGGAGCCGATCGAGGGCGTGATCTTCCTGCAGGGCGACTTCCGCGAGCCGGACGTGCTCGCGCGCCTCGAAGACGCCCTGGCGGGGCGCAAGGCCGACGTGGTGGTGTCCGACATGGCACCCAACCTCTCCGGCATTGCCTCGGCCGATGCGGCGCGCATCGCGCACCTGGTGGAGCTCGCGGTCGACTTTGCCGGCCGCCATATGAAGGCCGAGGGCGCGCTCGTGACCAAGCTGTTCCATGGCAGCGGCTACGACCCGCTCAACAAGCTGTTCAAGGACACCTTCAAGGTCGTCAAGAAGGTCAAACCCAAGGCATCGCGCGACAAGTCGTCCGAGACTTTTCTGGTCGGCATCGGCCTGAAGGCTTCGGATACGCCTTGATACCGTTGCCGCCAAACGGGGCGGTTTCGCGCAAAACCGTGCAGGCCCTGTGGCTGATGGGTGCAAACAAGGCTATTTCGCAGCTTGAAAAGCCTAAAATGGGCGTCAATTGCCTGCTTGGTGCGCGGCTTTCATTGTTTTGTCACGCGCACCCTACGACTGGAGCCTCGTTTGAACAATCAGTGGTTTTCGAAAATTGCCGTCTGGCTCGTCATTGCGATGGTGTTGTTCACTGTGTTCAAGCAGTTCGACACCCGCGGCGCCGCAGGCGCCGGCTATGTCGGCTACTCGGATTTCCTCGAGGAAGTGCGCGGCAACCGGATCAAGAGCGCGACCATCCAGGAAGGCCAGGGCGGCAGCGAGATCGTGGCAGTCACCAATGACGACCGCAAGATCCGCACCACCGCCACCTACCTCGACCGCGGCCTCGTCGGCGACCTGATCAACAACAACGTCAAGTTCGACGTCAAGCCGCGCGAAGAGGGCTCGCTCCTCATGACGCTGCTGGT
>JBDUCH010000317.1:0-4880 GCA_040003555.1 Variovorax sp. | reverse complement strand
TGCAACAGGACATCGTGGGCCTGATCAACCAGGCCGGCGGCAAGGCGGTGGGCCTGACCGGGCGCGATGGCGGCCTGATCCGCGCGCAAAAGCTCAAGCTGGCCGACCGCAACGATCCCAACCTGCACCACGACGTGGGCCAGGTCGGCGACATCGTGGCGATCGACCCCAGCGTGGTGAAGGCATTGCAGGACGACGCCTTCATTCCCGTGGTCAGCCCGATCGGCTTCGGCGAGAACAACGAGAGCTACAACATCAATGCCGATGTGGTGGCCGGCAAGCTGGCCACGGTGCTGAAGGCCGAAAAGCTGATGCTGCTGACCAACACACCGGGCGTGCTCGACAAGAACGGCAAACTGCTTACCAACCTGAGCGCGCGCGAAATCGACGACCTGTTCGCCGACGGCACCATCTCGGGCGGCATGCTGCCCAAGATCGAAGGCGCGCTCGATGCGGCCAAGAGCGGCGTGAACGCGGTGCACATCATCGACGGCCGCGTCCCGCACGCGATGCTGCTCGAAATCCTGACCGACCAGGCCTACGGCACGATGATCCGCGCCCGCTGATCAGCTCTCGTAGCCCTTCGGATTCGCCTGCTGCCAGCGCCAGCTGTCGGCGCACATCTGATCCAGTCCGCGGCGTGCCTGCCAGCCGAGCGTGGCCTGCGCGAGCGAAGGGTCGCCCCAATATGCGGGCACATCGCCCGGGCGGCGCGGGCCGATCTCATAGGCAATCGCGCGTCCGCTGGCGCGCTCGAACGCCTTGACAACGTCCAGTACCGACGCGCCCTGGCCGGTGCCGAGGTTCAGCGTCACCAGCCCGGGCGCGCGCGCCGCATGCCGCAGCGCCGCAACATGGCCCTCGGCCAGATCCATCACATGCACATAGTCCCGCACACCGGTGCCGTCGGGCGTGGGGTAGTCGCCGCCATGCACGGCCAGCCAGTCGCGCAGACCCACGGCAACCTGGCAGACATAGGGCATCAGGTTGTTCGGCTTGCCTTGCGGGTGTTCGCCGATCAGCCCGCTCTCATGCGCACCCACCGGATTGAAGTAGCGCAGCAGCGCCACACGCCAGTCGGGCTGCGCGTGCTGCAGATCGGCCAGCACCTGCTCCACCATGCGCTTCGAGTGCCCATAGGGATTGGCGGGCCGGCACGGCGCGCTTTCGGGAATGGGCGAGCGCTCGGGGTCGCCGTACACGGTGGCCGACGACGAAAAGATCAGCGTCTTCACGCCCGCTGCCTGCATGGCTGCAGCCAGCACCAGCGTGCCGTTCACGTTGTTGTCGTAGTAGCGCACCGGGTCGGCCACCGAGTCGCCGACCGCCTTGAGGCCGGCGAAATGGATGACGCCCGAGATGACGTTTTCTTGAAACAGGCGATCCAGCAGCGCACGGTCGCGCACGTCGCCTTCGATGAACATCGGCGTCCGGCCAGTGATGGCCGCAAGCCGCTCCAGCACGCGCACGTCGCTATTGCCCAAGTTGTCGAGAATCAAGGGCGTGTAGCCCGCCCCGGCGAGCGCGACGCAGGTGTGGCTGCCGATAAAGCCGGCTCCGCCGGTCACCAGGATGTTGTGGCTCATGTTTGGTGCAAGCATTTCGTGAAGTCGTGCATTCTCTGTGAGCCCGCGCAGAAAGATGTTGGCACGCACTCACTAACGCTGTGCGAGAATCATTTAATTACACTTTTTCGCCACAATCATGCAGCACGAAGAGATGAGCGCCCCTGGTGATGCCATCCCGGCCGAGGCCGCTCCGGCCGCGACGCGCAAGCGGCCCAAGCCGGGCGAGCGGCGCGTGCAGATTCTGCAGGCGCTGGCGGCCATGCTCGAGCAGCCGGGCGCCGAACGTGTGACCACGGCGGCGCTGGCGGCGCGGCTGGAGGTGAGCGAGGCCGCGCTGTACCGCCACTTCGCCAGCAAGGCGCAGATGTTCGAGGGTTTGATCGACTTCATCGAACAGAGCGTGTTCAGCCTGGTCAACCAGATCACCGAGCGCGACGCGCCGGGCCGGGAGCAGGCCGCACGGGTGATCTCGATGGTGGTGCAGTTCGCCGAGAAAAACCCGGGCATGACGCGCGTGATGGTCGGCGATGCGCTGGTCTACGAGAACGAGCGGTTGCAAAGCCGCATGAACCAGTTCTTCGACAAGATCGAATCGACATTGCGCCAGGCCCTGCGCGGCGCCGCGGCGGACGAGGGCTCGACCACGCCCACTGTCGACGCGCAAGTGCGGGCCTCTGCGCTCACCGCCTTCGTGGTCGGGCGGCTGCAGCGTTTTGCGCGCTCGGGGTTCCGGCGCGCGCCTTCCGAGCACCTGGAAGCGTCGGTCGCGCTCATGCTCTGAGTCGTCCTTATAGCTAGCTCGACTTGATCCGTCGCGAAGCGTAGGATCAATGCCCCCTTGCCGCCGAATCGCGGCGACAAGTCCGTGTTCGTGTGGCTTCTTGAACGGAGGTTCGTATGAGCTATCACCTGGAAGGTCGCCTGCTCGAGGTATGCAACTGCAACGTCCTGTGTCCCTGCTGGATTGGCGAGGATCCTGACAACGGTACCTGCGACACGATCGTCGCGTGGCGCATCGACAAGGGAACGATCGACGGCCTCGATGTCGGCGGCAACACCATTGCGGCCGTGGCGCACGTGCCCGGAAACATCCTGGAAGGCAACTGGACGGCGGCGATCTTCGTCGACGAAAACGCCTCCAAGGCGCAGGAGGAGGCGCTGCTCAAGGTCTACACCGGGCAGGCCGGCGGGCCGGTCGCCGACCTGGCCAAGCTCATCGGCCAGGTCGTGTCGGTCGAGCGGGCGCCCATCCGCTTCACCGTGAACGATGGCAAGGGCGAACTGGAGATCGGCAAGGACTACTACGCCGAACTTGAACCCTACCGTGGCGCGACCGGCGGCCAGACCACGCTTTCCGACACCGTGTTCTCGACGGTTCCAGGCGCGCCGGTGTTCGTCGGCAAGGCTCCGACCTATCGCTCCAAGAACGCCGCCCTCGGCATCGACCTCGACATCAAGAACCACAACGCGCTGCAGAGCACCTTCGTCTTCGACGCATGAGCGCCGCGCCGGGCCGCCCCCAGCAAGCTCGCACCGCAGTGCGAAGCACGAAGGTTGCCCAATGAACCCGGCGGCCGGCTCGCCGCCGCGCAACGTCTCCCGTCACCGTCGCGTGTTCGTGCCGGTTCTTGCGGCGTTGATCGCGCTCGCATGGGCGGTGCTGTGGGCTTGGGCGCGCAGCCCTTACGGGCGCTATCTCGAACACGGCGACTGGACCGCCTCGGGGCCGGCAGCGTTCCTGTGCCGGGTCGTTCCAGCTGGCGACGTGGTCGTGCCCGCGGTGCTCTACGCCGCAGCGTGGATCCTCATGACGGCGGCCATGATGCTGCCGACCACGCTGCCGCTGTTCAACGCCTTCGACCGGTTGACCGCGGGGCGCCCGGATCATGCGCGCCTTCTCGTGATGCTGGGGCTGGGCTACATGACGGTGTGGGGCGCATTCGGGCTGTTGGCGCACGCGCTCCACAGTGGAGTGCTGGCTCTGCTCGCCAGCGCGCCCACGCTGGCCTGGCATGGCTGGGTGATCGGTGCCGCGACCATTGCACTGGCCGGTGCCTTCCAGTTCAGCAGCCTCAAGCACAGGTGTCTGGAGAAGTGCCGCACGCCGCTGAGTTTCGTCATCGAGCACTGGCGGGGGCAGGCGCAGGCCCGCCATGCGTTCGCGCTGGGCCTGCACCACGGCCTGTTCTGCGTCGGCTGCTGCTGGGCGCTGATGCTGTTGATGTTCGCGCTCGGCACTGGCAGCCTGGGCTGGATGCTTTTGCTGGCCGCCGTCATGGCGCTGGAAAAGAACGTCCGCTGGGGCCATCGCCTCAGCGCGCCGCTCGGGTTCGCGCTGCTGGCCTGGGCCACCTTCCTGGTGGCAACGCATGCCTGAAGAGCGGGGCGGTCGATCGGGCCTGCAGATCCTAGTCCTCACTGCGGCGGCCATGCTCGCATTCGCGGCCAATTCGCTGCTGTGCAGGCTTGCGTTGCAGCGAGGCGGCATCGATCCGGCCAGCTTCGGCAGCATCCGGCTGGTTTCCGGTGCGATCACGCTCGCCCTCGTGGTGCGGTTCAGGTCGCAGCCGTCTCCGACCGGCCGTGTCGACTGGCTCGCGGCCGTCATGCTGTTCGCCTATGCGGCGTTCTTCTCGTTCGCCTACCTCAGCCTGCCTGCAGGAACGGGCGCGCTGATCCTGTTCGGCGCGGTTCAGCTCACGATGCTGGGTGCCGGCCTGGGCTCCGGCGAGCGCTTCGGGCCCGTTGCATGGTTCGGTTTCGCCCTGGCGGTGGCCGGCCTCGTCTACCTGGTGTCCCCGGGCGTCGCCGCGCCGCCGCTACCCGGCGCCGTGCTGATGGCGCTGGCCGGGGTGGCGTGGGGCGTTTACTCGTTGCGCGGCCGCGGCGTGGCCGACCCACTGGCCGCCACGGCGCGCAATTTCACGCGGGCGGCGCCGCTGGCACTGGTGCTGAGCCTGCTTCTTGCGCTCCAAGCCCACGCTGACGCGAGGGGCGTCGGCCTGGCCATCGCTTCCGGCGCGCTCACCTCCGGTATCGGTTATGTCATCTGGTACGCGGCGCTGAGCGGGCTTTCGGCCATGCGGGCCGCCACCGTTCAGTTGTCGGTGCCGCTGATCGCCGCGTTCGGGGGCGTGCTGTTCCTGTCGGAAGCGATCACGCCGAGGCTGGCTGCCGCCTCGGTGGCGATCCTGGGAGGCATCGCGCTGGTGCTGAGCCGCAAGTCGCGGAGCCGGCGTTCTGCTTGACGCCTGTCGCCTGTCGCCTGGGGCTTGGGGCTTGGGGCTTGGGGCTTGGGGCTTGGGGCTGGGC
>JBDUCH010000051.1:0-16538 GCA_040003555.1 Variovorax sp. | reverse complement strand
GGGGAGGACACGGCGCGGCTGAAGTCGTCCGACTATGCGGCCGCGGGCATCGGCCGCACCTTCCAGAACCTTGCGCTGTTCCGCCACGGCACGGTGGTCGAGAACCTGTTGATCGGGCGCCACGTGCATTTCGACTACAGCGTGCTCGAGTCGCTGCTGTTCTGGGGCCGGCCGCGCAACGCCGAGATCGCCGCGCGCCGCAAGGTCGAACAGATCATCGAGTTCCTGGAGATCGAGGAACTGCGCGACAAGCCGGTGTCGCAGCTGGCGTACGGCCAGCAGAAGCGGGTAGAGCTCGGCCGCGCGCTGGCCTGCGAGCCGGCATTGCTGCTGCTCGACGAGATCGTGGCCGGCATGAACCGCGAAGAGAAGGAGGACATCGCGCGCTTCACGCTCGACATCCGCGACGAATTCGGTGTGTCGGTGCTGATGATCGAACACGACATGCAGGTCGTGATGGACCTGTCGGACCGCATATACGTGCTCGACTTCGGCTGCCTGATCGCCGAGGGCGCGCCGCAGCAGGTCGCGGCCGATCCGCGGGTGCTGGCGGCCTACCTGGGAGGAGAAGCGACACATGGCTGACGACATCGTCTCGAACGACCGGCTCGCGCGCGGCGATGCCACGCTGCCCGAATTGCTGCGTGCCCATGCCCGCACGCGCGGCGATCAGGTTGCGCTGCGCGAGAAGAACCACGGCGTCTGGCAGGGCACGACCTGGGCCGGCTACGAAGCCGCGGCACGCCATGTCGCGCTGGGCCTGATGAAGCTGGGCCTGGTGCGCGGCGATCGCATCGTCATCGCGGCCGAGGACGTTCCGGCCTGGTTCTTCGCCGACCTCGGCGCGCAGATGCTCGGAGTGCAGGTGGTGGGCATCTACCCGACCAACCCCTGGCCGGAGGTGCAGTACATCGCGCGCCATTGCCAGGCCAAGGTCGCGATCACCGGCGACCAGGAGCAGACCGACAAGGTGCTCGACGCGATGAAGGAGGGCCTGCCCTTCCTCGCGCACGTCTTCTGTGTCGACATGAAGGGCCTGCGCCGCTACGAACCCGGCCGGCCGCACAGCTTCGAGACGCTGCTCGAACTCGGCCGCCAGCTGGAGGCGGAAGACCCGCTGGCCGCGCAGCGCCTGGACGCGTCCATTGCCTCGCTGCAGCCTGACGACGTGAACATCCTGGTCTATACCTCGGGCACCACCGGACCACCGAAGGGCGCGATGCTGACCCACCGCAACTTCGTCTATGGCACGCATGCCTATGCATCGGCGCGCGGCATGCTGGGCAAGCGTTTCGAGTCGGTCTGCTACCTGCCGCTGTGCCATGTGGCCGAGCGCAGCTATTCGACGGTGATGCACCTGCTGACTGGCGGCTGCGTGAACTTCGCCGAGTCGATCGACACGGTCTCGACCAACATCCGCGAGATCGCGCCATCCTTCTTCCTCGGCGTGCCACGCATCTGGGAGAAGCTGCAGCAGAATTTCGAATTCCGCATGAAGGACAGCGGGCGCATCCCGCTCGCGATCTTCCGCCAGGGCATGCGGCGCGGGCGCGTGCTGTCGGACCGGCGCGCCGCTGCGGGCGGGCGCGTCGGCTGGGCCGACCGGCTGGAGTTCTGCTTCTGGCATGCGCTGCTCTATCGGAACATGCAGCGCCACATGGGGCTGAACCGCAGCCACACGCGCATGTGCGGCGGCGCCTCCGTGTCGCCCGAGACGCTGCGCTTCTTCGACATCATCGGCCTGCCGGTGGGGCAGGGCTATGGCCTGACGGAATGCGGCGGCCTCGCCTTCGTGCAGTTGCCGGACCGGCCCAACGTCGCCGGCAGTTGCGGTGTGCCGCTGCCCGGGACCGAATGGAAGCTGGGGCCGGACAACGAAGTGTTCGTGCGCTCGCCGGGCGTGTTCAAGGGTTACCTGTTCGACGACAAAGGAACGCAGGACGTGCTGGACGCCGAAGGCTGGCTGGCCACCGGCGACATCGTCGAGGTCGTGCGCGACGGCGAGATCGCGGTGGTCGACCGCAAGAAGGCCATCATCATCACCAGCGGGGGCAAGAACATCGCGCCCTCCGAGATCGAGAACGCGCTCAAGGACAGCCCCTTCGTGCGCGAGGCGATCGTCGTCGGCGAGGGCCGCAAGTTCCTCGGTGGCCTGATCCAGATCGACTTCGACACCGTGGGCCGCTGGGCCGGCGAGCGCAATCTGCAGTACACGACCTACAAGTCGCTGGCCGGCCTGCCGGAGGTGCACGAACTCGTGCAGGGCGTGGTCGACGCCGTGAACGCGCGTTTCGCACGGGTCGAGAACGTCCGCCGCTTCGTGATCTTCGAGAAGGAACTCGACCACGACGACGGCGAACTCACGGCCACGCAGAAGGTCCGGCGCGGCCTCATCAACCAGAAGTTCGCACGCGAGCTCGAACAGATCTATGGAGGGGCCGCATGATGGGTTACTTGTCTGAACTGGTGATCTCGGGGCTGGTGATCGGTGCCATCTACGGGCTGATCGCCATGGCCTTCTCGGTCATCTACAAGGCCACGGGCCTGGTCAATTTCGCGCAGGGCGAGGTGGGCATGCTGATCGCCTACCTGTCCTGGTCCTTCAGCACCACCTTCGGCACCGGCGCACTTGGCGTGGTCGCGATGGCGGTCGTCGGTGGGATCGCGGTGGGGCTGCTGATCGAGCGCGTCGTGATGCGGCCGATGCTGGGCGAACCGGTGTTCTCGGCCGTGCTGGTCACGATCGGCCTGGCGGTGGTGCTGCGCTCGCTCGTCATCCTGGTCTGGGGCGCCTCGCCGCAGAAGCTCGACGTGGGCGCAGCCGATGCGGTGCTGCGCTTCGGCGGCATCGGCATGCGCAGCAGCCAGCTGGGCGTGGTGGCGGTGCTGCTGCTGTGCGTGCTGGGTGTGTGGCTCTTCTTCCAGCGCAGCCGTTTCGGCATCGCGATGCGGGCGGTCGCCGCCGACGAGAAGACGGCACGCCTGATGGGGGTGTCGACGGCGCAGGTCCAGGCCGTGGCCTGGGCGGCCTCGTCGGTGTTCGCCGGGCTGGCGGGCGTGTTCTTCGCCGTCATCTACAACCTGTCGCCCGAGCTGTTCGCGCTCGGTCTCAAGGCCTTTCCCGCCACCGTGCTAGGCGGGCTCGACGCGGTGATCGGTTCGGGCATCAGCGGCCTGGTGATCGGCGTGGTCGAGAACCTGGTGGGTGGCTACGTGTCGTCGACGCTGAAGGAAGTCGCGGGCTTCCTGCTGATTCTGGTGGTGCTGATGGTCCGGCCCTTCGGCCTGTTCGGCGAACGTGAGATCGAGAGGGTCTGATGCGCAGCGGTTTCTTCAAACAGGATTTCAGCGAGCTGGTCGCGCTGACGGATTCGCGGCTGGTCAAGACCTGGGCGGCCATCCTGCTGGCCGGTCTGGTCGTGCTGCCGTGGGTGGCGAACGCCTACCTGCTGTCGCACGTGACGGTGATCCTCTTCACGCTGGTCGCGGTGCTGGGGCTCAACGTGCTGACCGGCTTCACGGGGCTGATCTCGCTCGGCCATGTCGCCTTCCTGATGCTCGGCGCCTACGGCTATGCGATCGCGGTGAGTCGGCTCGGCTGGCATCCGCTGCTGGCCTTCGGCATGGCGGGCGTGGTGCCGGCGATCGCGGGGCTGGTCGTCGGCGTGCCGTCGCTGCGGCTCAAGGGCCTGTATCTGGCGATCACGACGCTGGCCTTCTCCTTCATCGTGAGCGCGGTGATCCTCGCGGGTGGCAAGTTCACTGGCGCGGCGCGCGGCATCCAGGTGCCCAGGCCGACCATCTTCGGCGTCAGTCTGGCCGACGACAAGGCGCTTTACGGCCTGTGCCTCGCCATCGCCGTGCTCACCGTGCTGGTCGTGCTGAACATCCGCCGCACCCGGCTGGGCCGCGCCTTCGTGGCCATCCGCGACAACGACATCGCGGCACGCGCCATGGGCATCAACCTGTGGCGCTACAAGCTGGTCGCGTTCGTCATCAGCGCCTTCATCACCGGCATCGGCGGCGCGCTGATGGCGATCTACATCAACTTCGTCACGGTGGAGGGTTTCCCCTTCCTGCTGAGCATCGAGGCGCTCGCGATCATCGTGGTGGGCGGTGTCGGCTCGGTGCTGGGAGCCGTGCTGGGCACCGTCTTCATCGTCACGCTACCCGAAGTGGTCGCCGCACTGTTCGGCCTGCTCGGCGGGCGCTATGCCGAGGTGCTGACCACCAGCGCGCACGAGGTCAAGAGCATGTTGTACGGCATCGCCATCATCGCCTTCCTGCGCTTCGACTCGCGCGGATTGCTGGGCATGTGGCACGACTTGCGCCATCGCTGGATCCACTGGCCGCTGCGCTACTGAAGGCGCAGCTTCTTTCTAACGACAACGGAGACACCCATGACATTCAAGAAGACCGCCATCGCCGCCCTCTGCCTGGCCTGCACGGGCTGGGCGCTGCCCGCGCTCGCGCAGCAGCAGGGCGTAACCGACACCGAGATCGTGATCGGCGACATCCTGCCGCTGACCGGGCCGCCCGCGCTGCTGGGCGTGGCGCACAACATCGGTGTGAAGCTGGCCGTGGCCGAGGCCAACGCCGCCGGCGGCATCCACGGCCGCAAGCTGCGGCTCATCTCCGAGGACGACGGCTACGTGGTCTCGCGCACCATCCAGGGCGTGCGCAAGCTGGTCACTGTCGACAAGGTGTTCGCCCTGACCTCGCTGTCGGGCAGCGGCCAGGGGCAGGCGGCACTGCCGCTGGTCAAGGAACTGGGCGTGCCCGCCATCAGCACCATCAGCTTCTCCGACGACCTGCACACGCCGACGGTCAAGAACGTGTTCGTGTTCGGCACCAAGCATCCTTTGGTGGCCGAGCAGCTGACCACCGCGCTGGCCAGCCGCTACCCCGGCAAGAAGTGGGCGGTGGTGACGCAGGACGACGAGTACGGCGACCTGTCGCGCCAGGGCTTCGAGGCCGCGCAGAAGGCGAAGAAGCTCGACGTTGTCTCGACCGCGGTCTACAAGAAGGGCCAGGTCGACTTCTCCTCCGAGATGCTGCGCGCCAAGGGCGCGGGCGCCGAGGTGCTGTATGCCGGCGGCGTGGTCGGCGAAAACGTCGCCATGGCCAAGGAACTGGAACGCCTGGGCCTGAAGATCCCGATGGGTATCTCGTACGTGTCGCGCGTGCCGGTCGCGCTCAAGCTCATGGGCAGCGCTGGCGACAACGTCTACGTGCTCGACTACGTGGTGGCGGAGGAGAGCGACAAGGGCAAGGCCTTCATGGAGAAGGCGAAGGCGCTGCTCAGCCCGGACGACTTCGCCAAGGTCAACCGCTTCACCTTCACCGGCTATGCCGGCGCGAAGACGATGTTCGAGGCCTTCAACCGCTGCGGCAAGGCACTGACCTGGGCCTGCACCGTGACGCAGCTCGACGGGCTCAAGGACTTCGACACCGGCGTGATGTCGTCACCCGTCTCGTTCAGCCCGACCAACCACCTCTCGCTGCAGAAGCTGGTGCTCCTTCGGGCGAACCCCGCCACGCTGTCCTTCAAGCCTGTCGACTGACGCGCGGCTCTTTCTGGAGCGGCGCCGCTGGAAGACGTGCGCGCCCGCGCGGTGAATCGTCGGATCGGACGATTCCCGGCGCGATCCGAGTCCTTAAGGTAGCGTGGTCTGCACCGTGTCCGTGTGCATCACCCAGGAAGGTCAGCGGGAGCGTCGCCGAAGGCTCCGTTGCACTTCGAAGGAGACCTCTTTGCTGCTCCAGATCACCATTGCAGGACTCGCACAGGGTCGCATCGCCCCATGACCCGGGCCGTGCACGTGGCCGGCGTCGGCATGATCCCCTTCGCCAAGCCGGGCGCCAGCGACCCGTATCCGCTGCTCGGCGCACGGGCCGCGAAGGCGGCGCTGGCCGATGCGCGCGTCGACTACCAGCGCATCGAGCAGGTCGACGCCGGCTTCGTCTACGGCGATTCTTGCAGCGGCCAGGCGGCGATCTATCACCTGGGCCTCACCGGCGTGCCGGTGATCAACGTCAACAACAACTGCGCCACCGGCTCGACCGCGCTCTACCTGGCGCGCCAGGCGATCGCGAGCGGGGCGGCCGAATGCGTGCTCGCACTGGGCTTCGAGCAGATGCAGCGCGGCGCCCTCGGCGTGCACTATGCCGACCGGCCCGATCCCTCGCAGCGCTTCCTCGATGCGATGCGGGCGACGCAAGGCACCGACCCGCAGGCGCCGATCGCGGCGCAGCTCTTCGGCGGTGCGGGCCGCATGCACATGCAGCTCTACGGCACACGGCCCGAAACCTTCGCGCGCATCGCCGTCAAGGCGCGCCGGCATGCACAGCACAACCCGAACGCCATCTTCCGCGCGCCGCTCACGCTCGACGAGGTGATGGCGTCGCCGCCGGTCTTCGACCCGCTCACGCGCCTGCAGTGCTGCCCGCCCACTTGCGGTGGCGCTGCGGCGGTGTTGTGCTCCGAGGAATTCGCGAAGCGGCACGGGCTCGATCGCAGCGTGGTCATCCGGGCGCAGGCCATGACGACCGACGGCAACAGCAGCTTCGACGAGAACGACATGCGCAAGCTGGTCGGCTACGATATGGCACGCAACGCCGCACGCCAGGTGTACGAGGCGGCCGGCATCGGCCCCGAGGACATCCCGGTCGTGGAACTGCACGATTGCTTCACGGCCAATGAGCTCATCACCTACGAGGCGCTGGGCTTTGCACCCGAGGGCGGGGCCGAGCAGTTCATCGCGGACGGCGACAACACCTACGGCGGCAAGGTCGTGACCAACCCCTCCGGCGGGTTGCTCTCCAAGGGGCATCCGCTGGGCGCCACCGGGCTGGCGCAATGCGCCGAACTGGTGTGGCAACTGCGCGGGCAGGCCGGTGCGCGGCAGCTCGAGGGCGCACGCCTGGCCCTGCAGCACAACCTGGGTGTCGGCGGCGCGTGCGTGGTGACGCTCTATGCGCGAACCTAGGGATGGCCCAATGCCGATTTCTGGAGCCCGCGCGTAAGCTCGTGCCATGTTCGAGCCCCGTTTCCCGACCACCCCTGCACAGCTGATGCCGCTGATGCCATGGCGTGAGGCGGGCCTGGCTTCACCGCTAGGTGCCAAGCTCAACGCGCCGCAGCCGACGCCCTTCGAGGTCGCCCGCACCGAGGTCTGCGAGGCCATCTTCAACGCTGGCGCGGTCAAGCTCGTGCTGCTGCGCGCTCCCGCCGGGTTCGGCAAGACCACCGTCATGCTGCAGGTGCGGCGCCGCTTCGACGAAACCGGCGTGCCGACCGCCTGGCTCACGCTCGACCGTGCCGACAACGACGTGGGCCGCTTCCTCGGCGTGCTGGCGGCCGCGCTCGATCCGCTGGTGCCGGGGCTGGCGCGCGCCGCGTCGGCCACCGAGGGCGCCGGGCCGGACGACATGGCCTTTGCGCTGATCGATCGGGTGGCCGCGCATCCGGTGCCCTTCGCGCTGTTCCTCGACGACTTCGAGGTGCTACAGAGCCCGGCGGTGGTGGGGCTCGTCAACGAGCTGATCGACCAGTTGCCGCGCGGCGTGCAACTGGTGGTCGGCTCGCGCGGCGTGCCGGAGCTGAGCCTGGGCCGGTTGCGCGCGCGCGGCCGACTGCTGGAGGTGCAGCCCGCGCAGTTGCGCTTCTCGGTGGCCGAGGCCGAAGGTTTCCTGCGGCAGCGCCGCGGCCTGGCGCTGGCGCAGGAAGACGTGGTGCGCCTGCACCGCAGCACCGATGGCTGGGCGGCGGCGCTGTGGCTGGCCTCGGTGTCGCTCGAGGACCGCGAGGAGCCGGGCCGTTTCATCGCCGGCTTCTCGGGCTCGAACGCGGCGGTGGTCGACTACCTGGTGGAGGACGTGCTCTCGCGCCAGACCGACGACGTGCGCGGCTTCCTGCTGCGCACCAGCATCCTGGGCGACCTGAGCGCCGCGCTCTGCAACGTGATCTGCGCGCGCACCGACAGCGCCGCGATGCTGCATGCGCTGGACCAGGCCAACCTGTTCCTCATCCCCGTGCAGGCCGATGGCGGCGGCTACCGCTACCACGCGATGTTCGCGGAGTTTCTGCGCGCCGAGTTGCTGCGCCAGCACCCGCAGGAGGTGCCTGAACTGCACCGCGCGGCGTCGCGATGGTTCCTCGACCAGGGGCGCCCCGTTCCCGCGATTGAGCATGCGCTGGCGGCGCAGGACCTGTCGCTGGCGCTGCCGCTGCTGGCCTCTCACGCGCAGGGGCTGCTCGACCAGGGCCGGGTGCGGCTGCTGTCGCGCTGGCTCGATCCGCTGCTCGAACGTGGCGCGCTCGACGCCCATCCGGTGCTGCGGGTGGTGCATGCCTGGGCGGTGTGCTTTGCGCACGGGCCACGCGCAGCGGCCACGCTGCTCGACCGGCTCGAAGCGCGGGCCGACCCGTCGGCAGAAGTCCGCGCGCATCGCGAGGCCATGCGCCCGCTGTTCATGGTGCTGACCGACCGCATCGACGAGGCGATGCCACTGGCCACCGCGCTGCTCGACGGCCTGCCACAGAGCGTGGCCTTCGTGCGCGGCTTTCTCCAGGTGATCCTGGCCAACCTGGCGATGATCGCCGGGCGCTACCACGAGGCGCTGCGCTTCGCCGATGCCGTGCGCAGCCACCGGCCCGAGCACAGCAGCAGCTTCAATTTCACGCTGTCCGATGCGGTCGAAGGCGCGGTGGACCTGACGCAGGGGCGCCTGCGCAAGGCCATCCCGCGGCTGAAGCTGGCGGTGAGCGCCGGCACCGTCGATGCGTCTCGCGCCACCAACGGCAATGCGATGGCCGGCGTGCTGCTGGCGGAGGCGCTGTACGAGGCCGACCAGTGCGCGCAGGCCGAGCGCCTGCTCGCCGTGTACATCCCGCTGATCCGGCGCGTGGGCATTCCGGACCAGTTGATCATCGCGCACGTCGTGATGGCCCGCATCGCCCACAGCCGCGGCGACGGCGACCGCGCGCAGCAACTGCTGACCGAACTCGAGCACATCGGCCACCGCGACGCCCTGCCGCGGGTGGTGGCGTCGGCGCGGCTGGAACGCGTTCGCATGCTGGTGGTCGAGGACCGGCTCGCGCGCGCACGGACCGAACTCGACCGCTGCGGCGACAAGCTGCTCTGGGCCCGGGTGTCGCAGCTCTCGTTGCGCGCCAACGAGGTCGAGACGCATGAACTGGCGCTGGCGCGCTGGTCGGTGCACAGCGGCCACGCGGCCGACGTCGTGCACAGCCTGCGCAGCGAACTCGATGCGGCCGAGCGGGCGCAGCGCGAGCGCCGCGCGCTGACCCTGCGGCTGCTGCTGGCGCAGGCGCTCTACCGCGACGATCAGCGCAACAAGGCGATGCGCGTGCTGGCGAAAGCGGTGCGCTTTGCGGCTGCGGAAGGCTATGTGCGCGCCTTCCTCGACGAGGGGCGCCTGTTGCTCGCGATGCTGCGCGAACTGCGCGCGGTGCCCACCGTGTTGCTGGAAGAGGGCGGCGACGCGGCCACCGCCTTCATCGACCAGTTGCTGCGCGATGCCGCGCCCGCCGGTGCGGAGCCGGCGGCCGGGGCTCCACCGCGCCAGCCCGTGGCCACCGCCGGCGCCAGCGAACTGCTGACGCGCAAGGAAATCCAGGTGCTCGCGCTCGTGGCCGAGGGCCTGTCCAACGACGAGATGGCCGAACGCCTGTTTGTCGCCGAGACGACGGTGCGCACCCATCTGCGCAACATCAACGTCAAGCTCGACGTGCGCAACCGCATGGAGGCGATCGCGGTCGCGCGCCGCTGCGGCGTGCTGGCCTGAGCGCCCGGGGCTCCACATCGCCATCGGCGCGGCTGCGCCTTGCAGCGCGCAGCCGCTCAGGCGGCCGCCTTCGCGATCCCCAGCTGCCGCATCAGCGTGAGCAGGTCGTAGTAGTCGCGGTGGTAGCTGATCTCCCCGCGAGCGTTGGCGCGGCAGATCGCGACGCCGGGGATCTCGTAGCGCTTCTTCGCCACCGGGTAGACCACACCGTCGATGCGGATCGGGCCATCGGCCAGACCGCTCCACAGCCATTCGAGCGCGAAGCCGTCGGCCGTGCCGCATTCGCTCAGGTACTCGATCTTGAGTTCGCTCGAGAACGCGTGCATGAACTTCGAGAAGCGCATGATCTCCTGGCGCCCGTCGTAGCTGTGCTGGTAGCTCGACTCGACGTAGCGGCCGTCTTCACTGAAGCAGGTGGCAAGCAGGGCGGCATCGCCGCTGCTCCAGACCTCGCCGTACGCGGCCATGAAGCCGGGTTGGCCATAAGGAACTACGCGGGGTGTCTGCATGGGCTTGTCTCCAAACGGGTTGATGCGTGTCGATTCGACCGTTTGATTCTTCGCGAGCGGGCGCGCTGCGATTTCGTCGGATCAGACGATATGGCAGCGCCGGTGCGCACAGACACTGCGGCCTCCCATCGACATGAGGAGACAACCATGCATCTGACCCAGGCCTTGCACAAGGCGCGCCGTGAACACCCCGACCGCACCGCCGTGGTGTGCGCGCAGCGCCGCACCTCTTATGCCGAACTCGCCGACCGTGTCGAACGCCTGGCCGGCGCTCTGCAGGGGCTGGGCGTGCTGGTGGGCGACCGGGTGGCACTGCTGAGCCTCAACAGCGATCGTTGCCTCGAGATCTGCTACGCGACCTGGTGGGCTGGCGCCGTGCTCGCGCCCGTCAATTGCAGATGGAGCGTGGCGGAGATCGCGTTTTCGCTGATCGACAGCGGCACGCGCGTGCTGGTGGTCGACGACACGTTCACGCCGATGGTGGCCGCGCTTCAGGCGCAAGTCCCGGCCCTCGAGACCGTGATCCATATCGGCGACGCTGCTCCGCCCGACGGACTGCTCTCCGGCGAGGCGTTGATCGCCGGCGCCGAGCCCGTGGCCGATACGCACCGGCAGGGCGACGCCGCCGCGGTGCTGTTCTACACGGGCGGCACCACCGGCCGTTCCAAGGGCGTGCTGCTGTCGCACGGCGGCCTCTACACCACCACGCTGGCGTCGATCTCCATCGGGCAGCGCGCGCCGGGCGTCGCCTGCCTGCACGCGTTGCCGATGTTCCATGTGGCTGGCCTGGCGGTGACGCTGCAGGCCATGGTGGCGCAGGACACGCAGGTCATGCTGCCGGCCTTCGATCCGGCCGCCTTCATCGAGTCGATCGAACGCGAACACGTGGTGGAGGCCGCCCTGGTGCCCACCATGATCCGCCGCCTGATCGACCATCCGGCACTCGCCGGCCGTACGCTCGACAGCCTGGAGCGGCTCTACTACGGGGGCTCGTCAATCGATGGCACGCTGCTGGAGCAGACCATAGAACGGCTGCCGCACGTCGGTCTGACGCAGTTCTACGGCATGACCGAGACCTCCGGCATCGCGGTCGCGCTGCCGGCCTGGTGTCATGGCGAGGACAGCCGCGCCCAGGGTCGGCACCTGGCGGCCGGGCTGCCGACCGCCTGCATGGAGGTCCGCATCGCGCGGCCGGACGGCAGCGAGTGCGCACGGGGCGAGGTCGGGGAGGTCTGGCTGCGCGGCCCCGGCGTGATGCTGGGCTATTGGAACCTGCCCGAGGCCACCGCACAGGCGCTGCAGGACGGCTGGATGCGCACCGGCGACGGTGGCCGTGTCGACGCCGAGGGGTTGCTCCACATTGTCGACCGGCTCAAGGACATGATCATCACCGGCGGGGAGAACGTCTATTCGACCGAGGTCGAGAACGCGGTGCTCTCGTTGCCCGGCGTGGCGCAGTGCGCCGTGCTCGGCGTGCCCGACGACGCGTGGGGCGAGCGGGTGCATGCGGTGCTGGTGCTGCACCCGGGCGCGTCGGTTGACGCGGCGGCGGTAATGGCGCACTGCAAGCAGCTCATCGCCGGCTACAAGTGCCCGCGCAGCGTCGAGTTCCGCACGGAGCTGCCGGTGTCGGGGGCCGGCAAGCTGCTCAAGTACAAGCTGCGCGAGGCCCACTGGGAAGGCCGGGCGCGCCAGGTCGCCTGACGCACGCGGACCGGCGCAGGCTCTTTCAGGCCTTTTCCGCGAGGAAGCCGGTGAGGAACAGGCGCGAGATCCGCTCACACAGTTCCTGCGGCTTCATCGTGCCGCCGGGCTTGTACCAGGTGTCGGTCCAGTTGAGCATGCCGACCAGCAGCATGGTGTAGGGCTTGTAGGCGTCGTCGGGGAGCTTCGGGTTCAGCTCCCGCAGCATATCGGCAACCAGCCCGGTGACGCGCGTCTCGAGCTGCAGCAGCGGCGCCTGCAGGTTCTTGGGCAGGAACTTCAGGTCGTTCATCGCGCTGAGGTGGCGGCGACGCGACTGCGTCGACTTCTGCGCGTACGCCTGCACGAAGCTGCCGAAGCGCTGCGCCGCCGGGCCGGGCTGCGCGGCGATCTCCTCGATGTTGGCGATCAGGTTCTCCAGGTGCTCTTCGAGCATCGCGAAGAGCAGGTCGTCCTTGGCCGGGAAGTAGTGGTAGAGCATCGACTTCGATGCACCGCAGGCCTTGGCGATGTCCTGCATCTTGGCGTTCGGATAACCCACCTTCGCGAACAGGCTGGCTGCACTGTCGAGGATGGACTGGGTCTTCGCATCGTAGTCGTCGGCGCGAACGCGTGGCATGTACTTCTCTCGCTGGAATCTTCGGGGCCTGCCGCAGGCAGGTGCAAGGCGGCCGATGGTAACTGCTGCGATGCCCGGCGTTCGCATCGGCATGCTGCATTGGAGTGCTTGTAAATAGCCCGACGCGTCGGTCTATAATAAGCCACCAAACACGAGGATGCACCAATGACCGAATTCGAATTCAACGAACCCGAGCTGCTCGACGACGACATGCGCATGGTGCGCACCCAGGTGCGCCGCTACGTGGAGGAGGTCATCGTGCCGCAGGCCGACGCCTGGGAGCAGGCCGGCGAGATCCCGCGCAAGGCGTTCCGCGACTTCGGCGAACTGGGTTTCCTGGGCATGCGCCATCCGGTGGAATACGGCGGCGGCGGACTGGGTGCCATGAGTTCGGTGATTCTGGGCGAAGAAATCTCGCGCTGCACCTTCGGCGGCGTGGCCAGCGCCTTCACCGTGCACAGCGACATGTCGATCGGCCACATCGCCCACCGCGGCACGCACGAGCAGAAGCAGCGCTACCTGCCGGCCGCCTGCGCCGGCGAGAAGATCGGCGCGATCTGCGTGACCGAGGCGCATGCGGGCTCCGACGTGGCGGGCATCAAGACGCGCGCGGTGCGCACGCCCGACGGCTGGCTGATCAACGGTTCCAAGACCTACATCACCAACGGCGTCTACGGCGACATCTACATCATCGCCGCCCGCACCGAACCGGCCGCCAAGGGCAGCCGCGGCATCTCGCTGTTCATCGTCGAGAAGGGCAATCCGGGCCTGAAGGTCGCGCGCAAGTTCGACAAGCACGGCTGGCGCGCGTCCGACACGGCCGAGCTGTTCCTCGACGACCTCAAGCTCCCCGAAGACGCGTTGCTGGGCGAGGAGGGCAAGGGCTTCTACTACATCATGAGCACCTTCCAGAACGAGCGCCTGGTTGCCGGCGCCATGAGCGTGGGTCAGATGGCCAAGGGCATCGAGTTGACGCTGGACTACGTCAAGCAGCGGCAGGCCTTCGGCAAGTCGCTGTGGGAGCAGCCGGTGGTGCGCAACAAGCTGGCGTGGATGGCCTCCAAGACCTTCGCCTGCCGCACCATGGTCTATTCGTGCGCGCAGATGATCGACGAGGGCAAGGACATCGTGCGCGAGGTCTCGATGGTCAAGGCCTTCGTGTGCGAGAGCCTGCAGGAGGTGCTGCATGGCTGCCTGCAGTTGCATGGCGGCACCGGCTACATCACGGGCACGCCGATTGAGCGCATGGTGCGCGACGCGCGCATCCTGACCATCGGGGGCGGTGCCACCGAGGTCATGCTCGAGGAAGTCGCCAAGCGCATGTGAGTGCTGGCGTGGCGGTTGATTCGTCGGATGCGACGATACCCGCCGCAGGTGCCCGAAGCGACAGTGACAGTCATGACAGACACCACGCCACAGACCGCCCCGCCGGCAGCGAAAGCCGGCATCCAGCTCGTCGTCGACGGCGCCGTCACGACCCTCCTGCTGGACCTCGCGCAGCCGAAGAACAGTTTCCGCACCTCAGATGTCGAGCGGCTCGGTGCGCTGCTCGACGATGCAGTGCAGTCCGGTGCGCGCTGCGTGGTGATCCGCGGTGCGGACACCGTCTTCTCGGCCGGCTGGGACATCGGCTCCATCGACCCGGCAGGCGACGACCCGATGGCGATGATCGCGAGCGTGGTCGGCCCTTTCTGCCGCAAGCTGCGCGAGTTGCCGGTGCCGACGATCGCGGCGGTGGCCGGCCCTGCACTCGGCTTCGGGCTGGGCCTGGCGCTGTGCTGCGACCTCTGCGTGGCCGAAGAGGACGCGCTGTTCGGCAGCCCGTTCCGCCACATCGGCATGGTGCCGGACACCGGAGCCCACTACTTCTTCCTGAGCCGCCTCGGCCATGCCCTGGCGTCCGAGCTGATCTATACCGGCCGCATGGTGAGCGGCGAGGAGGCCGCGCGCATAGGGCTCATCAACCGCGCCGTTGCCAAGGGCAGCGTCGCGCCCGAGGCGCATGCGCTCGCGCAAAACATCGCCGGCGGGCCGACCGCGGCATTCCGCCTGTCCAAGCAGATCCTGCTGGAGGGCGGCCACTTTGAGTCGATGGTCGCGCACGAAGGCCGCCAGCTTTGCAAGGTGTTCGCGACCGCCGACCTGCAAGAGGGCATCGCCGCCTTCCAGCAGCGCCGCAAGCCCCATTTCACCGGCGCCTGATCGCCCTTCTTTTCCCTCGTTTTTCAAAGAGCTGACACCGATGACTGAAGCCTACATCCTCGACGCCGTGCGCACGCCGCGCGGCCGTGGCCGCGCGAGCGGCAGCCTGCATGAAGTCGCGCCCGTGCGCCTTGCCGCCGGCGTGCTGCAGGCGCTGCGCGACCGCCACGGGCTCGACACCTCCAAGGTCAACGACGTGATCCTCGGCTGCGCCGGGCCGGTGCTCGAACAGGCCGCCGACATCGGCAAGGCGGTGGTGTTCGCCGCTGGCTACGACGAGGCCGTGCCGGGCATCCAGATCAACCGCTTCTGCGGCTCCGGCCTGGAGGCCTGCAACTTCGCGTCGGCGCTGGTCAAGGCCGGGCAGGCGGAGCTGGCGATCGGCGGCGGCGTCGAGAGCATGTCGCGGGTGCCGATGGCGGCCGCCGGCGGCCCGTGGATCACCGATCCGCAGATCACCATCGCCAACCGCATCGTGCCGCAGGGGGTGTCGGCCGACTTGATCGCCACGCTGTATGGCTACAGCCGCGAGGACGTCGACCGGTATGCGGTCGAGAGCCAGCGCCGCGCCGCCGCGGCCTGGGCCGAGGGCTATTTCGCGAAGTCGGTCGTGCCGGTGCGCGACGTCAACGGCCTGGTGATCCTCGGCCACGACGAGCACGTGCGCGGCGACACCACGATGGCCTCGCTCGCGCAGCTCGAACCGTCCTTCGGCGTCCAGGGCGAGAAGATGGGCTTCGACGCGATGGCGCTGCACCGCTACCCGCAGCTTGGCGGCATCGAGCACGTGCACCATGCCGGCAACTCCTCGGGTGTGGTGGACGGTGCGTCCGCCGTGCTGATCGGCACCAAGGAGGCCGCGGCGATGCAGGGTCTGCGGCCACGGGCGCGGGTGCTGTCCTTCGGCACCGTCGGCTCGGAGCCGACCATCATGCTGACTGGCCCGGCGCCTGCGGCCGAGGCGGCGCTCAAGCGCGCCGGCATGTCGGCCAAGGACATCGACCTGTTCGAGTGCAACGAGGCCTTTGCGGCCGTGGTGCTGCGCTTCATGGAGGCACTCGGCGTGCCGCACGACAAGGTGAACGTGAATGGCGGCGCCATCGCCATGGGCCATCCGCTGGGCGCGAGCGGCGGCATGCTGCTGGCGACCCTGCTCGACGAGCTCGAACGCCGCGACCTCTCCACCGGCCTGGTGACGATGTGCGTCGGCGGCGGCATGGGCTCGGTGATGGTCATCGAGCGCGTCTGAGCGCCGGCGCCCCTTGACAGAAATTGCCGCAGAAATCGCAGGAGAAATGATTCGATGATTGACTACCAAATTGACGCCGACGGCATCGCCACCCTCACGTGGAACGTGGCCGACCGTCCCATGAACGTGCTGAACCTGGCCTCCATCGCCGCGTTCGACGGAGCCGTCCGCCAGGCCATCGCCAACCCGCAGGTCAAGGGCGTGATCGTCGCGTCGTCGCGACCCGAGTTCGTGGCCGGCGGAGACCTCGACCTGATCCGTGGCATCCGTACCGCGGAAGAGTCGATGGCGAGCTCCGGCCCGTTCAGCCGCACGCTGCGCCTGTTGGAGACTTCCGGCAAGCCCTTCGTGGCAGCCATCAACGGCACAGCGCTGGGCGGCGGCCTGGAGATCTGCCTGGCCTGCCATCGCCGCATCGCGGTGGACGATCCGAAGATCCAGCTCG
>JBDUCH010000316.1:0-4886 GCA_040003555.1 Variovorax sp. | reverse complement strand
CATAGGCCGAAGCGGTGTAGTGCGTGATGCCGATATATCGCACGCGTTTTTGTTCTTTCCAGCCACGCAGCGTCGTGAGGTGGGTGCGCCAGTCGACCAGGTTGTGTACCTGCATCAGGTCGATGCGCTCAGCGCGCAGGCGTGCAAACGACTGCTCCATCTGCGCGATGCCGGCCTCACGGCCGCTCGTCCAGACCTTGGTGGCCAGAAAGGCTTGGTCGCGCTGCTTCGCCGCGGCGAGCAGGTCGCCGGTCACGGCCTCGGAGCGGCCGTACATCGGCGAGCTGTCGAGCACTTTGCCGCCGGCGGCGAAGAGTGCGTCGAGCACGCCCGGCAGCCGCCGGTACTCGGCGCTGTCGGGCGCCACGTCGAAGCCGATCCAGGTGCCGCAGCCGATCACGGGCAGGGCTTCGCCAGTGGCGGGAATGGGGCGGGTGTTCATGCGGGTGGGCTGGTGGGTGGGCTGGTGGGGTTGGGCGAGGGCGGAAAGCGGCAGCGTGGCGCCCAAGGCGAGCCCGGCGCCGAGACGAAGAAAGCGGGATCGACGCAGGGGAGGAAGATTCATGGCGAGGTTCCTGAATGATCGCTGCGGGCATGCAAAAAGAAAAACCCATGCTGTCGAAATACTGTATAAAAATACAGTTATTCGATTGCACCCCATGGGCCTTCCTTCCCTCGACCCCTTTCTGACCTCCGGGCGGCACGACATGTGGCGCGGCGACGAGCTGGGCGGAGCCGACACGCAGGTTGTCGGCTCCGGCCATGCCGCGCTCGATGCGCAGTTGCCGGGAGGCGGCTGGCCGGTCGGCGCCATGACCGAGGTGCTGCAGTCGGCCCCCGAGGCGCATGTGTGGCAACTGCTGCTGCCTGCGCTGGCGCAGGCGGTGGCGGCGCGGGGCGGGCCGGTGGTGCTGATCGGCGCCCCGCACGAACCCTTTGGGCCCGCGCTCGCGGCGGGCGGGTTGCCGGTGGAGGCGTTGATGTGGGTGCGCGGCGCGCCGAGCGGGGGGGCTCAACGCTTGTGGGCCTGCGAACAGGCGCTGCGCTGCGCCGACGTGGCGGCCGTGCTGGCATGGCTGCCGCAGGCGCGCGTGGGTGAGTTGCGCCGGCTGCAGCTCGCGGCCGCGCAGCATGAAGGCTTGTTGTTCGTGTTCCGGCCCGAATCGGTGGCGCAGTCGGCCTCGCCGGCCCGGCTGCGGTTGCAGGTGGTGTCGGCCGAAGCAGGGCAGATGGACGTGCACCTGCTCAAGCGCCGCGGCCCGCCGCTGGCCGCGCCATTGACGCTGCCGGCCCGCAATGCGCGCATGACGGCGCTGCTGGCTGCCAGCCAGCTGCGCCGCAAGGTGCGGCTGCAGCAGCAAGGCGTTGCGATGCCCGCAGCGCCCGGCGGCATCGTGGTGCGACTCGATCTGCGCAAAAGGGGGCTCCATGCACTGGATCGCCTTGCAATGGCAGCCTGAACCGGAGCAGCCACTTCCACCCATGGAAGCGCTGGGCTGGTGGGCGCTCGGCTACACGCCGCGCGTAGCCTGGCTCGACGAAGCGCTGCTGCTCGAGGTGTCGGCCTGCGAGCGGCTGTGGGGTGGGCGGCTGCCTTTGATGCGCCTGCTCTCGGCATCCACGCCGGCGCAGCGGCTCCAGCAGGCGCAGGGTGCCACGAGCCTGATAGCGCTGGCGCGGCTGCGTCTTTATGCGGCCGGCGTGAAGCCGCCGGCCGACACACCCGCCGCCTTGCCCCTGCACACGCTCACGGCCGCGCGCGACCACCTCGACGTGCTGGAGCGCCTGGGCTGTCGCACCTGGGGCGACGTCGCGGCGCTGCCGCGCGGCGGGCTGGCGCGGCGCTTCGGCAAGGCCTTGCGCGAGGCGCTCGACCTAGCCTGGGGCCTGCGTCCCGAGCCGCACCGCTGGCTCACGCTGCCCGACGTGTTCGAGCAGAAGCTCGAGTTGCCTGCGCTGGCCGAGGGTGCGCCCGAACTCATGTGGTCGGCCAACCGCCTGCTCGCGTCGCTGCAGATCTGGCTGCGCGCACGGCAACGTGGCGCGATCGCACTCGAGCTGCAGTGGACGCTGGACTTGAAGCGCTACAACGGCGTCAACCTGCCGCCGCACCAGAGCATCACCGTACGCACCGCCGAGCCCACGCAGGACATGGCGCATCTGCGCCGTCTCATGAGCGAGCGCCTGGCCCTGACCCAGCTCTGCGCGCCCGCAAGCTGGCTGCGCCTGCGCTCGCTCGAAACTTCGCCTTGGGCCGGCGCCAGCACGAGCTTTTTGCCCGATGACAACCGCAAGGGCGACAAGCTGCATGAACTGGTCGAGCGGCTCAGTGCACGGCTCGGTGCGCAGCAGGTGGTGGTGCCGGTGGCGCAGGCCGACCATCGGCCCGAGGCGATGCAGGCGTGGCGGCCGGCACTGAAAAAGGCCGACGCGCCCCTCTCTGCCATCCAGCCCAACGACTTGTACCCGCCCTGGCTGCTGCGCGAAGCTTTGCCGCTCGAAATGCGCGACGGCCACCCGCATTACCGCGGCAAGCTGCGCCGCCTGGTCGGCCCGCAGCGGCTGGAGGCCGGCTGGTGGGGCGGCACGGCCGAAGAGGGCGGCCACCCCGCGGTGCGCGACTACTACATCGCCGAAAGCCCCGAAGCCGGCCTGGTGTGGGTGTACCGCGAGCGGCTGTCGGCGCCGCTCGCTTCCGACGAAGTGCCGCGCTGGTATCTGCAGGGCCTCTATGCCTGAACTGAGCGACAAGCAACTGCAGGCGCGCAGGCCGGCCCGGCTGCATGCGCTGCCGCACCCTGTGGCATCGGCCCTGGCCTTGCCGGATTACGCCGAACTTCATTGCCTGACCAACTTCAGTTTTCAGCGCGGCGCCTCGCACCCCGAGGAACTCGCGGCGCGCGCCTACCAGCTCGGCTACCGCGCACTGGCCATCACCGACGAATGCTCGGTCGCCGGCGTGGTGCGCGCGCACGTCGGCCTGCGCGAGCATCTCGAAGCGCTCGACGAGTACGACAAAGCGCATCCCGGCGAAGCGCCGCAGCCGCGCAACCCCGGATTCCGCCTGCTGTTCGGCAGCGAGTTCCGGTTCGAGCGCTTCAAGCTCGTGGCGATTGCGCACAACCTCGAAGGCTGGGGCAACCTCTGCGAGTTCATCACCGCGGCGCGCACCACCGAAGCCCCCAAGGGCGAGTACCGCGTGAGCTGGGACGCCTGCGACGCCGCCTCGTTGCGCCATTGCGAAGTGCTGCTCGTGCCACAGCGTGTCTTTGGCGGTGCTGTCGATCTGGCGGCGCTGCGCGACGATGTGGCGGGCGCTGTCGCCCGGCTCGGCCCCAATTTGTGGATCGCGGTCGAGTTGTTCAACGAACTCGACGACGACCTCTGGCTCGCCACGCTGGCGCAGTTGAGTGCCGACACCGGCGTGCCATTGGTGGCCGCAGGCGATGTGCACATGCATGTGCGCTCGCGCAAGCCGCTGCAGGACGTGATCACCGCCATCCGCGAGGGCAAGGCCGTGGCCGACTGCGGCTTTGCGCTGCAGGCCAATGCCGAGCGCCACTTGCGGCCACGGCTGCGGCTGGTTGACCTTTATCCACCGGCGCTGCTTGCCAACACGTTGGTGGTGATGGAACGCTGCCGCTTCGATCCCGAGGTGATCCGCGAGACCTACAAGTACCCGCTCGAGAACGTCGGTGGCGGCGAAACGCCGACGCAGACGCTGGTGCGCCGGACATGGGAGGGCGCGGCCAGGCGGTATCCGGCAGGCGTTCCGCAGGACGTGCGGCACCAGGTTCAGCACGAGCTCGACCTCATCGTCGAGCTCGAGTACGAGATGTTCTTCCTCACGGTCGAAGACATCGTGCGTTTCGCCCGCTCGCAAAAGATCCTGTGCCAGGGGCGCGGCTCGTCGGCCAACTCGGCGGTCTGCTATTGCCTCGGCATCACGGCGATCGACCCTGAAACCGGCAACATGCTGTTCGAGCGCTTCCTGAGCCGCGAGCGCCGCGAGCCGCCCGACATCGATGTCGACTTCGAGCACCAGCGGCGCGAAGAGGTCATCCAGTACATCTACGGGAAATACGGCCGCGAGCGTGCCGCCATCGCTGCGGTCGTGATCCGCTACCGCACGCGCAGCGCCCTGCGCGACGTGGGCAAGGCACTCGGCATCGACGCGCGGCTGATCGATGCTTTTGCCAAGGACCATCACTGGTTCGACACCGAGATCCTCGATGCGCGACTCGAGGAAGCGATGGCCATCGCCGGCGTGCGCGAAAGCACGCTCCGGCTGCGCCAGTGGCTCGAGCTCACGCAGCAGCTCAAGGGCTTTCCGCGGCACCTGAGCCAGCACGTCGGTGGCTTCGTGCTCACGCAGACCAAGCTCACGCGGCTGGTGCCGGTCGAGAAGGCGTCGATGAAGGATCGCTCGGTCATCCAGTGGGAGAAAGACGACCTCGAAGCGATGGGCATGCTCAAGGTCGACGTGCTGGCGCTCGGCATGCTGAGCGCCATCAAGCGTTCGCTCGATTTCGTCAACCAGTGGCGCGGCAGCGCGCTGGAGATGCACCAGATCCCGAACGACGACGCCGAGGTCTACGACATGATCTGCGACGCCGACACCATCGGCGTGTTCCAGATCGAGAGCCGGGCCCAGATGTCGATGCTGCCGCGCCTGCAGCCGCGCGAGTACTACGACCTCGTGGTCGAGGTGGCCATCGTGCGGCCCGGGCCGATCCAGGGCGGCATGGTGCACCCCTATCTGAAGAATCGCGAGAAGGAGCGCAAGGGCCAGCCCATCGTCTACAAATATCCGGCTTTGTTCGAAGCGCTGGGCCGCACGCTCGGCGTGCCGATCTTCCAGGAGCAGGTGATGCAGATCGCGATGA
>JBDUCH010000315.1:0-4908 GCA_040003555.1 Variovorax sp. | reverse complement strand
CAGACCAACGTGCTGGCGCTGAACGCCGCCATCCAGGCCGCATCGGCCGGTGAAGCCGGTCGAGGCTTCTCGGTGGTGGCGGAAGAAGTGCAGCGGCTGGCCGAACGCTCCGCAGACGCAACGCGCCAGATCTCGGCGCTCGTGAAGGCCATTCAGACCGACACGCAGGATGCGGTGGGCGCCATGGAGCGTTCCACGCAGGGTGTGGTCGAAGGGGCCAAGCTGTCCGACAACGCCGGCACCGCACTGTCCGAGATTGACCGCGTGTCGCGCCGACTGGCCGACCTGATCGAGCAGATTTCGCAGTCCGCATCGCGCGAGGCCAATTCGGCCAACGTGGTGGCCGCCAACATCCAGCACATTTTTGCCGTCACCGAGCAAACCGGCGACGGCACGCGCGCTACTGCGCAACAGGTGCGGGAGCTCTCGCACATGGCGGAAGAGTTGCGCCAGTCGGTGTCCCGTTTCAAGATTGCCTGACCCCCTGCCCCGAGCCCAGACCGTGCCGATCCTTCCCCCCGCCCCCGCCGCCCGCAACGCGCCGGCTACCGAAGACCTGGGGCCTTTGGCCTGGGTGCTCGAAGAGATTCAGAAGTCTGTCGACGCCACCAGCAAGTCGTTGCGGCGCTTTGCCCGCGAGTCCGGTGCCACGCTTGACATCGACATCGGGCCGTTGCGCGTCGCGCGCCAGCAGCTGCATCAAGCCGTCGGGGCGCTGCAGATGGTTGGCCAGACCGCGCCCGCGCTCGTACTCGGCGCCATGGAATTTGCCATCCAGGGTTTTGTGCAGGAGCCCGCGCGCTGCACCGAGGCTGCAGTGCAGAAAATGGATCGCGCCGGTTTTGCGGTTTCCGATTTTCTGAATGCACTGCTGACCGGCAAGGCCATATCGCCGATCGCGCTGTTTCCCCAATACCGCGACGTGCTCGAACTGGTCGGCAACGAACGGGTGCACCCGGCCGATCTGTGGAGCAAGCCGTGGCGCTGGGTCGAGATCGTGCTGCCCAGCACCAAGCCCGCGTTGGTGTACGACCCGGCCGTGCGTTCGCGCATCGACCGCGAAGTGCTCAAGGTCGTCAAGAGCGGCGACGACGAGGCTGCGCGCCGCCTGCAGGAAATCTGCATTGGCCTGGCGCGCGGTGCCTCGACCATGCGCGTCGGAAGTTTCTGGGCAGTGGCCGCAGCTTTCTTTGAAGCGCTCGGCCTTGGCCTGGTGCCGGCCGATGTCTACGTCAAGCGCGCCGCATCACGCATGCTGCTGCAGTACGCAACGCTTGCGCGCGGCGACAACACCGTGTCGGATCGGCTTGCGCAGGATCTGTTGTTCTTCTGTTCCCAGGCCGTGCCCGGCTCGCGCGACCAAGCCAAAACGCTGCGCGCGGTGCGCGTGGCGTGGGGTCTTGCGGATGAGCGGCCGGTCGACTACACCAGCGAGCAGTTCGGCCGCTTCGATCCGGTGGTGCTGACCCAGGCGCGCAAGCGCATCGAGGCCGCCAAGGAAATGTGGTCGGCGCTTTCAGGCGGCGATCTCAGCCGCTTGCGTCAGGTTGTCGATACCTTCGCGCAACTCAGCGAATCGTTGCAGAAGCTGCATCCGCCGAGCCTGCCGATGGCGCAGGCGCTCACCAATGCGGTCGACGCGTCGCTCAGATCCGGCCAGCCTCCGGCCACCGAACTCGCGATGGAAGTCGCCACCTCGGTGCTGTACCTCGAGGCCGCATTTGAAGATCTCGATCCGCAAGACCGCCAACTCACGGCGCGCACGGTTCAGTTGGCGGGCCGCATCGAACGGGCGCGCGAAGGCGGCCGTTCGGAGCCGCTCGAACCCTGGATGGAAGAGCTGTACCGCCGCGTGAGCGACCGTCAGACCATGGGAACCGTGGTCGGCGAACTGCGCAGCCATCTGGGCGAGCTCGAGAAGTCGCTCGACCAGTTCTTCCGTCGCCCCTCCGAAAAGGGGTTGCTGCGCACCGTGCCGACCCAGTTGATGCAGATGCGCGGCGTGTTTTCGGTGCTCGGCCTCGACCAGGCCGCACAGACCGTGCAGCGCATGCGCGACCATGTCGATCAGCTGTTGGCCGATACCGCGTCGGCCGACGAATCACGCGTCTTCGATTCGCTTGGCAACAATCTGGGTGCGCTCGGTTTCCTGATCGACATGCTCGGCTACCAGCCAGCGCTGGCCAAGCGCCTGTTCGTGTTCGACGAGGCTTCGGGCGAGCTCAAGCCGCTGATGGGTCGGCAAGGCGCCGACACCGCGGTGCCGGATGCCGCCGTGGCATCGGCCTCGACCGCCACACCGGCCGGCGCCGACACCGTGCTCAGCGTCGCGGAGGTCGACGCCCAGATCGCCGCGCGCCTCGCCGCGCTCGCCGCACCGCCGCGCAAGAAGGTGTCTCCCATTGAGGAGTTCAGCCGCGCTGCCGACAGCTGGACGTCCAAGATCACCGGCCCCGCGCCGCTCGACGGTTTGCCCGACACCGAGGTCACCGAACTCGAAGAAGAAGACCTGCAGAACATCTTCCTGGACGAGGCGCGAGAAGTGCTGCACGGTGGCCTGGCCGCCGTTGCGGTGCTGAGGCGCGATGGAACCGACATAGGCGCCTTGACGGTGCTGCGCCGCGCATTCCATACGCTCAAGGGCAGCTCGCGCATGGTCGGTCTCATGGACTTCGGCGAGGCGGCCTGGTCGTTCGAGCAGGTGCTCAATACCTGGCTGGCCGACCAGCGACCCGCCACGCCGGAACTGCTGTACGCCACCGACAACGCGATGCGCGACTTTGCGAACTGGGTTGAAGCCATCGCTGCGGGCGAGCCGCATGCCTGGCAGGTCGAACCCTTCCGCAGGGTGGCCGAGGCACTGCGCAATGGCGAACCAATGGCCGTTCCCGCGCCCGTGGCCAATGCGGGCACCCTCGCTGCCGCTGCGCGCCGCATCGCCGACGAGCCCCCGGCGCCGATGGTCGCCGAGCCCGTTGTCGAGCCGCAAATGCCGCAAGCACCGCAGATGCTGGATCTGCCGGATTTGCCGAACCTGGATTTTCCGTCCACCGCCTTCGAGCCGCCATCGTTCGACGCGCCGGTGCCGTCTGCACAGCCGTCAGCACGCCGGGAAGAAGACCACGGGGACTTCGACGAACCTTTTGCGTCCACCGATTTCCTCGATTTCGAGGAGCCACCCGTATTGCGCGAGGCAGAAGCCGATCCGTTGGCCGGCGCAGAGAGCATCGACTTTCTCCTGGACGCGCACCCCGCCTCCGAAGCATCCGCGACGGCCTTGCCGCCGGCGTTCGGCGGCGAAATGCCCGCCCCGCTGCTCAAGGAAGCGGCCGAGCCTGAACCGGTGGCGGAAGAACCCGCTGTTGCCGAGGCACCGGTGTCAGTTGCGCCGGAAGCTGCTGCGCCAGCGCTGGAAACCGAGCCTGAGCCCGAGCCGGCGCTTGCGGCCACCGAAGCAGGAGCCGAGTCCTCGGCCGTTCCGGGTGCCGACGACCAGATCAAGGTGATCGGCCCGCTGCGCATCGGCATCGCGCTCTACAACGTCTATCTGAACGAGGCGGACGAATGGTCGCGTCAACTCGCGACCGAGGTCGGCGAATGGGCGCTCGAATCGTATCTGCCCATGCCTGACTCGACCGTCGGGTTGGCCCACTCGCTCGCCGGCAGTTCGGCAACGGTCGGTTTCCAGAGCATGTCGGGCATGGCGCGCCTGCTCGAAGCCGCGCTGCAGCATCTGCACATGCAAGGCAGTGGCACGCCCGAACAGGGCGCGGTGCTGGTCGCTGCAACCGACGAGTTGCGCCGGCTGCTGCACCAGTTTGCGGCCGGTTTCCTGAAAGAGCCCGCACCCGAAACGCTGGAGGCCCTGCGCGACGTTGCTGCCGCACCGATGCCGGCCGAAGCGCACGAGCCGTCGGTTGCCGACGCTGTCGTCGAGCCTCAGCCGAAGGCCGAAGTGCCTCATCTCGCCGAAGTCCGCGATGTGGTGTCGATGCCTGCCGTCGCCACCGAGCCTGCGGTCTACGACGACAGCGAGGACGAGATCGACCTGGCCGACGCGGTCGACGCCGACCTTTTCCCGATCTTTGAGGAAGAGGCGGCCGAACTGCTGCCGCAACTCGGCACCGCCCTGCGCGAATGGCAGGAACAACCCGGAAGTGCTGCGCCGCGCGCGTCCACGTTGCGCACGCTGCACACGCTCAAGGGCAGCGCCCGTCTGGCCGGTGCCATGCGGCTCGGCGAACGCGCGCACCGCATGGAATCCGAGATCGAGTTGCTGGGTTCGGAGGGCGTCGAGCGCGCCTCCATCGAGCACCTGCTTGCGCGCTTCGACGTGCTGCAAGCCACCTTCGACGGCCTGCGTGCCGCCGATGACGCGACCCAGGCCGCGATCGCACAGCGTGCACTCGAAGCAGCTGCCACGGCCAAACGCAAGGCGGCCGAAACGCCTGCGCCTGCGGTTGTCGCCCTGGTCAGCACCGAGCCGGCCAACGAGCCGATCCATACAAACGCGGCCGACTTTGCCGCGCGGGCCGACAAGCCCGCGCTGCCGACGCCCACCGTGCTCGCGCCCCTGCGCCAGTCATCGAGCCATGCGGTGCGCATTCGCACCCACCTGCTCGACCGCCTGGTGGCCCAGGCCGGCGAAGTCATCATCACCCGTTCGCGGCTCGAAGCCGAGATCGGCCAACTGCGCAGTTCGCTGTCTGATCTGACCGGCAACCTGGATCGTCTGCGCCAGCAACTGCGCGACATCGAGGTGCAGGCCGAAAGCCAGATGCAGTCCCGACTGGCCCAGGCCAAGGATTCGCAGCAGGGCTTCGACCCGCTCGAGTTCGATCGCTTCACCCGCGTGCAGGAACTCACCCGCATGATGGCCGAGTCGGTCAACGACGTGGCGACCGTGCA
>JBDUCH010000314.1:0-4909 GCA_040003555.1 Variovorax sp. | reverse complement strand
GCCTGCCTGCGCGGGATCGACATAGCGCACGAAGTAGAGGCCTTGGGCGCGGTCGCGATCCTCGACGGTGAAGCCGGTGCGGTCCAGCGCCAGGCCGACCCGGCGCCAGGCGCGGTCGAAGCCTTCGCTGATCTGCACCACGGGCTGTCCGCCCACATTGCTGATGCGAGAGGTTTGCACCACCGGGCCGGCAGCCATCAGGGCCTTCGACTGCTCTTGCGAAACCCCGAGCTTGACCATCAGGCGGCGCAGGAATTCGGCTTCGAGTTCGGGGTCGCTCTTGCGCGGCTGCCAGATCGTCTGATCCTTGCGCGACGTGCTGTAGACCTCTTCCATGCCGCGATGGCTGATGAAGATCTCGGTGCCGCCGCTGGCCGTGCGTTCCATGCGCGTGCGGAAGCGATCCAGTTCGCCGGTCGAGTAGACCGTGTCCACCAGCTTGCCGAGCGTGCTGCGGATGATGTCCTGCGGCAGCTTGGCGCGGTTCTCGGCCCAATCGGTTTCCATGATGCCGAGGTTGCGCTGGTCGGTGGTCAGCAGGAATCCGCTTTCCTGCCAAAAGTCGCGCACCGGCTCCCAGAGCTTGTCGGCCGGACGGTTGACCACGATCCAGCGTTCTGCGCCCGAGCGCTCCATGCGGACATCGCCGACTGACGACACTGCCGTTGGTTGGCCAGGCGCGTTGGCAACTCCGGCCTGGTACGAATTGGCCGACACCGGCGCGCCGGGCAGCGCGTAGCGGTTTTCACGCGAGAGCTGGGTCAGATCCGGTGGCACTTCGAGCGTTGGGGCTTTGCCGGCACTCTTGTAGTCGATCTTGTCGGGCTCCAGTGCGGAGCAGGCGGCGAGGCTGGCCACGAGGCCGAGCAGGGCAAGTCGCGAAATGGTTTTCAACGTCGTCTTCCTTGTGGAATGTCTGGATTTCAATGTACGCGTGCGGCGTTCGCCACGTCTGAGTCGAAGGCCGGTAAAAGGTTGCCGGCTTCGGCGGTCGGCAGGATTTCGATTGTCAATCCTTGAGCAGGCCGGTGGCGCGCAGGGCCGCCTCGACCGCCGGGCGGCTGCCCTCGGCGAGTTCGGTCAACGGCAGCCGCAAGGTGCCACCGCACAGCGCCAGCCGCGCCATCGCCCACTTGAGCGGAATCGGATTGGGCTCGACGAACAGGTTGCGGTGCAGCGGCATCAGCTCGAACTGGATGCGCATCGCGGTCTTGACGTCGCCGGCGATCGCGGCCATGCACAACTCATGCATCTTGCGCGGCGCCACGTTGGCCGTGACGCTGATGTTGCCCTGGCCGCCGCACAGCATGAGTGCCACGGCGGTCGGGTCGTCGCCCGAATACACGGCGAAGCTTTTCGGCAGGTCGCGAATGAGCCACTGGGCGCGCTCGATGTTGCCGGTCGCCTCCTTGATGCCGATGATGCCCGGCACCTGCGCCAGGCGCAGCACGGTGTCGTGCGCCATATCGGCCACGGTGCGGCCGGGCACGTTGTAAAGCACGGTGGGCAGGTCGCCAACGGCTTCGGCAATCGCCTTGAAGTGCTGGTATTGGCCTTCCTGGGTCGGCTTGTTGTAGTAGGGCACGACCTGCAATTGCAAGTCGGCGCCCACGCCCCGGGCGAATTTGGCGAGCTCGATCGCCTCTTTGGTCGAGTTGGCGCCGCAGCCGGCCATCACGGGCACGCGGCCTTTGGCCTGCTCGACCGAGACGCGGATGATTTCGCAGTGCTCCTCGACGTCGACCGTCGGAGATTCTCCAGTCGTGCCGACGACGCCAAGGCAGTCGGTGCCCTCGTCGATATGCCAGTCGATCAGGCGGCGCAGGGCGGGGTAGTCGACACTGCCGTCTTCGTGCATCGGCGTGACGAGCGCGACGATGCTGCCAGTCAGTTGATCCAAGGGGGTCTCTTTATGGGACGAAAAGCCGACATTCTAATGACTGGCCGGCGGCACCCCGAGCGGGTGGCGCGGCGAGGCGCCGGCCAGCCGTACCGCAGCGATGCGCTGGACGAAGCGCTCGGGATCCGGAAGAAAGCCGTCCTCGTAGCCGACGACGCGCAGCCCGGCACTGGCGCTCAGCAGTTCACCCGGCTGCAGCAAGAAGTCGGGACGCGATGGCTTGCCCACCGTTTCGTTGCCGGCAGCGAAGGTTTCGTACAGCAGCACGCCGCCCGACGCCACGGCCGCGACGATGTCGGGCAGCCGCGCGCGCCAGAGGTAATTGGTGACGACCACTGCGTCGAACTGCTGGCCGGCAAAAGGCCATGGGCCGGCCTCGATGTCGGCCTGCAGCACCCGACCGAAGTGCGAGGCGGCAGCTACCGCTTCCGGCGCCCGGTCGACCCCCGTGACGGCGTGCCCGCGCCCGGCAAACCAGCGCATGTGGCGCCCGGCACCGCAGGCCACGTCGAGCACTGTGCCGCCGGGCGGCACCAGGTGGGACCAGCGCTCTACCCAGTCGGACGGCGCGCCCGAACCGTGCAGCTCGCTCAAAAGCAGGCCCAGATCTGATCGACCATCCGCACCAGAAAAGCGGGCCGCGTATAGAGCGCAAAGACGCCGCCCAGCGCCGCGGCAGCCGCCAGCCAGGCGCCGGCGTGCAGGAGGCGGTGGCGGGTCTGCAGCGTCATGCCGCGGCCGGTTGCGGCGCGGTGCGCACGATCGCGACTTCCTTCACCGGCAGGTTGATCAGCGCCGCGAACACGCCCAGCGCGATTGCGATGTACCAGACGATGTCGTAGCTGCCCGTGGTGTCGTACAGGTAGCCGCCGAGCCACACGCCCAGGAACGAGCCGACCTGATGGCTCAGGAACACGAAGCCGCTGAGCATCGACAGATGCGCCACGCCAAAGATGCCCGCCACGATCGCATTGGTCGCGGGCACGGTGGACAGCCAAAGGAAGCCCATCGCCGCCGAGAACACATACACGCTGAGCGGCGAGATCGGCACCAGCAGGAACAGCGCGATCGACACGGCCCGTGCGAAGTAGATCGCCGCCAGGATCTTGCGCTTGGCCAGCGTCTGCCCCAGCAACCCGACCGTGTAGGTGCCGAACACGTTGAACAGCCCGATCAGCGCCAGCGCATAGCCCGCCACTTCGGCCGGCAGGCTGCGGTCGCGCAGGTAGGTCGGCATGTGGATGCCGATGAATGCCAGCTGGAAGCCGCAGACGAAGTACCCCGCCATCAGCAGACCGAAGCTCGGATAGCGGAAAGCCTCGCCCACCGCCTGCAGCACCGACTGCTCGCGGTGCCCGGCCAGAGCTGCCGTTTTCGGTTCGCGCAGGCCGAAGGCCAGCGGGATGATCACCAGCACCAGCACCGCCAGCACGGCGAGCGCTGTCTGCCAGCCCAGCTGGCCGATCAGCCGCCCCTCGATGGGCGCCATCAGGAACTGCCCGAACGAGCCGGCCGCCGCCGCCACGCCCATGGCCCAGGAGCGCCGCTCCGCCGGAATCTGCCGCCCGATCACGCCGTAGATCACCGCGTAGGTGGTCCCGGCCTGTGCCGCGCCGATAAGCACGCCCGCACTCAGTGTGAAGAGCAGCGGCGTCGGCGAATGCGCCATGCCGAACAGCCCCAGCGCATAGAACACCGAGCCGCCGATCAGCACCCGGAATGCGCCGAACTTGTCGGCCAGCATGCCCGCGAACACGCCGAAGATGCCCCATGAGAGATTCTGGATGGCCAGCGCGAACGAGAAGGTCTGCCGGCTCCAGTCCTGCGCCTGCGTGATCGGCTGCAGCCAGAGCCCGAAGCCGTGGCGGATGCCCATCGCGAAGGTGACGATCATGGCGCCGCACAGCAGCACCTGGGTGATCGAGAGGGGGCGGGCGGGGGCGTTCATGCGGGCAATGTAGCCGGAAGCGCCACAGCGCGCCGACGGTTGCGCAACAGCCATTGCTGAAGAATCTGCGCGCTATTGATGCCGTCAACGCATCAATGCCCGTTGAACGGCCGAATCTGTATGTTCATACAGGTTTTTGGCGAGTCGACGCATACAATCCGCCCCCATGGCAACCCCCAGCAAGACAACGCCGCAAGCGTATTCCGAAGGCTCGATCCGCGTCCTCAAAGGCCTCGAGCCCGTCAAGCAGCGCCCGGGCATGTACACCCGCACCGACAACCCGCTGCACATCATCCAGGAAGTGCTCGACAACGCGGCCGACGAGGCGCTTGCAGGCTATGGCAAGAAGATCAAGGTCACGCTGCACACCGACGGCTCGGTCACGATTGAGGACGACGGCCGCGGCATCCCGTTCGGCCTGCATCCGGAGGAAAAGGCGCCGGTCATCGAGATCGTCTACACGCGCCTGCACGCCGGCGGCAAGTTCGACAAGGGCAAGGGCGGGGCGTATTCGTTCTCGGGCGGCCTGCACGGCGTGGGCGTGTCGGTGACCAATGCGCTGTCGAAGCGGCTCGAAGTGATCTCCTACCGCGAAGGCTCGGTGGCCCAGCTCGCGTTTTCGGCCGGCGACGTGATCGAGCAACTGCAGATCCGGCCCCAGGAAAGCGGCGGCAGCGCCAACCCCGAGGGCGGCCGCGACCGCAAGCAGGGCACCACGGTGCGCGCCTGGCCCGATGCCAAGTACTTCGAGTCGCCGACGCTGCCGATCAACGAGCTGACCCACTTGCTGCGCAGCAAGGCGGTGCTGATGCCGGGCGTGACCGTCACCCTTGTGTTCGAGAAGACCAAGGAAACGCAGCAGTGGCTCTACAAGGGCGGCCTGCGCGACTACCTGATGCAGACGCTCAACGGCGAGCCGGTGATCCCCTTGTTCGAAGGCGCCGGCCATGCCGACAAGAACGCCGACAACTTTGCCGAAGGCGAGGGCGCCGAATGGTGCGTGGCCTTCACCGAAGACGGCCAGCCGGTGCGCGAGAGCTACGTCAACCTGATTCCGACCA
>JBDUCH010000313.1:0-4924 GCA_040003555.1 Variovorax sp. | reverse complement strand
GGCGGCCGCAGCAAGACCAGCGACCACATCGACCGCAGCTATTTCCTGCAGTACGACTACGCACAGAACAAGGGCCTGGGCGCGCCGCCGTCGGCCTCGGCACTCAGCGTCAACTGGAGCTGGACGGGTCGCTACTTCGACAATCCCGCCGCACCTTCGCGCGGCCAGGGTCTCGCGGTCGAGCTCGGCACCGGCTACACGCTGACCGGGCAGCAGTTGCCGTTCGTGCGCAGCTACGTGCGCTGGCTCGGCATCGTGCCGCTCGGCACGGTCCAGGCGGCCGACGGTACCGAGGCGCGCCGCAGCCGGCTCGCCCTGCGGGCCGAGGCCGGCGCCGTGATGGCGAGCGACGCGGCGCAGATCCCCAGCACGCTGCAGTTTCTGACCGGCGGCGACACCACCGTGCGCGGCTACAGCTACCGGCAGATCGGCACCGTCAACGCCAGTGGCCAGACCGTGGCCGGCCGCTACCTCGGCGTGGCCAGCGTCGAATGGCAGCGCCCGTTCGTCTACCAGGGAAAAATGACCGACTGGGAGAGCACGATGTTCGTCGACGCCGGCGCAGTGGCCGACAAGGTCGGCCTGCTCAAGGCCAAGGTCGGCGTCGGGGTCGGCGCGCGCTGGAAGAGCCCGGTCGGCCCGGTACAGGCCGACGTCGCCTACGGCGTGGACACGAAGAAGCTGAGGCTGCATCTGCGGCTCGGCTTCAATTTTTGAACCGGCCGATGCAGCCTGAAGCGCCCGACGCAACGCCTTCCCTGCCTGACAAGCAGCGCCGCTCGCGCACGCGCCGGGCCTTGCGCGCCGCGGCCTGGACGTTCGGCGGCATGTTGGCGCTGCTCGCGGTGCTGGTCGCCACCGGCTGGTGGTGGATCGGCTCGAACCAGTCACTCGCCTTCACGCTGGCCCGGGCCGCGCGCTACCTGCCGGCGGATCAGTCGCTCGAGAGCCGCGAGGTCAGCGGCTCGCTGCGCAACGGCGGCCGCATCGGCTTTTTGCGCTGGCAGAGCCCGACGCTCGCGGTCGAGGTGCACCAGGCCACGGTCGGCTGGAGCCTGCGTCCGCTGCTGAGCCGCCAGCTCAAGCTCGGCGAAGTGCATGCCGCGCTGATCACCGCGGAGCGGCGCGGCCCGCCCGACGACAAGCCGGCCGAGCCGCTCGAACAACTTGCGCTGCCGCTCGACATCGACCTGCCGTTTCGCATCGATAGGCTGCGCTGGAACGGCCCGCCGCCGCCGCAGGCCGACCAGCTCGCCGGCCACTACCGCTACACCGGCGCGCAGCACGATCTGCAGCTCGATGGCGTCGACATTGCCGACGGCCACTACAGCGGCAAGCTCAAGCTGCGGGGCCCCGCGCCGATGGCGATCGAAGCGGCGCTCGATGGCCGCGTGCGCGCGCCGCTCGACCGGGCGCGCAGCATCGACGTGCTGGCCAGCGCCAGCATCCGCGGCACGCTGGCCGGCCGCGATGCGCGACTCGCCGTCGCCGCCGACCTGAAACCCGCCACGCAGGACGAAGCCAAGCCGATGCAGGCGAAACTGGTCGCCAACCTCGCGCCCTGGCTGCCACAGCCCGTGATCGACGCCAAGGCCGATCTCCACAACGTCGACCTGGCGCGCCTGTGGCCCGAAGCACCGGAGACCTTGCTGAGCGGCCAACTGATCGCCGGCCCCGATACAGCCGCCGGCCCGAACGGCTGGCAAGGCACGGTCAACATTCGCAACGCCGAACCCGGGCCATGGGATCAGGGCAAGCTGCCGGTCGAACAGGTCGAAGCCAAAGCCGGCTTCGACGGCATCCGCTGGACGATCCCGCAAGCCACGGTGCGCGCCGGCCGAGGCCGCATCGACGCCGAAGGCCGCTTGAGCCCCGCGCCCGAACCCTGGCAGATCAAGGCCACGGTGCAGGACGTGCGCCCCGGAGATTTGCACACCCAGCTGGCCGGCGCGCGCATCGATGGCCGCCTGAGTGCCGAGCAGCGCGGTGAGGCGTTGCTGTTCGACCTGGCGCTGAACGCCGACGGTGGCGCCGGTGCGGCCGGCGCGCTGCAGGGCCTGCGGCTCGACCGCGCCGTGGCCCAGGGCCAATGGCAAGACCAGGTGCTCGACCTGCGCACCCTGCGCATCGACGCACTGCGCACCCACATCGACGGCAGGCTGCAACTGCGCGTGGCCGAGCAGGCCGGCAGCGGCAAGCTGCAGATGACCTTGCCCGGCGGCAGTGCCGAGATCGACGGCCGCATCGCGCCGGCCCAGGGCGCGGGCGAACTCAAGGCCCAGGTCGACGACGCGGCCACGCTGCAGAAATGGATCGAACAGTTGCCCGGCCTGGCCAATGCGTTCGCCGGCGCCACCGTCTCTGGCAACGCCAAGCTCGACGCGCGCTGGCAAGGCGGCTGGCAGGCCGTGCAGCGCCGCCTGCAGAACATCGAACAACCGGCCGCGACGCGCGCCGCCGAGCCGACGCTGCAGGCCACGCTGGCCGCGCCGCGGCTGGATCTGAAGCTGCCGCCGCCCACCACGGGGCCGGCCACGGCGGTTCAGTTGCGCGGCCTGCGCGCCGAACTGGCCGGCAGCCTGGCGCAGGCCACGCTGTCGCTGCAGGGTGAAGCGGGCAGCGGCACGCGCAAGTTCACGCTCGACACGCGCGCCAGCGGCGGCCTGGCGCGTGCCAACCAGTGGCAGGCCGCGCTCGCGAGCCTGAAACTGCAAGCACAGGACAGCACGATCCCTGGCCCCTGGACGCTGGAACTCGGCCGCCCGGTCAGCGCCACGATCCGCACCGGCAGCGACAAGCTCGACATCGAAGCCACGGCCGGCAGCGCCACCCTGCGCGGCCCGGCGCCGGGCACAGTGCGGCTCGACTGGCAGCCGGTTCACTTCAGCCAGAGTGGCGCAGCAGCACCGAACCGCGCGAACCGTGCCTATCGCCTGCAGTCGCAGGGCAAGCTGCAAGGCCTGCCGATGGAATGGGCCGAAGCGCTCGGCGGCAACAGCGCGCTGGCCGATCTGGGCCTGAGCGGCGACCTGCTGTTCGACGGCGACTGGGACATCGATGCCGGCGACACGCTGCGCGCGCGCGCCCGGCTCGCGCGCCAGAGCGGCGACATCCGCGTGCAGGCCGGCGAGGCCGCGCTGATACGCCGTCTGCGCAGCACCGGCACCGGAACGGCGAGCGAGATCACCACCGACTCGGCCGGTGCCGGCCCGAGCACGCCGGCGGGCCTGCGCCGCGCCGAAGTAAGCCTCGATGCCCAGGGTGACACTGTCAAGGCCCAACTGGCCTGGGACAGCGAACGCGCCGGCCAGATCAACGCGGAAGCCAGCACGCGGGTGCAGCAGCGCGCCGGCGGCTGGCAGTGGGCAGAAGACGCACCGCTGGCCGGCAAGGTCACGGCCCGGCTGCCGAACCTCGGCGTGTGGTCGATGCTGGCGCCGCCGGGCTGGCGCATCGCAGGCACGCTCGATGCCGACGCCACCCTGTCCGGCAACCGCGCCGCACCGCGCTGGAACGGCATGCTCGGGGCCGACAAGCTGGCCTTGCGTGCGCAGGTCGAAGGGCTGGACCTGCGCGACGGCCGCCTGCGCGCCAACCTCACGGGCGACCGGCTCGAGCTGACCGAGTTCACGCTGCGCGGCGGCCCCGGCAGCAGCACCCGCATCCCGGGCCAAAGCGGCAACCGCAGCACCTCTGCGAGCGAGGCGGCCAGCGACGGCGGCACACTCTCGGCGCGCGGCACGGTGAGTTGGGGCACGGCAACGCCGTCGGCCTCGGGCATCCGCATGGCGATGCAGGCCCAGCTTCGGTCTCTGCGCCTGCTGGTGCGCACCGACCGCCAGGTCACTGTCTCCGGCAACCTGCAGGCGCGGCTCGAAACCGGGCAGATCACCGTGCGCGGTGACCTCAAGACCGACCGTGCCGTGATCATCCTGCCCGACGAAACCGCGCCCAGCCTGGGCGGCGACGTTGTCGTGCGCTCGGCCGCGAAAGACCGCGAGGCGGCCGAAGCCGCGAAGGTTGCGCAGCAGAAGGCAGCACGCGAAGAAGCCCGCCCGGCCGCAGCGCAAACCGCGAAACCGCCGGACATCGCCGTCAACTTCGACCTCGGCAACGACTTCGCGGTGCAGGGCCGCGGCATCACCACGCGGCTCGAAGGCAAGCTCGACATCCGCAGCGCCGGCATGGGCACGCCGCCGCGCATCACCGGCGAGGTGAAAACGGTCAAGGGCCAGTACCGCGCCTACGGCCAGCAGATGGACGTGGAAACCGGCATCGCGCGCTTCAACGGCCCGTTCGACAACCCGGCGCTCGACATCCTCGCGATCCGCCCCAACATCACGCAGCGCGCCGGCGTGCAGATCACCGGCACCGCGCAGTCGCCCCGCGTGCGCCTCTACTCCGAACCCACGCTGTCGGACGCGGAAACCTTGTCATGGGTGGTGCTCGGCCGCGCATCGGCCAGCAGCGGCGGCGAGGCGATGCTGATGCAGCAGGCGGCCCTGGCGTTGCTGAGCGGCATCGGCAAGGGCGGCACCGGCGGTGGCATCGCCAACCGCTTCGGGCTGGACGAGATCGGTTTCAAGGGCCCGGGCAGCAGCGGCGACCTGAAGGGCTCGGCCATCACGCTCGGCAAGCGCCTGTCGCAGGACTTCTACGTGACCTACGAGCGCAGCCTGGCCGGCACGCTCGGCACGCTGTACATCTTCTACGACCTCACCAAGCGCCTGACGCTGCGCGGCCAGGCGGGTGTGCAAAGCGGCGTCGACCTGATCTACACGGTGCAGTACGACTGACCGGTCTCAGCAGGGGCCGGATGGTAAAGTCACCGCGCCTTCCTGCTCCTCGCGTCCTCGTAGTTCAATGGATAGAACGGGGTCCTCCTAAGACTCAGATACAGGTTCGATTCCTGTCGAGGGCACCA
>JBDUCH010000312.1:0-4931 GCA_040003555.1 Variovorax sp. | reverse complement strand
CCGGCGAACTCGTCCTGGTAGAAGGCCATGCTCTGGCCGAGCATCAGGCGGTGGAAGTTCCAGCGCAGCCGCATCGGCAGGTTCACGGCCAGCGTCTGGTGCTTCACGACAGTCTGCAGCGCGACCACGCCGATGCTGGCCACCAGCGCCGTGCCCAGCCACATCAGCGTGGTGCCGCGTTCCTCCCAGAGCCGGGCCGGCACCTGGCCGCCGAGCCAGTCGACGATGCGCCCGAGCATGGCGAACAGCAGCGCTTCGAAGGCCGACATGGCGGCGGTGAGCAGCGCCATTGCAGCGATCTTGCCGCGCACGCCGTCGGTGCAGGACCAGATGAAGGCAAAGAAGCCGGAGGGCGGCAGCGCGGGCTCGGTGGCGGGGTAGGGAGTGAGCAGTTTCTCGAAAAGGCGGAACAAGGCGGGGGATCTCCAGCGCCGGGTGCGCGAAGCCGGGATTCTGGGCCATCCGCAGCAACCGCTCTGTCTGCCCGGCCTTGTTTCAAAAATATGCTTCTCATTATCTACAAATTATTGAAATAGTCTAAAATGAGAAACATATGCCCGCACAAGCTCCGGAACTCGATTCAGCCGCGGCGGCCGTCCTTGGCGCGCTCGGCGCTCGCATCCGCGAGCGGCGCAAGGCGTTGCGCGTCAGCGCCACGACGGCCGCTGAAGCCGCGGGCATGTCCCGCGTGACCTTGCACCGCATCGAGCATGGTGGGGCCTCGGTCACGATGGGGGCTTACGCCAATGCGATGGCGGCGCTCGGCGTACAAATAAGGTTCGTCGATGTACCGCAACTGGCGAGTCCGGCGCCTGATCCGGCGAAGTCGACCGCGGGCGACGCCGTCGTGCCGCGGCGTATCCGCCTGGCCGACTATCCGCAACTGAAGCAACTCGCTTGGAATGTGCCGGGCGCGACCGATCTCACGCCGCAAGAAGCGTTGGGCCTTTACGAACGCAACTGGCGTCATGTCGAGAAGGGCAAGGTTGAGGCTCGCGAACGCGCGTTGATCGACCTCCTGGTGCGCACGCTGGGCAAGGGGCATCTTCTTGTTTGAGCGCCCGCACCATCGCCGTGTCGCCGAAGTGTTGACGGCCCTTGACGCACCGCTGCTGAAGGCCCATGACTGCTTGTTTGGCGGGGGCACGGCCATCGCGCTGCGCTACGGCGAATACCGCGAGTCCGTTGACATTGATTTTCTGGTGTCCGACATGGCGGGCTATCGCGCGCTCCGGCAATTGCTCACCGGCGCGAAAGGGCTCGCATCCATCGTGCGCGCGGGCGCAACGCTCAATCCACTGCGCGAGGTGCGGGCGGATCAGTACGGCCTTCGAACCGTCATTGGTCTCGACGGTGTGGGCATCAAGTTCAAGATCATGCGCGAGGCGCGGATCGAACTGGCCCAGCCCGGCCCCGAAGACAGGCAATGCGGGCTCGCTACGCTGACGCCGCTGGACATGGCCGCGAGCAAGCTGCTTGCCAATTCCGACCGGTGGGCGGACGACAGCGTGTTCAGCCGTGACCTGATCGACCTTGCGATGATCCATCCCGGCGCCCGACTGCTGAAGCAGGCGCGCGAAAAGGCGATGCAGGCGTATGGCGAAAGCATCGACACCGACCTTGCCAGGGCCGTGGAAAAACTGCTGGCACGCGAAGGACGGCTGGAGCGCTGCATGCAAGCCATGCAGTTGACCGTGCCGCCTGCGCTGTTGCGCCAGCGCATCAAGGCGCTGATGCCGAAAGCGAATGGTCGGGCAATGGCGCCCCGCTAGGGCGCCGAGTGTTTGGCGCGCCGGTGCGCCGCCTTGTCGTCCACGGCCAGCCGCTCGGCCAGAAAGTCGATGAAGCTGCGCAGCTTGGGCGCCATGTACTGCCGGCTGGTATACACCGCGAACAGCGTCACCGGCGGCGCCGCGTAGTCGGGCACCAGTCTCACCAGGCCGCCCTGTGCCAGGTCGTCGTCGACCAGCCATTCGGGCAAAAAGGCCATTCCCATGCCTGCGCGCACCGCGTGCAGCGTGAGCGTGGTGTCATCCGAGAACATCACCGGCTGAAAGCGCAGCGGCGCGTGGCGGCCGCCCGCGCCTTTCAGCGAGAGCCCTTCGAGCTTCACGTAGCTCGGCACGATCGCGCCGAGCTTTGCCAGATCGGCCGGCGTCCCGGGCATGCCCATGCGCCCGGCGTAGGCGGCGGCCGCGACCAGGTGGAACTGCACCCGGCACAGCGGCCTGGCAATGAGCGCCGGCGAGGGCTCCTGTGTGGCGCGCAGCGCCAGGTCGTAGCCATCGGCGGCCAGATCGATCTTGCGGTTTTCGAGGTGGATGTCGACCAGCACTTCCGGGCAGCGCGCGCGGTAGTCGGCCAGCACGCGTGCGAAGCGCGGCGTGGCGCACCACACCGGCGCACTCACCTTGAGCCGGCCACGTGGCGTGTCGTTGCGCCGGCCGATGGCGACTTCGGCCGCGTCGAGCAGATCGAGTGCCTGCGTGCTCTGCGCGTACCAGGCGGTGCCGACCTCGGTCAGGCTCAGATGCCGGCTGGAGCGGTTCAGCAGGCGCGCGCCGAGCGATTTCTCGAGTTGCGCGACATGCTTGCTCACCATCGGCGCCGAGATCGCGAGCCGATCCGCTGCGGCCGTGAAGCTGCCCGACTCGACGACCTCGCGGAACACGCGCAGGCTGGTCATGCGATCCATCGATGATTTCCTCTGGAGAAATGAACCATTGAATGTAGCGCTCTCGAATTCCACCTGGGAAACCCATACATTCGAGCAAAGGAGTTTTTCTCACCATGAGCGACAACCGCACCCCGCGCCTGCCCACCTACTTCATCTCGCACGGCGGCGGCCCCTGGCCCTGGATGAAAAAGGAGATGGGCCCCGCCTACAACCAGCTCGAAGCCGCACTGGCCGACATGCCGCGCCAGATCGGCCGCACGCCGCGCGCCATCCTCATGGTGTCGGCGCACTGGGAGGAGCCCGCTTTCACGCTGCAGGCCAGCCCGAAGCCGCCGATGATCTACGACTACGGCGGCTTCCCGGCGCACACCTATCAGGTGCACTACGACGCACCGGGCTCACCCGAGCTTGCGCGCCGCGTGCAACAGCTGATTGCGGCTGCAGGCTTGCCGGTGGCGCTCGATGCGGAGCGTGGCTTCGACCACGGCGCCTTCTCGCCAATGGCCGCGATCTACCCGCAAGCCGACGTGCCGATGGTGCAGTTGTCGCTCCGGCGCGGGCTCGACCCGGCCGAGCATCTGGCGCTGGGCCGCGCGCTGGCACCGCTGCGCGACGAAGACGTGCTGATCGTCGGCAGCGGCCTGAGCTATCACAACCTGCGCAATTTCGGCCCGCAAGCGCACGACGTGTCGAAGGCCTTCGACGACTGGCTCGACCAGACGGTGGTGCAGGGCGCTCCCGGTGCGCGTGCAGCGCGCCTGAACGACTGGGCTTCGGCGCCCTCGGCACGCATTGCCCACCCGCGCGAGGAGCACCTGATTCCGCTGATGGTGGCGGTGGGTGCGGCCGAAAGCGAAGCCGGCGTGCGCGTCTATCACGAAGACGCGTTCATGGGCGGCTTGGTCGTCTCGAGCTTCCGCTTCGGCGCAGCGCAGGCCTGAGTTTTTTATCGCCCGTGTTCAGGCGCGCCGCAACAGCGTCTGGCGTGGCGTTTCGTTGAAGGCGCGGCGGTAGTGCTGCGCAAACTCGCCCAGGTGGCAAAAGCCGAATCGAAAGGCGGTATCGGCGACGCGCGGAGCCTTCTCTTGTGCCGAGAGCAATGCGTCGCGCGCAGCATGCAGCCTTCTGATCCGTAGCCATTGCAGGGGCCCCATTCCTTCGGCGGCCTGGAATGCGGATTGAATGGTTCGCGCCGGCACATCGATGCCGTGGGCCAGCGTCGTCAGCGTCAGCGGCTCCTCGAGCCGCTCGAGCATGTAGGCCTTGGCCTTCCTCAGTGTCGGCGACACCGCCGCGCGGGCCGGCGGGCGCATCTGCAGCAGGGAGTGGGGCTGGCGAAGCAACAGGCCCGTGATCAGCAGATCCTCCAGCCGCGCGTGAAGGTGCGGCAGCGCAGCCAGCGCCAGATCGCCGCGCGCGGCCTCCGCCATCATCCGCAGGGCCGGCTCTATCGCGCACCATGTCGGGCCATCCGTTGGCAGGTCACCGCGAAAGCAGATCGCATCGCGCGGCGGCGCCCCCGCCAGCGCGGCCCACGCGGCATCCACGGACGTTCTGTCGAGCCGGACGACGATCTGTTCGTAGTTCTCGCTGGTCGTGAAGTGGAACCGCTGCCCACCGCCCACGATGGCCAACTGGCCAGGCGTGGCCTGGTAAGCATGGCGGCCGTGGCAGTACTCGATCCCGCCTCGCGTCGGCAGGCACAGCAGGTAGTAGTTCTCAAGGGTGCCCGGATCGACCGCCACCGGCGCCTGCCATGACAGGCGACTCAGCGAAAGCGCGCCCATCGGCAGGTTGTCCATCCGCGCGTGCAGCGAGGCACGGGGGGCGAGCAGACGAAGCCGGTGCGGGCTGAAGACGCGTCCGCAGAGGGCCTGCGCTTCGTCCGCATCCCGCGTTTCGAACAAGCGGCCTCGCTCGAAGTCCACGCCGGCGAAGACCGACGATGCAACCGGCGAAGTGTTCATGAGGGGGAGGCAGTCGCTGCGCGGGGTGAAGGGGGTTGCAGTTTCATCAACCCGACCGCGCCGTCAATCGGGATTTTCCTGCCGACCGGTATGCGCAATTCCGATAGCGGCGGCGCGGGGCCGATTGTCCGCAAGAGATCGACGACCCAGCATGGCAGCTGTTCTTCTGACAGCGAGACAACCATGAATCAGCAGCACGGCAACCCGGAACTACTGCAGGGCGACATCCTCAACGCGCTGGAAGACGCGCTCTACCGCGGCAGCCTCGGGCGTCGCGACTTTCTCCG
>JBDUCH010000311.1:0-4940 GCA_040003555.1 Variovorax sp. | reverse complement strand
GTGGTCGGCCATGAAGGAGCAGCTCGGGCAGCCTTGCTCCCACCCCGGGCCGAACATGAAGTGCTGCACCAGCAGCTGGCTGCGGCCTTCGAACAGGTCGGCGAGCGAGCGCTGGCCCCCCGGAGCGTCGAAGGTGTAGTTTTTCTCGACGCGCTCCCACGGCAGCGCGCGGCGTTCGTGGGCGATCCGGTCGCGCAGATGCGTCAATTCCCTTTCGCGTGCCAGCAGCGACTTGCGCTCGGCAAGCCATCGCTCCTTCGACACGACGGGATGGTTCAAGGTGCGGGCTTGTTCGGCAATGGCTGTGTTCATGATGGACTCCTTGTGCGTGATCACGCTCTGACGGCTTTCGGGCGGCGTACGGCGCGGATCTTTCCGCTCCCTCCGCCGCCCGCATAAAAAAGGTCTGCCCCGTCCGACTCGAGGCCGCTGACGCCGGTGCCGCTCGGCATCTCCAGGCGTTCGAGCACGGCGCCGCTCGACGGGTCGATCCGGCGAATCTCGCTCACGTCGCCTTCCCATGTGCCGTGCCACAGTTCGCCGTCAACCCAGGTCACGCCGGTCACGAAACGGTTGGACTCGATGGTGCGCAGCACGGCACCGGTCGCCGGATCGATCTGGTGGATCCGGCGATCGCGGTACTGCCCCACCCACAGGCTGCCCTCGGCCCAGGTGAGCCCCGAATCGCTCCCGCTGCCGGGCGCCGGGATCGACGCCACGACGTCGCCGCTGACGGGATCGATCTTGTCGATGCGTGTCTCGGCGATCTGGTAAAGGTGCGTGCCGTCGAAGGCAGTGCCGGCGTCGCAGGCACAGGCCAGCGTGCGGGCGGGCTCGCTGCTCCCGGGATCGAAGGAGACCAGCCTGGCCCCGGTGGCGGCCCAGACACGGCGGCCGTCGTGGGTCACGCCGTGGATGTGCTCGACGCCAGGGAAGGGGCCGTACTCGCGCACGATCTCGGCGGCATGCGCCCAGGCCTGGGGACTGTCTTTGCTTGTGCTGCTGCTCATCGCTGTCTCCTGGTGGTGCGCCTCGGATCGGCGCCTGGAGACAACTCTATGCAAACGGCAGCGCAGCGGGGAGTAACAAGATCGTCGTGAATCCGGCCAGCGGTGGCGCCAGCCAGCGGCGCGCGCGGGCTTGCCCGATCGCGCGCACCCGCCCGGCTGTCTCGAGTTGGACCAGCGCGCGCTGGACGGTGCGCTGGCTGGCGCCCAGCGCCAGCCCGAGCGCCGAGGTCGACCAGGCCGCGCCGTCGGAAAGCAGCGCCACCAGCGATGCCTGGTCGCCATCGATGGGCGGCGCCAGCATGACGACCGTGCGATCGCCTTGCGGCTTGAGGACGAAACCTCGCGCGGTGGCCTCGATGTGCGCGAGCGGCTTGACGAGCGCGCGCAGACGGCCGATCTCGACCCGCAGGCGTGCGCGATGCGTCTCGTCGGGCCGGCGTGTGTTGAAAGCATTCGCAATCAAGGCTTCGCGATCGACATCGCCAGGCCATGCTTCGGCGAGTGCACGCGCCAACGCGAACAGCACCGGCCGGCGCGCCAACGGTCGCCACGCGTCGCCGGCGCCGAGGCCGCGGCGGCAGGCGTCGACCACCAGCGCGCCCGAGGCCAGCAGCGCGGCGACTTCATCGAGGCGAAGCACCTGCTCGCCGCCGGCAAAGAGGCGCCGCGCGGCGGGGCGGTCGAGCGCAGCCCGCAACTCCGCCAGCTCGGCCAGGAGCGCCGGCACGCGAGCCCGATCGGCCGCCTCTTGCGCCAATGCGAGCGCCGCCCGCGCCGGGACTGTGCGCAGCGAGCGCAGTGCCAGCTCCGCTTCGGTCAACTTGGCCACCGCCGCCAGCGCTGGCGGCAGTCCACGCGCATCCAGCCGCGCCAGCGCGTCCGCAGCCTCTTGGAGGCGGCCCAGCAGCACGAGCCTGCGCACCGCGATCAGCCGTGCCTGCAAGGCGTTGGCACGATCGGCGCGCGCCTCGAGCGTGCCCGCCGCCGCCGCCAGCGAACGTGGCGAACCACCGATATCCCGCATGGCCAGCGCCACCTCGGCCTCCGCGACGACGCAGCGCGCGCGCGCCAGTTCCTCGTGGACACCAAAGCCGCGGGCAGCCCGCCGCAGGAGTTCGCGGGCACGCGGGTGCTCGCCGAGCTGCGCCATGGCAATCCCGCGCAACGCCAGTGCCGGTGGGTCGTCGCGCAGGGCCACGCGCTTGAGCGCGCCGAGCGCGTCGCCGGCGGCGAGCGCACGCGCGGAGGCGGCGATCAGGGAGTCCATGCCGACAGGCTACACCGCAGCGCGGAGAGGTCGCACGCACGATCTGGGCGTCGTCCAACTTTTGTCCAGGCTCACACGAAGCTCGAGCGGCGCATCTGGCCGCGCCTGAGGGATCAGCGCCAGCCGTCCTCAGGAGACCGGGCGCCCACGGTGGCGTTCTTTCGCGGCCCCCATGGCTTCGGACATCGACGACACCACGGCGGCCCATTCCTCGCCAGTCAGCAGCAATGCGGTTTGCGAATGGAGCAGCGTGTCCTCTCGCTCCAGGTGGGCGGCCATCAAGCGGCGATGCTCTCGCAGCAGGATCTCGACGGTTCTGGCTGCACCCATGTCGCCCGATTCAGCGACCTTCAGCGCGGCTTTCGACTGCGAGAGCAGCTCGTCACAGCGCTCGCTTTCCAGTTCGAGCTGGTCGAGCAGGTCGTCTGCCTCTGCCGACCTGCCACGCATGATCTCGAGCAGCACGACGCCCTTGGGGCGGTGCGTTGTCTGGTCGAATGCCTGAAGGTGCTCGATGAGCTCGACGAGCGACGCGGCCTGCGACCGCGGGTGCGTCCAATCGCCGGTTTTCAGCGTGCCGTCGACCAGCGCCGACAGCTCGCGCATACGAGCGTGCTCGGCACGCAAGATCGCCCACGCACATTCGGCCGCCAACATGTTTTCATCCGGTTCGGTCTTGCCAACAGGATACTTTTACAACGTCGCGGCCGGTGCTGCAACGTGACCTTCCCCCTTGCCCGCGTTCATTGCCGCGCTTGAAAGATTCTTCAGACCACCCGAAAGTGGTGCGTGCCGTCGCGCGCGAGTTGCGCGACCAGACCGAACTCCCAGTCGAGGTAGGCCTGCATCGCTTCGGCCGGGGCATCGGTGCCTTCGTAGGGTCGGCGGTAGCGCTGCGCGCCGGCTGAGTGAACCGCACCTGGCGCGCCGGTTTCGCTGAACGCAGCGGCATCGACGGGCGCGAGCACATGCACGTCCCAGCCCATCTGCGCGAGCCACGATGCGGTCATCGGCGCGCGCACGGCGTCGTCGTCCGCAAGCACGATGCGTGCGCCGCGCACCGGCACGTGGTGGTCGGTTTCCTGCACCAACTGGCCGCCCGGCGCGCTGGCGAAACCGGGCAAGTGGCCTGCCGCGTATTCCTCGGGCGTGCGAACGTCGAAGCGGTACGGCGTGCGGCCGGGCGCCTCGAGCGTGGTTAGCGCATCGAGCGCGATCCATTGAACACCGGCGCGCTCGGCCACGCCGCGCGCATCGGCCCGCGCCTGCGCGCGCAGGGCCTCGTCGAGCGTGGTCGGCGCGCGGCGCACGGCACCGTGGTCGAGCACCTGCCCCGCCAGCTTCCAGCCGATGGTGCCGTTGCGCAGCGCCGCCACCGGGTTGGGAATGCCGGCGTTCACCAGCGACTGCGTGCCGATGATGCTGCGCGTGCGGCCGGCGCAATTGACGATGACCTGCGTGGCCGGATCCGGCGCGAGCGCGCGCACGCGCAGCACCAGCTCGGCGCCCGGCACGCTGGTGGCCGAGGGGATGCTCATGGTCTGGTACTCGTCGAAGCGGCGCGCGTCGAGCACCACCACGTTGGCCTGGCCGTCGACCAGTGCCTTCACCTCCTGCGCCGACAGCGACGGCGTGTGGCGCTCGTGCTCGACCAGTTCACCGAAGGATTTGCTCGGCACGTTGACATCGCGGAACAGCTCGCCGCCGGCCGCGCGCCAGCCCTCGAGGCCGCCTTCGAGCCGGTATACGTGGGTGTAGCCCAGCGCAGCGAACAGGGTGGCTGCGCGCGGCACCAGGTCTTCTTCGCCAGCCTCCTCGCCGTAGAGCACGATCGGTGCGTCGTGGCGCGGAATGCGGCGTCGCGCGTCGGCCTCGATGCGCGACAGCGGCAGGTTGGCGGCCCAGAGTGGATGGGCTTGTGCGAAGGGATGCTCTTCGCGCAGGTCGATCAAGGCGATCTCGCGGCGGGCGAGCAGGTGCGCGCGCACGTCCGCGAAAGAGAGGGTATCGGTCATGGCGGGCGCTGCAGGTTGGAATAGCCGGAGACGAAGGGCTTGCGCCCTCCTTCGGGCGGGTAAGTATGGCTCGATCGGCCACTACGTGACGCTCAAGGCGATCACGTCGGCCGGCCTGCGGCCCGACGAGGTCAACATCCGCTTTCTGGCGCCGGCCGATGCCAAGCTGGCGCTGACGCAGGGCTCGGTCGATGCCTGGGCGACCTGGGAGCCCTACACCGCGCTGGCCGAAACCAGCAAGCATGCGCGGGTGCTGGTGAGCGGCCGCGGCCTGTTGCCGGGCCTGGGCTATCTGGCCGCCACCGACGCGGCGATCGCCGCGAAGCGCCCGGTGCTGCAGGACTTTCTGCTGCGCGTGGTGCGCGCGCAGGCCTGGTCGTACCACAACGTCGACGCGTTCTCGGCCACGCTGGGTGGCGATCGATGCCAAGGTCATCGCCGACCAGCAGGGCACGGCGGACTTCTATGAGCAGGTGGGTCTGATCAAGCAACGGCTTAAGGTGCGTAGCACTTTTGACACGGGGTTTGGGACGAGCGGGTGAGGCCGTCTTCGGGGCGGGATCAGGGCGTGACCGTTTCGCGCTGAACACCACGAGCGTGCCCAAGGCCGATGGCGGCGGGTGGCCCCTGCAGCGAAATAAAGGAGGA
>JBDUCH010000310.1:0-4953 GCA_040003555.1 Variovorax sp. | reverse complement strand
GCGCGGGTGACCATGCTGCCGGGGTCGGAGCCGTGGTCGGGCTCGGTCAGGCCGAAGCAGCCGATCCATTCGCCGGTGGCCAGCTTGGGCAGGAACTTCTGCTTTTGCGCTTCGGTGCCGAACTCGTTGATCGGCACCATCACGAGCGAGCTCTGCACGCTGGCCATCGAGCGGTAGCCGGAGTCGACGCGTTCGACTTCGCGCGCGATCAGGCCGTAGCAAACATAGTTGAGGCCGGGGCCGCCGTACTGTTCGGGAATGGTCGGGCCGAGCAAGCCCAGTGCGCCCATCTCACGGAAGATGGCCGGGTCGGTCACGCCGGAACGGAAGGCTTCGGTCACGCGCGGCAGCAGGCGTTCCTGGCAGTAGGCGTTGGCCGCGTCGCGCACCATGCGCTCGTCGTCGGTGAGCTGCTGCTCGAGCAACATCGGGTCGTCCCAGTGGAAGTGCGCTTTGGTGGCCATGTGGCTGTCTCCGGAAATTGAATGGGGGGATGCGGTCGATCCTAGCGGTGCAAGGGCCATGGCGCAAACGAGTAATGCGCACCCAGATATGAGGAGTACGCATGTCTTGTGGCGGGCTATGTCGCCATTGCCATTGGCAGCGGCACCACCCCAGTCATACACTGGCGGCATACATGCGCCGCAAAATACCGCCCCTGCAGACCCTCGTGTGTTTCGATGCCGCAGCACGGCACGAGAGCTACACGCGCGCCGCGCAGGAGCTCGCGCTGACGCAGAGCGCCGTGTCGCGCCAGATCGGCACGCTCGAGACCTTTCTGGGCGTGGCCCTGTTTCGCCGCACGCGGCACGGTGTCGCGCTCACCGCGAGCGGCGCCGCCTATGCCCGGCAGATCACCCGGCGGCTGGAGGCGATGGAGCGCGACACGCTCGACGCGATGGCGCACCAGGGCGAAGGGGGTTCGCTTGCGCTGGCGGCGGTTCCGACCTTCGCCACGCGCTGGCTGATCCCGCGCCTGCCTGCGTTTGCCGCGCTGCAACCCGACGTGGTGGTGCACATCGAGACGCGCACCCGCCCGTTCCTGTTCGCCGATGCCGAGTTCGATGCGGCGCTGTACGCCGGTACACCCGCGCAGGTCGCGAACTGGGCCGGCACGCGCGCGCTGTTGCTGCTACACGAGGACGTGGTGCCGGTGTGCAGCCCGAAGCTGCTGCCACGGGGCAAGCCGGTCGCGCCTGCGGCAGTCGCGAAGCTGCCGTTGCTGCAGCAGAGCACCCGCGCCGACGGCTGGCGCCAGTGGTTCGACGCGCAGCAGGTCGATGCGCCCAACGCGCGCGGCGGCCCGCGCTATGAACTGTTCTCCATGCTGGCCACCGCCGCCGCGCACGGCCTTGGCGTGGCACTGATGCCCACCATGCTGGTGGAAGACGAGCTGGCCCGTGGCGACCTGGTGGTGGCCTGTGCGCGGCCGCTCTCGGGCGAGCGCAACTACTATCTCGTCACGCCCGAACGCGGCGACGATCGGCCGCTTTTGACGCGGTTCATCACCTGGCTGCAAGCGCAGGCGCGTGGCAGCACATGACACAAGAAAAGGAACGACCATGCAGCGTGTGATTCTTTCCGGCGCCACGGGTTGGGCCGGCGCGGCGCTGGCGCGCGGCATCGCGGCGCAAGACGATCTCCAGCTGGTGGGTGCGGTCGGCCACCGCAACGCCGGACGGCCGCTCGGCGAGTTGCTGAACCTGCCGACTGCGGCCGGCATGGTGTCCGGCAGCGCCGCCGAGGCGATCGCGCTGGCGGAAGGCTGCGACGTGTATGTCGAGTACGCGAAGCCCGGCAGCATCGAGATCGTCAAGACCAACATCCTGGCCGCGCTGGCGGCCGGCGCGCACGTGGTGGTCGGCAGCTCGGGCCTCGGCGACGCCGACTACGCCGCGATCGACAAAGCCGCGCGCGACGCAGGCCGCGGCGCGCTCGCGTGCGGCAATTTCGCGCTGACGGCCGTACTGCTGCAGCGCTTTGCGGAAATGGCAGCGCGCTACATCCCGAACTTCGAGGTCATCGACTACGCGAAGGATTCGAAGCCCGACGCGCCTTCCGGTACCGGCCGCGAACTGGCGCTGCGGCTCGGCGCCGCGCGGCAGCCCGCGATCGGCGTGCCGCTCGATCAGGTCAATGGCCCCGACGGCGTGCGCGGCGCCACGCTGAACGGCGTGCAGGTGCACGCGGTGCGCGTGCCGGGCTTCGTGCTCGGCATCGAAACCATCTTCGGCATGAAAGACCAGCGCCTGCATCTGCGGCACGAAGCCGGCTCCAGCGCGGAGCCCTATGTCGAGGGTGCGCTGCTCGCGATCCGCAAAGTCAACGGCCACACCGGGCTGCTGCGCGGGCTCGACAAGGTCATGGGTCTGTAGCGCTCAGTACGGACTCTGCACCACGGCCATGATGTTGCCTTCAGTGTCCTTGAACCACGCGGCCCTGGCGTCCTCGGCCGGATAGATGCGGCTGCCGGGCGCGGTCTCCGGCATGTCGTACTGCTCGAACAGCACGCCGCGCGCCTTCAACCAGTCGACAACGGCAGCAACGTCTTCAACATGCCAGAAGGCGCAGCTCGCCTTGTTGGTGCCGGCACCGGGCGACGGATAGATGAAGAAGGAGGTGCCACCGGCACAGTCGAAGGTGTAGCCCGGGCCGGCCTTGCGTCCCGGGCCGAGGCCAATCTTCTCGTCGTAGAAACGGCGGCAGCGCTCCACGTCGTGGGCGGGCACATAGGCATGCAGCGTGGCGGTCTTGAGCATGGGAATCCTTGGTCGTCGTGGCTCGCAATCGGCATTCTTCACATGCAGGCGCCACGGTGCTGTGACAGTTTGCGTCGGCCGTCGGCGCCGACACCTCTTCTTGCAGTCGATCAGCGCCGCTGCCGCATCTCCGACAGCGACCCCCACATGCAGGCGCCGAAGAAAACCACGCCCGCGAGCCCGGCCCAGCGATCCTTCGCGGTGTGGCCGAACCACACCATCCACAGCCCGCCGAGCACGAAGACGAGGGAGCCCAAAGTGGTGAGCAGCATCAAGAAGGTCTGCGCCGCGGACACAACCACCGGCGGCGGCGTATAGCGCGCGGCCGGCTCGTCCAGGCCCAGCCGCTTGCACAGCAGCGAGAGCGGTTCGTCGACCTCGCCCGGCAGCAGCCGGAAGCCCCGCGCCACGGCGTCGATGCGCACCTGCCGCCACTGGCCGGAGCGGTCGGTGAGCGGCAGCACGACCACGCCATGCGCCGGGAAGCGCGGTGGCTCGGGCGCGTAGCCGTGGCTCGTCGCGTGGGCGAGCAGCGCGCCGCCGGGCAGCGCGAACACACGTGTGGTCTCCCACGGGCCGGAGCGATCGTCTTCGATCAGTTCCTGCTCGACGCGCAGCATGCCGTCGGGCGACAGCGCGATCTTCGTCGCGTCTTGCGGGTGGGTGTCTGCAGGCATGGGGCGCGAGCTTAGCGGCGATGGCGCCGGCCCGCGATCGTCCGCGTGGCCTATGCCGTCCCGCAAGGGATTCATTCAAGCCGGTAGACTGGTCGATTGCCCCGCTTCATGAGGAAGGCTCCACCATGATGAAACTGTGGCTTGTTCCCCTGGCCTGCATGTTTGCCGGCAGCGCCGGCGGCGCCGAGAACTGCGAAACCCTGCGAAGCCAGATCGAATCGAAGATCGGTGCCGCCGGCGTCGCGCGCTTCAGCGTGACCACGGTCGACACGAACGCGCCGGCCGCGGGCCAGGTGGTCGGCAGTTGCGAACTCGGCAGCAAGAAGATCGTTTACCAGCGCGAGGGAGGTTCTGCGCCGGGCGCCGCCACGCCGCGCCCGCGCGTCAGTGAACCGATGCTGACCGAATGCAAGGACGGCACAGCGTCGGTCGGCGGCGATTGCCGCAAGCCGCAGTAGCGGCGCCTGCTAGCGGCAGATCGTGGTCGTGCCGACCGGCTGGCAGGTCTTGCCGTCGATGCCGCGATAGCGGTCGATCTGGCCCGAGCGGTTGTAGTGGTTGCCCTGCGTGTCCTGGCAACCACCGGCATCGCAGTTGCGAATGCGCGGGGCCATGTTGCGCGGCCGCACCGGGCTGCCCGCCACGCCGGGATAAGGCTGACCGTCGTCGATGAATGCCGGCTCGTCGCTGCGGTTGCTCCAGCGGCTGTCCGATGCCCGCCCACCGGCATTGCCAGTTCGGCCGGCGTCGATGACGATCGGCCCGCTCGGCTGCGGTGCCGGTTGGCGCGCGGCCGCTTCGGCCGATTCGCGCTGGGATTGGCTCGAACGGGCTGCGCTGTCGATCTGCGCCTGGCGGCGCCGTTCGACTTCGTCGGCACTCGGAACCACGGGCTCCGGAATCGCGACGCGCCCCACCGGCTTGGCGCCTGCGGGGCAAGCGTGGTCGGTGTAGCTCACGTTGCCGGCTGCGTCGGCGCAACGCAGAACCTCCGCATCGGCAGCCGCGCCGAAGGTGGCCAGGATCGCGAGGACAAGCAGGGACTTCATGCACGGCCATTGTGACGCCGTTGGCATCGCATTACGAGCTGCTCGGGGCCGCAGCCGGTGCGCCGGCGGCGCGCTGCTTCGCCAGCGCAACGTACCAATCCAGACTGCCGGGATTCGCCATCGCCTCCTTGTTGACCACGCGCTCGATCGGCTGGCCCAGCAGCAGCTTCTTGATCGGCAGCTCCTGTTTCTTGCCCGAGAGCGTTCGCGGGATCTCGTCCACCTGGAAGATGTCGTTCGGCAGGAAGCGCGGCGACAGAGAGGTCTTGATGGCGTTGTTGAGCTTCCCGCGCATCGCGTCGTCGAGCGCCACGCCGGGGCGCAGCACCACGAACAGCGGCATGTAGCTGTCGCGGCCCAGGTACTCGAGATCGACCACCATCGAGTCGAGTACCTCGGGCAGGCTCTCGACGGCGCTGTAGATCTCGCTGGTGCCCATGCGCAGGCCCTGGCGGTTGATGGTGGCGT
>JBDUCH010000309.1:0-4956 GCA_040003555.1 Variovorax sp. | reverse complement strand
GTCGCCATGACCGGCGGCCAGCAGGTCGGCGAGCGGCCCGAAGGCCATTCGGTGCTGCAGATCGCGGAGAGCCTGCATGCCGAAGGCGCGATGAAGGTCGTCATCGTCACCGACGAGCTCGAGAAGTACGCGGGCGTCCATGTGCCGGGCGACGACGTCAAGATCCGCCATCGCGACGACCTGGACGAGATCCAGCGCGAGTTCCGCAAGATTTCCGGCACCACGGCGATCATCTACGACCAGACCTGTGCCACCGAAAAGCGGCGCCGCCGCAAGCGCGGCACCGCGGTCGACCCGGCCGTGCGCGTTGTCATCAACGAGCTGGTGTGCGAAGGCTGCGGCGATTGCAGCGTGCAGAGCAACTGCCTCAGCGTGGAGCCGCTCGAAACCGAGTTCGGCCGCAAGCGCACCATCAACCAGAGCAGCTGCAACAAGGACATGAGCTGCCTCAAGGGCTTCTGCCCGAGCTTCGTGACCGTTGAAGGCGGTGCGCTCAAGAAAAAGTCGAAGAACAAGGCCAACTCGCCGTTCGAGATGGGCGCGATGCCGGAGCCGGTCGTGCCGACCCTGGCGCGCGACCAGGTCTGGGGCATCGTGGTCGCCGGCGTCGGCGGCACGGGCGTCATCACCATCGGGCAACTGCTCGGCATGGCGGCGCACATCGAGGGCAAGGGCATCGTCACACAGGATGCGGCCGGCCTCGCGCAAAAGGGCGGCGCCACCTGGAGCCATGCGCTGATCGGCGAATCGCAGGACGCGATCCGCACCACGCGTGTCGGCACCGCGGCGGCCGACCTGATTCTGGCGGCCGATCCGCTGGTGGCGGTCAACGCCGAGACGCTGGCGCGCATGCGCGAAGGGCGCACGCACGTGGCGCTCAACACGCACAGCACGCCCACGGCAGCCTTCGTTCGCAATGCCAACTGGCAGAACCCGCAGGACGACTGCGCCAACGAGATCGCGCGCGCCGTCGGCATCGATGGCGTGGGCAGCTTCGACGCCGATGCCGCCGCCGTGGCGCTGATGGGCGACAGCCTGTACGCCAACCCGATGCTGCTCGGCTTTGCCTGGCAAAAGGGCTGGGTGCCGCTGGAATACGCGTCGCTGATGCGCGCCATCGATCTCAACAACGTCGCGATCGAGAACAACAAGACGGCCTTCGAATGGGGCCGCCGCGCCGCGCACGACTTGGTATCGGTGCAAAAGCTGGTGGCGCCGGGTCAGGTGATCGAGTTCAAGAAGCGCGACACGGTCGAGAGCCTGGTCAAGCGCCGCGTCGAGTTCCTCACCGGTTACCAGAACGCGGCCTACGCCGAGCAATACCGCGCCTTTGTCGGCAAGGTGCAGCAGGCCGAAAGCGCCGCCACCGGCAAGACCAGCCTGACCGAGGCCACGGCGCGCTACCTGTTCAAGCTGATGGCCTACAAGGACGAGTACGAGGTCGCGCGGCTGCACACCGACACCGCCTTCCTTGACCGCGTCAACGGCATGTTCGAGGGCGACTTCAAGCTCAACTACCACCTCGCCCCGCCGATCATCGCGAAGAAGAACGCCAAGGGCGAACTTCAGAAGCGCAAGTTCGGCCCGGCGACGCTGACCGCCTTCCGCTTCCTCGCCAGGCTCAAGGGCCTGCGCGGTACGGCGCTCGACATCTTCGGCCGCACCGAGGAGCGCAAGACCGAGCGCGCCCTGATCGGCGAGTACCGCGCCAGCATCGAGGAAGTGCTGGCCGGATTGAACGCGGGCAATCACGAGACGGCGCTGGCCATTGCCAGCCTGCCCGAGCAGATTCGCGGCTATGGCCATGTGAAGGAGCGCAACCTGGCCGCCGCGCGCATCCGCCGGGCCGAGTTGCTGGCGAAATGGCGGGATCCGCAGGCCGCGCGGGCGGCAGCCTGACCGCGCGCTGAAAGCCCCGTTCGCGGCGCCGGATTAGCGCAAACCGCCGCCGACCCCGCCGAATACAATGCCGAGTGCTGCGCGCGGGCCTGCCCCGCGCCGCGTGGCCGCATGCTGCGGCCGCGGAACTGCGGGCCGGGCCCGCGTTCCTACCTTCCCTCTGCCGGAGACTCTCTTGTTCATTTCCTCTGCTTTTGCCCAGGCCGCCGCCCCCGCTGCCGGTGGTAGCGACATGTTGTCCTCGCTCAGCAGCATGCTGCCGCTGGTGCTGATGTTCGTGGTGCTCTATTTCGTGATGATCCGCCCGCAAATGAAGCGCCAGAAAGAAGCGCGCGCCATGATCGAGGCGCTGGCCAAGGGCGACGAAGTCGCCACCACCGGCGGCGTGCTCGGCAAGATCACCTCGATCGGCGACCAGTACCTCGGTCTCGAGATCGCCAACGGCGTCGAGGTCCGGATCCAGCGCAGCGCGGTGGTTCAGGTGCTGCCCAAGGGCGCGATCAAATAATGCTCGCCCCCAGGCTGCGCGCACTTCGTGTCGCTTCGCCAACCCCCTGCCGGGGGCAACACCAGCGGCCCGGCAGAGCCGGTTCCGCGGTGTTTCACCAATAGGTTGAATTGATGAACCGCTATCCGGTCTGGAAATACACGGTCATCGTGATCGTGCTTCTTTTGGGGCTCGTCTACGCCCTGCCCAATTTCTTTGGCGAGGCGCCCGCAGTGCAGGTGTCGGCCGCCAAGTCCACCGTCAAGGTCGATGCCACCACGCTGACGCGCATCGAAGAAACGCTCAAGACGGCCGGCCTCACGCCGGGCAAGATTGCGCTCGAAGGCACTTCGGTGCGGGCCAGGTTCGGCAGCACCGACGAGCAGCTCAAGGCGCAGGACGCGCTGCAGCGCGCGCTGGCGCCCAGCAGCGACGATCCTTCCTACGTCGTCACACCGGGGTCGGTGTCACGCTCGCCGGGCTGGCTCACGGCGCTGCATGCCTACCCGATGTACCTCGGCCTGGATCTGCGCGGCGGGGTCGACTTCCTGCTGCAGGTCGACATGAAGGGCGTGCTCGACAAAAAGGCCGAGTCCTTCGCCGGTGACATCCGCACCGCCCTGCGCGACAAGAGCGTCCGCGGCACGGCCGTCACCCGCAATGGGCAGACCGTCGAAGTGCGGATGCGCGATGCGGCCAGCCTCGAGACCACCAAACAGCTGATGCAGGATCAGTTTGCCGACCTGAGCACGGTCGACAGCCAGGAAGGCAGCGACTGGAAGATCGTCGGCTCGATCAAGCCCGAGGCGGCACGCCGCCTGCAGGACGCGGCGCTCAAGCAGAACATCACCACCCTGCACAACCGGATCAACGAACTCGGCGTGGCCGAGCCCGTGATCCAGCAGCAGGGTATCGACCGCATCGTGGTGCAGCTGGCCGGCGTGCAGGATCCGGCCCGTGCCGAGGCCATCCTGGGCCGCACCGCCACGCTCGAAATGCGCATGGTCGACGAGAGCGCCGAAGGCCGCGCAGCCGAAACTGGCAGCGGGCCGGTGCCGTTCGGCTCCGAGAGGTTTCTCGATCGCACCGGCCGGCCGGTGATCGTCAAGAAGCAGGTGCTCGTGACCGGCGAGAACCTCACCGACGCGCAACCCGGCTTCGACTCGCAGAGCAACCAGCCCAAGGTCGACCTGACGATGGACGCCAAGGGCGGCCGCATCATGCGCGACGTGAGCCGCGAGAACTACAAGAAGCGCATGGCCATGCTGATCTTCGAAAAGGGCAAGGGCGAAGTGCTCACCGCCCCGTCGATCAACGGCGAGCTCGGCAACCGCTTCCAGATTTCCGGCTCGATGAACGTGGTGGAAGCCAACGACCTGGCGCTGCTGCTGCGGGCCGGCTCGCTGGCCGCGCCGATGGAGATCATCCAGAAGCGCACGATCGGCCCCAGCCTGGGCGCCGACAACATCAAGAAGGGTTTCGAGAGCGTGATGTACGGCTTTGCCGCCATCATGGTCTTCATGTGCATCTACTACGCACTGTTCGGCATGTTCTCGTCGATCGCGCTGGCGGTGAACCTGCTGCTGCTGGTGGCGATCCTGTCGATCCTGCAGGCCACGCTCACCCTGCCCGGCATCGCGGCCATGGCGCTGGCGATCGGCGTGGCGATTGACTCCAACGTGCTGATCAACGAGCGCGTGCGCGAGGAGCTGCGCAACGGCGCCTCGCCGCAGGCCGCCATCCACGCTGGCTACGACCGCGCCTGGGGCACCATCCTCGACTCGAACGTGACCACGCTGATCGCCGGCATCGCGCTGTTGGCCTTCGGCTCGGGCCCGGTGCGCGGTTTCGCGGTGGTGCACTGCATCGGCATCGTCACCTCGATGTTCTCGGCGGTGTTTTTCTCGCGTGGCCTGGTGAACCTCTGGTACGGCCGCAAGAAGAAGCTCAAGGCGCTGTCGATCGGCACGGTCTGGAAGCCCAAGACCGACACCGATTCCGCGGCCGTGGCCGAAGCAAAGTAAGAGGCACGCCATGGAATTCTTCCGAATCCACAAGACCATTCCGTTCATGCGCTATGCGCTGGTGCTGAACATCGTTTCGTTCGCCACCTTCGCGCTCGCTGTCTTCTTCCTGCTGCACCGCGGCCTGCACCTTTCGGTGGAGTTCACGGGCGGCACCGTGATGGACGTGGCCTATCAGCAGTCGGCCGATGTCGGCAAGGTGCGCGAGACTGTCAGCAAGCTCGGCTATCCCGACGTGCAGGTGCAGGGCTTCGGCTCGACGCGCGACGTGCAGATTCGCCTGCCGGTGCAGAAGGGCATGAGCGCGTCCCAGCAGAGCACCCAGGTGATGGACGCACTGAAGGCGGCCGATCCGGGCGTGGTACTGCGGGCCAACGAGTTCGTCGGCCCGCAGGTCGGCGACGAACTCACGACCAACGGGCTCAAGGCGCTCGCCATGGTGGTGGTCGGCATCATGATCTACCTGGCCATCCGCTTCGAATGGAAGTTCGCCGTCGCGACCGTGCTGGCCAACCTGCACGACGTGGTGATCATCCTGGGCTTCTT
>JBDUCH010000308.1:0-4982 GCA_040003555.1 Variovorax sp. | reverse complement strand
GCCCCGGCCCGCCAGCGCCGCCGCGGTTGCCTTTCGGGCCGCGTCCGCCACCCATCGGATCGGGAATCTGCTGGCCGCGCATGTCCTCGCGCGGGCCGGAGGGGCCCTTGCCGCCCTTGCCGCGTCGGCGCTTGTTGCGGCCGCCGCCCTCGCCCCCTGGGCCGTTGCCCGGGCCGCGCGGCGCCGGACGCGGGCCGCGCTCTGCGCCGCCGGGCCCGCCCGCTGCGGCCTGGAACAGCGAGCGGATGTCGCGCTCGTCGAGCTCCATCCAGGCACCCCGTTTGAGCCCGCGCGGCAACACCATCGCGCCATAGCGGATGCGGATCAACCGGCTCACCGCGTGACCCACTGCTTCGAACATGCGCCGCACTTCGCGGTTGCGGCCTTCAGAGATCGTGACGCGGTACCAGCAATTCGAGCCTTCGCCGCCGCCGTCTTCGATGGTGCCGAACTGGGCCATGCCGTCGTCGAGACGCACGCCGTCCAGCAGCTTCTGGCGCTCTTCCTTGTTGATGGCGCCGAGCACACGCACCGCATACTCGCGTTCGAGCCCGAAGCGCGGATGCATCAGGTTGTTGGCCAGTTCGCCCGAACTCGTGAACAGCAACAGCCCTTCGGTGTTGAGGTCGAGCCGGCCGACCGACTGCCACTTGCCCTGCTGCAGGCGCGGCAGCTTGCGGAACACGGTGGGCCGGTTCTGCGGATCGTCGTGCGTGACGACCTCGCCAGCCGGCTTGTGGTAGGCGATGACGCGGGCCGGAGGCGGTGCGATGCGGTAGCGGATCGGTTTGCCGTTGACCTTGACCGAGTCGCCGTACTGGATCCGCTGGCCGATGTGGGCCGGCTCGTTGTTGACAGAGATGCGGCCTTGCAGGATCAGCGCTTCCATCTCGAGCCGCGAGCCGAGCCCCGACTGGGCCAGCACCTTGTGCAGCTTGGGCGAATCGGCTTCGGGCAACAGCACGCGCTTGAGCGGCGGCACTTCGGGGCTGTCCTCGTCGGCATCGAACTGGCCCGAGACCACGTCGGCAAAACGGATCGGCTGCGGCGGCGGCGCATTGCGCTGCTCGCGCTCGGCGATACGCCGGGCGCGGTCGAGGTCGTCCTCTTCCTCGTCCGGCTCCTCTTCGTCTTCGTCGTAGTCGTCCTCGTCGCGGGCTTGCGCCACCGGCTCCACCCGCTCCGGCACCACGGCTGGCGGCGGCGCGGCGGCCTCGACCGGCTCCGGCGTTTCGGCCTCCCGAGCCGATTCGGCCGGTGCGTCGACGGTTTCCTGCACATCGGGCTTGCGTCGACGCGGACGCCGCTTCCGGGGCGCCTCGGCATCGCTGGCGAGCGCTTCATTCGCTATTGATTCGATAGCACCCTCCGCAGGCAGGGTAGGCGCTGGCGCGCCTTTTTCTTCAGGAACAGGCACGACCGGCAAGTTCACCGCGTCAGGATCGGAAGGGCTCATGATGGTGTTCCGGAAGGGACAGGGGGCAGGTCGGCATAGGACTCGGGACCGGCTTCGAGGTCGGCGGGTGCTCCGACGGGGGCTTCGACCAGAGATTCGAAGGGTACTTCGGTGGTTTCGGACACATCGACTGGAGCGTCGGCCGCGACCTCAACTTCAGGTTCGGCGTCCGTCGCCGGATCAACTGGTCGCTCGTTCATCGGCAATGCAGGCGGGCCGTCATCGGCGGCCTGTGCCAGCACATCGAGCAGTGCGCCCTGCTGTGCCGGGCTTTCGATCAGCGGCAACTGGTCGAGCGACGCGAGTCCCAGGTCGTCGAGAAACTGGCGCGTGGTTGCGAACAGTGCCGGCCGCCCGACCGTCTCGCGGTGGCCGATCACCTCGATCCAGTTGCGGTCTTCCAGCTGCTTGATGATCAGCGAATTGATCGTGACTCCACGGATGTCTTCCATGTCGCCGCGCGTCACCGGCTGCCGGTAGGCAATGATCGCCAGCGTTTCCAGCACGGCGCGGGTGTAGCGCGGCGGCTTTTCGGGGTGCAGGCGGTCGAGGTGGTCGCGCAGATCGGGCCGGCTCTGGAAGCGCCAGCCGCTGCCGACGCTCACCAGTTCGAGCCCGCGCTGTGTCCAGTCTTCCTGCAGCTCGCCGAGCAGTGACTTGATGGTGTCGGCACCGAGTTCGTCGTCGAACAGCACGCGCAGTTCGCGCACCTGCAGCGGCTGGGCAGAACAGATCAAGGCCGTTTCCAGAATGCGCTTGGCATCCGCCGTATTCATGGTTCGCGTTGTCCGGGACAAGGCGCCCGAGGGCGCGCGTTCAGAAGAATTGAAAATCGGGGGGCGCTGCAGGCACTTGGGGCAGTGCAGCGCAAGGCCGGCTCCAGGTGGCCGGCGCGGCTCTCGGGCCGTCAGGCGCGATTGTAATCCAGCCCCCAGGCCTGCAACCCGTCGGCCAGGTCGGGCGGCAAAGGCGAATGGAAGGTCAACGCCGCTTGCGTGACGGGGTGCACGAACGCCAGCCGGAACGCATGCAGCGCCTGGCGCCCGATGCCGGCCGCGGGCGCGCCGCCATAGGTCGCATCGCCGACCAGCGGGTGGCCGATCGAGGCCATGTGCACCCGGATCTGGTGGGTACGGCCGGTTTCGAGGGTGCACCGCACCACGCAGCCGCGATCGTGGCTGTCGAGCCGCTCAATCAGCGTGCGGGCGGACTTGCCGCCTTGCCGCTCGAGATCGACCACCGCCATGCGCAGCCGGTTGCGGGGGTCGCGCCCGATCGGCGCATCGACCTGGCGCGCCGCTGCGCCCTGCCAGGGCTTGTGGGCGATCGCGAGGTACTGGCGCGTGACCTCGCGCGCCGCAATCAGCGCCACCAACGCATCCATGGCGGCCCGTGTGCGCGCGACCACTATGAGGCCACTGGTGTCACGGTCGAGCCGGTGCACGATGCCGGCGCGCGGCAGCATCACCGCCTGGTCATCGAGCGCCAGCAGGCCGTTGAGCAGGGTGCCGCTCCAGTGGCCCGGTGCCGGGTGCACCACCAGCCCCGCCGGTTTGTCGATCACGCGCAGATGGGCATCCTCATGCACCACGCGCAGATCCATCGCCTCGGGCCGGAACGCCTGGCTCTGCGGCGTCGGTTTCAGTTCGATGGTGCCAGCCTCGCCGGCGCGCATGGTGGCCGAAGGCTTGGTGGCAGCGCGCCCGCCCTGCAACTGCACGGCGCCGGCCTCGATCAGTTGCTGCAGGTAGCTGCGCGAGAACTCGGGCACCAGCGCCGCCAGCGCGCGATCGAGCCGCTGGCCATGCTGGGCCACGCCGATCGTGAAAGCCCGCGCTTCGCTCGCCTCGACCAGTTCGGCCCCCTCCTCCGGCTCTGCGGCTGCCGCGGCGGCATCGGGATGGTCGGTCGATATAATTGAGGGCAACTGTTTCACGAAAGCTTCATGTGATGTTTCGCGCCAAATTATCGGTTGTCCCCGGCTTGCTCGCGGTTTGCGCCGCAGCGTTGCTGGTGGCCGGCTGCTCGTCGACCAAGGTCGACAAAACGGCGAACTGGAGCCCCAACAAGATCTACGCCGAAGCCAAGGACGAGTCCGACTCGGGCGCCTACGACAAGGCCGTTCCACTGTTCGAAAAGCTCGAAGGCCGCGCCGCCGGCACGCCGCTGGCCCAGCAAGCTCAGCTCGACAAGGCGTATGCCCAGTTCAAGGCCGGCGAAAAGCCCAACGCGCTCGCCACGCTCGACCGCTTCATGAAGCTGCATCCGGCCAGCCCGGCGCTCGACTACGCGCTCTACATGAAGGGCGTGATCAATTTCAACGACGACCTTGGTATCTTCTCGTTCATGACCCGGCAGGATCTGTCGGAGCGCGACCAGAAAGCCGCCAAGGAATCGTTCGAGTCGTTCAAGGAACTGGTCACGCGCTTTCCCGAGTCGCGCTACGCGCCCGATGCGCGCCAGCGCATGAACTACATCGTGAACTCGCTGGCCCAGTACGAAGTCCACGTGGCGCGCTACTACTACACGCGCGGTGCCTACCTGGCCGCCATCAACCGCGCCCAGCTCGCGCTGGCCGACTACCGCGAAGTGCCGGCGCTCGAAGAGGCGCTCTACATCATGGTCAAGTCGTACGACGCGCTCGGGCTCACGCAATTGCGCGACGACGCCCAGCGCGTACTCACGAACAACTACCCGAAGAGCGAGTACCTGGCCAAGGGCTTCCGCAGCAAGGACGACCCCTGGTGGAAGTTCTGGTAGCCACGCGAGCGGCGTCGTTCAGGCGCTGGCGCTGAGTTCGGCCAGCGCCGCGTCGAAGTCCGCCTCGGTTTCCAGTCTGCGCATCGGCGGCAGCGCATTCAGCAATCGCCGCCCGTAGCCCATCGCGACCAGCCGGGTATCGCAGATCACCAGCAGCCCCTGATCGGTTTCGCGGCGAATCAGCCGTCCGGCGCCCTGCTTGAGCGACACGCCGGCTTCCGGCAGGAAATAGTCATTGAACGGGCTTCGGCCCTGCCCTTCGAGGCGGCGTGAGCGCGCCTCGACCAGCGGGTCGTTGGGCGGCGGAAACGGCAGCTTGTCGATCACCACCAGCTGCAACGCATCACCCGGCGCGTCGAAGCCTTCCCAGAAGGAGGCCGAAGCGACCAGCACGCAGCCGGTACGCCCGGCGCTCGCGCCTTCGCGGAAGCGATCCATCAGCACGCGCTTGGGCAGTTCGCCCTGCACCAGCACCTCGGGCCTTCCTTCTGCCTCCGCATGGTCGAACTGCTGGCGAACGGCGTCGCCGATCGCGCGCAACGCGCGCAGCGTGGTCGTGAGCACCAGCGTCCGGCCACCAAGCAATGCCGCGCCACGTGCCGCGAGTTGCGCAACCGCGCCGCTGTGGCCGGGATCGCTGGGCTTTGGAAACCGGCGCGGCACATACAGCGCGGCCTGATTGGCGTAGTCGAACGGACTGGCCACGCGCAAAACTTCGGCCTCGCCGAGGCCGCAGGGTTCGGTGAACCAGCGCAGCTTCGGGTCA
>JBDUCH010000050.1:0-16978 GCA_040003555.1 Variovorax sp. | reverse complement strand
GCCTGTCGGACTTCAACGACCTGTCCAAGCCCGACGGCTGCTGGTTCTCGCGCGCGAGCGGCATCCTCTGGATCGAGACCGACGACAACGCCTACTACGACGTCACCAACTGCATGCTGCTGGCAGCCATTCCGGGCAGCTACGGCGACGGCGGCAAGATCGACGTGGTGAACCAGGCCAACGGCAAGCCCGGCGTTGCGGGCACCGCGCCGGTCACGGTGAGCACCTATGCCGGCAAGAAGATGACCGACACGATCTTCAAGCGCTTTCTCACGGCGCCCAAAGGCTCGGAGGTAACCGGCCTGGCCGAGTCGCCGGACGGCAAGGCGCTGTTCATCAACATCCAGCACCCGGGCGAGAACACGTCGGCCGCCAACATCGGCGATCCGAGCAAGTACGAAAGCCACTTCCCCGGCAGCGGTGTCGGCGTGGCGGCTTACGGCCCCGGCGGGGCGAACGCACGGCCGCGTTCGTCGACCGTGATGATCACGAAGAACGACGGCGGGATCATCGGGCTTTGATTGCGGATCGCTCCTGCGAACTCAGCCTGCACAGCAACGCCAGCATCATCAACGCGCCGAAAAACAGGTAGGACTGCAGGAAATTCAAGCGCGTGTCGGCAACCAAGTTGGTCGAGGCATTGAACGACTGGCTTGTGAGCACGAAGGTGCCCCACAGGAATGGCAGCGTCCACCAACCCCACGGCCGCCGTTGCAGTGCGGCCGGGAACACCACGGCGAAGATCGGGAAGAGCACGCCGTAGTGGTGATCCCAGGCGATCGGCGAAGCGATGGTCAGTGCCAGCATGATGAGTGCCAGATCGAGGGTGCTGGGGCGCTTGGTCATGTTCCAGAGCATGGCCAACCCGAGAATCAGGATCGACGAGACGAGCGTCGCCGCATACACCACCGGATGAAACGGCGGAAAGTCCGTGCCCGACCACACCAGCCCCGCGCCCTGCAGGTTGACGCCGTTGAAGAGCAGGCGGTTCATGAGACCGTTGACGGACTGATTGATGAAATAGCTCTCGCCGTGGCGGCCCAGGAACGACACCACCGAGACATAGTCAAGCATGTTGCCGAGCCCGTACATGGCGGTGGCGATCAGGAGGAACACGCCGGTGGTCAGTGTGGCCGACACGGCGAAGACCCACTGCCGCCGCAGCAACGCCCACAGGATGACGATGGCCCACTGCGGCTTGATGACACAGCACAGGGCGATCAGCACACCGGCGAGCTTCGGGTTGCCGCGCTGCCACGCCAGCAGCGCCAGCGCCGCAGCCAGTGTCATCGAGGTCTGGATCTGGCCGTGAAACTCGGAACGCGAGATCGGGTAGAACAAGACCACGCTCACGAAACACAGGCCCATGAGGAGCGCGGTCGACTGCAGTGGCAGGCGGCTGTCCGGAGTCGACGGCTGCGCAGCGCCCATGAAGAGCTTGAAGAACACCACGCCGATCACCGGAACGCAGAGTCGCGACAGGATCTGCAGCGCCGTCACGACGGTTGCGCCGTCGATTCGGAACAGCGCCATCGGCACGTCGAGCACCAGCAGGGCTGTGAGCGGGTACTGGAACTTCACATGCTGTTCGAAAAACACGGCGGGGAACACGGGAACGTCGGGATGCATGCGCAGGTGTTGCGACGCGCGCAGCATCGGCATCCAGGAGTCGGTGCCCACGTGCGCCGAAAAGAGCCAGCGGGCGTAGCCCAGGGCGCTTTCGACGCCAGGCGCATCGACCAGCAGCATGACCGCGGAACTCGCCGCCGTGCCGCTCAACAGGAAGCACGCCCACGTGCGCCAGTACGACTCGGTGGCGAGGGTCGCCGACGAATGGGGCCAGCCCGGAATGCCGGGTCGAAATCGCCAGACCAGGCACAGCAGCACCAGGGACACGGCCAGCAGAATGGACATCTTCATGCAGCAGCCTGAAAACAGAACGGATTGAAAGAATAGTTCGATTACGCAGCGGGCATGCGTTGCACCAACTGATGCGCCGCTTTTGCGAAGACCGCCGTGTTGTTGGCCGCCGCGAAGCCGGCGGCCGCGAGCGCCACGGCGGGTGCCAGGCGGCCCAGTGGCGAACGCTGCGCGAACACCGCCAGCGCCAGGAGCATCGGCAGGAAGTGCGCGGCATAGAGAAAGGTCTCCTCGCCGTAGAAGAAATGCATCACTGCGTGGATGCCGAGGGTCAGGCCGAGTACCGTGGCAAAACCGCGCCAGCGCGATGCCGATGCCAGACCCCAGACACCTGCCACCAGCAACAGGCTCCACAGCACAAGCGCGACGGCCCCGGCCCAGCTACCCGACGCCGGGGTGCTCAATTGCACCGTCAGAAAGTTCAGCTCGGGTGCGGGCTGGAGCTCGGTCAGCACCCCGGGCACGCTGACCGGTGACCAGAAGATCGCCGCCAGCTTGTCGAACAGCGAGCCGGCCCGCGAGAGATTTACATAGTCCAGCTCTTCGCGGCTGCCGAGAAAGAAGAGCTTGGCGAAGCTGTAGTAGCTGCGCTGCACCACCGCCAGGACAGCCACCACTGCAAAGGCGATGGCGCTGATCCGGACGGCGCGGCGCCAGGGTCGCTGCGCGATCGCCAGCGCCAGGCCGGCGATCCAGTTGGTGACGGTGATGCTCAGGCTTACCGCGCTGGCGATCGTCAGCAGGCGGTCGCTCACCGGCCGATGCACGGCGAGCGCCGCTGTCAGCAGCACCAGCAGCAAGCTCAACGAACCGAATGCGTAGGTTTCCGGCACCGAGAACCAGAACTGGAAGCCGGCGCTGCCGATGGCCAGTGCCGAAAAGCACGCAGCCGCGATGCGTCCGGAACCCAGCAGTCGGCACAGCGCGTAGAAGCCCGCCACCCACAGCATTCCACCTCCCCACACCACGCGCATCGCGGCCTGGAGATCGCTTCCCGGCCACAGCGCCCGCAGACCGACAACCAGCGGATGGATCGTGATCGATGCGATCGGATGAACCTTGGTTCGGTAGTGGTTGCTGCCGGCGTCCACCATGTTGCGCAGTGCCCGCGACAGGTCAGCCTGAAACCATGCATCGTTGCCGTCCGGGGTGTACAGCGCCGCCGGCAGCCGCGACGACAGCGTCGTGAGCATGAATAGCGCCACGCTGCCCAGCGTCACCGCGATGAGCGCATCGAATGCCAGACTCCTGCGCCTCATCCGCCTTCAGCCCGCGATCCACAACGCCGCAGCGCCGATGCACACGGCCACGCGACTGACCCAGTCGCGTGCAGCGAACACCACCGGATCGTCGTGCAGCACGCCGCGCACCGCCTTGAGCCAGATGCGAATGATCCAGAACAGGAACACCGGAATCAGCATCCACAGGTAGGCCGGGTGGGCGTAGCGCGCCATCATGTCCTCGTTGTTGATGTAGAGGCTCAGCAGCAGCGCGGACATCTGCCCGGCGCTGACGCCTGCGCACAGCACGAAGGTCGCGTCGGTGACGTAGTAGCCGCGATCGTTCTTCTCGGTCGTCACCTTGCTGTGCGGTCCGGTGAGCTCCACATAGCGTTTGGCGAGCGCCAGACTCAGGAAGATGAACAACGAGAAGGAGAGGATCCAGAATGACAGCGGCAAGCCGGTCGCCGTTGCGCCCGCAGCGAGCCGGATTGTGTAGAGGCCGGCCAGCGCGAAGACATCGACCACCGCGCGCCGCTTCAGGAACACCGAGTAGGCGGTGGTCAGTGCCATGTAGAGCAGGAGGACGCCGACGAATTCCCACGGCAACAATGCGACCGAAAGCAGCAGCGACACCGCGCCCAGCGATGCCGAGATCAACAGCCCCTGCCCGACTGGAATCTCGCCGGACGCGAACGGTCGCCGGTACTTGCGGTGATGGCGCCGGTCGGAGGCCAGATCGAGCAGATCGTTGAAGACGTAGATGCCCGACGCCATCAGGCCGAAAACCAGGAAGCCCAGGGCAGCGTCGACCAGGATGTCGGCCGTGAGATCGTGCAGCACAGGCATCAGGGGCAGGAAGATCAGCAGGTTCTTCAGCCACTGGTGCAAGCGGATGCCATAGAGGTAGCGCGCGAACGGCGCTGCCGCCGGCTCGATCACCGCCTCGGTGCGCGTGCTCTGGCCCGCCTCCCGCGCGAGCCCGCGCGATCGACTCACGACCACTGCGGCGCCGGAGCCGCGCCAGACGGGCATGTCGGCAGCGCGGTCGCCCGCATAGGCGAAAGCCGCTCCGCCCGCGTCGGCCTGAATCGCCGCGAGCTTGTGCACGCCGCCGAGGTTGCGCGCGCCATCCGAGGCGATCACCGCGTCAAACAGCCCGAGGTGGGCCGCAACCTGCTTGGCGAACTTGGCGTCGCTGGCGGTGGCCAGCACGATCCGTCGCCCGGCAGCGCGCGCTTCGCGCAGGTGCTGCAGCACCTGCGGCCGGTAGGGCAGGGTGGTGACGTCGATCTCGACACGCTGCGCGACCTCCCGCTTGAGGGCCGCCTTGCCGCGCAACAGCCAGCCCGGCAATTGCAGCAACGACAGGGGGTCGGTGCGAACCAGTTGCAGCAGCGATTCATGCAGCAGGTCGGTGGCGATGAGGGTGCCGTCCAGATCCACGTACAACGGCAATGAGGCCATGACCTACCTTTTCCCCGATTGCTCAGAGGCGATGGTTTGCGCGCGACAGCGAAATTTCAACTTCTGCCTAACACGACGACCCCGATCAGGATGATGGCAATGCCAGTAATCCTGCCGGCGTTCAATGATTCCCCGAATAGCTGCCACGCGAGCAATGCAGCGATGACGTAGCCCATCGACAGCATCGGATAGGCGATGGTGACGTCGACCCTCGTCAACGCCACTATCCAGAGCGCGGCGCTTACAAAGTAACACACCAGCCCGACTCCGATCCAGGGCTGGGTGGCCGCGCCCCAGGCAGCCTGAACCAGCGATGCCGTGCTGCCCATCGACACTGCGCCCAGCGCCCTCGCGCCCGACTTCAACATCAGCTGCGCTGCAGAGTTCAGCAACACGCCGGCGAAGATGATGGAAAAAGTGCTCAGGTTCATGGATGCCTTCGCAAAAGTGGTACGCAAGCACCATGCCGCACACAGTTCATGGGATCGCTCATTTCGGCCACAGCGCCCACAGCCGCAGCGGCTGATTCACGGCCGCTGCGAGCCGGCCGGCGTCATTGCCGGTGCCGGCGAAGTAGTCGGCGCGCACGGCGCCGGTGATGGCCTTGCCGGTGTCCTGCGCGACCACCAGTTTTTGCAGCTGCACGGTCGGGCCGCTGGACGCGAGCCAGACCGGCGTTCCGTAGGGAATGCTGTCGCGGTCGACCGCGATCGAGCGCCCAGCGGTGAGCGGTACGCCCTGCGCACCGCGCGGGCCGGCCGAGGCATCGACCTCGTTCAGCGCCTCTTCGCGGAAGAACACATAGCGCGGGTTGCTCCACAAGAGTTGCGGCACGCGCTGCGGGTTCTGCACGGCCCAGTCCTTGACGTCGTCGGGCCAGCGGCCGGCACGCACACCCTGCCCGGTGAGCCATTGCTGGATGCTGCGATAGGGCTGGTCGTTGGTGGCCGAGAAAGCCACGCGCACCGTGCGCTGCACGCCGTCGGCCTCGACGATGCGCAGGCGCCCCGAGCCCTGTATGTGCAGCATCATGGCGTCGATCGGATCGGCCAGCCAGGCGATCTCGCGGCCGCGCAGCGCGGCCTGGACTTCCGGCAAGGTCTCGATCTGCTGGCGCGTGAACCAGGGCTTGCGCGCCGCGATGCCATCGGGCGCGCGGTACAGCGGCACGCTGAACTGCGCACTCGGCCGGCGCGCGGCGTCGTACACCGGCTCGAAGTAGCTGGTCAGCTGGCCTTCGCTCTGGCCCGCGAGCGATTCGATGCGGTAGGGCTGCAGCCGCTCGGTCATCCACTGGCGCTGGGCCTCGCCATCGGCGATGGCGAGGCGGCGCACGTCCTGGCACAGCGGCGCAAAGGCCGCGTTGGGCCGCGCGCAGTTCGACACCAGCGCCACCCAGCCTTCGTGCAACGGGTCGGCACCGAAGCCCGGCAGTTCCGCCCAGCCCACCGGCACCCAGCGACTCTTGGGGTGCGCGAGCGAGCCGGCGAGCGGGCCGAGCGACGGCGGTTCACCGACCCCCGGCACCTCCGGTACCGTGGGCGTACGCGGCCCGAAGGAGCAACCTGCCGCCAATGCCACTACGATCGCGGGCCCGGCAAGCCGCCACAGGAGTCCTTTGTTCATGGGTCTGATTTTGCTTGAAGCCCTCGGGGCGGGATTGGTACTGGTGCTGATCGTGTGGTGGACGATGTTCTCGGGCCGCAAGCGCGGCGAGGTCGATCATGGCGACGACGCCCACGATAGCGGGCCGCCGAAAGAGCGCGACTGACGCCTTGTAAGGCATCGCCGCATGAGGGCGTCATCTGGTGGCGCGAAGGGCTCCGGTTTGCACGGACAGCGCTTTGGCGTCCCGATAATCGACGGCTTCGAGCCACCATTGTCGAAAGGGACACCCATGAAAAAACTCGTTCTCACCTCCTGCGCTCTTGCCGTGCTGCTGACCGGCTGCGCCGGTGTCAGCGACACACAGCGCAACACCGGCATCGGTGCCGGCGTGGGCGCACTGGCCGGTGCGGCCATCGGCTCCGCCACTGGCGGCAATCGCGGTGCGATCGGCACCGGTGCGGCGGTTGGTGCTGCCGCCGGTGCACTCGGCGGCTACCTCTGGTCGCAGCGCATGGAAGCGCAGAAGCGCCAGATGGAACAGGCCACACAGGGCACCGGCATCGCCGTGTCGCAAACCGCGAACAACGAACTCAAGCTGGCGATCCCGAGCGACGCCTCGTTCGACGTGGGCCGCGCCGCGATCAAGCCCAACTTTGCGGCCGTGCTCGATCAGTTCTCCACCGGCCTGCGCAACAACGCCAACGCCGAAGTGCGGATCATCGGCCACACCGACAGCACCGGCACCGATGCGATCAACAACCCGTTGTCGGTCGAACGTGCCGCCAGCACGCGCGACTTCCTGATCTCGCGCGGCGTGCGTTCCACCGCTTTCCAGATCGACGGCCGCGGCTCGCGCGAGCCCGTTGCCGACAACAACAGCGATGCCGGCCGCGCGCAGAACCGCCGTGTCGAGATCTTCGTCGGCGAACGTCCACCGCAGGGCTGACAGCCTTCGCAACGCGGGGCCTCAAAGGCCCCGCAACAGGTTGGCAAGTTCGACGGCGGACTTGACTTCCATCTTCTCGAACACGCGGGCGCGGTGCACTTCCACCGTGCGAACGCTGATGGCAAGCTGATCCGCGATCAGCTTGTTCGGCAGGCCCTCGACCACCAGCCGCATCACGTCGCGTTCGCGCTCGGTGAGTTCGGTCATGCGGGTTGTCAGGCGCAGGCGCTCGCGCAGGCGCTCGATGGCGCGCAGCGATGCACCGAGCGCCTGCTCGATCCGGTCGACCAGCGCGTTGTCGGAGAACGGCTTCTCGCAGAAGTCGAAGGCGCCGCGCTTGACCAGGTCGACCGCCGTCGGCACGTCGGCATGGCCCGTGAGAAAGATCACCGGCATGGCTTCGAGCAGCCCGCGCGCGGCGAGACGGTCGAACAGCACCAGTCCGCTGGTTCCGGGCATGCGCACATCGAGCAGGAGGCAGCGCGGCTGCACCGGCGCGTCGATCGAATGATCGTGGGCAAGGCGCTCCTCGAAGGCCTCGGCGTTCTCGAAATGTTCGCTCATCAGGCGCCGCGAACGCAGCAGCCAGGCCAGCGCCTCGCGCACGCTGGCGTCGTCGTCGACGATGAAGATCAGGGCATCGATCAGGGGTTGCATCGGTTCAGGGTGAGGTGGATTCGGTGACCAGCGGCAGCGGCGCCGTGGGCACCGCCGCCAGCAGGGTGAAACGGAACACGGTGCCGCGCGGGCGGTTCGGCTCGAACAGCAGCGCACCGCCGTGCTGCTCGACCACGGTGCGGCACAGGCTGAGGCCCAGGCCCATGCCGTCGCTGCGCGTGGTGAAGAAAGGCGTGAACAGGCGCTTTGCGACCTCGTCGCTGATGCCGCTGCCGATGTCGGCCACCGAGAACTCGAGCCAGCGGCGCGCTTCGCCGGCGCTGTCGACGCTGCTGCTGTTGCTGCCGCCGCCCCGCGCCGCGCGAATCAGCAGCACGCGTTCATCGATGCCGGCCACGTCCATCGCCTGCATGGCGTTGCGCGCCAGGTTCAGCAGCACCTGCTCGACCAGCGTGCGATCGCACAGCACCTGCGGCAAATCGCGCTCCAGCACGATGTCGATGCGCACACCGAGCTTGCGCGCCTGCAATTGCACCAGCGGCAGCACGGCGTCGATCAGGGCGCGGGGCGAGACCGCCTCGCGCGTGCGGTCGCGCCGTCGCACGAAGTCGTGCACGCTGCGGATCACCTGGCCGGCGCGTTCGGCCTGTTCGCCAATGCGGCGCAGTGCCATGGCGAGTTCCGCGGGCGCGCCGTCGTGCTCGCCATCGAGCAGGTTGAGCGAGCCGGTGGCGTAGCTTGCGATCGCGGCCAGGGGCTGAGTGAGTTCATGGCTCAGCAGCGAGGCCATTTCGCCGACGGTGGCCAGCCGCGCGCTGGCCTGCAGCCGTTCCTGGCTGGCACGCGAGAGTTCTTCGACGCGGCGCTGCTCGCTGACGTCGATGAAGGCGCTCATCCAACCGGTCTGAACGCGCTGCGCATTGAGCAGCGGGGCCTCGAAGATCAGCACCGGAAAGCGCGTGCCGTTCTTGCGCATGTAAACCGACTCGAAGCCTTCGCGTGGGGGCATGCCACCCGCCAGCCGCAAGGTCTGGCGCTGCTGGTACTCGTGCACGAGCTCGGTCGGCCAGTAGGGCGCATCGGGGCGGCCGATCAGTTCGTCGAGGCTGAAGCCGACCATCGCGCAAAAGGCAGGGTTGGCGTAGGTGATACGGCCCTGCAGATCGCGCGCGCGCAGGCCGGTGATGACCGAGTCTTCCATCGCCTTGCGAAACGCCAGCGTGTCTGCCAGTTCGCGCTCGGCCCTGAGCCGGCGCCGTGTGTCGCGCGCCAGCAGGATCAGCACGGAAATCAACGCGATCGACACGCCCGTCACCAGCCCGGTCAACAGATTCGGAAACAGATCGGGCTCGGCGCGCCAGCCGTCCACCCGCAGCATCAGTGTGACGCCGGGCAGGTCGATCAATTGCTGCGACGTGAAGATCCGGTTGCCGCCGCGGCGCGGCGCACCCACCGTGGCCAGCCGGGTGCCGTCGGGCTCGGCGAAAGCCACCTCCTGGCCGCGCCGCAGGCTCGGGCCGACCAGTTCGATCAGGGTTTCGCGCATGGCGTAACTCCCGATCAGGTAGTCGCCTGCTTCGCTCGGCAGGCAGACCTCCATCACCTCCACGCCGGTGCCGCTGCCGACCGGCACGTAGTGGCTCGGCGAATAGGCCGCACCGCCGAGCTTGATGGCCGCCGCGCAGGCCAGCGCAATGTCGGACCGGCTCGCCTCGCGCGTGGCCTCGTCGAACAGCCGAACGCGGTACGGCGAGTCGGCCGCCGCCCGCAACTGCAGTTGCGGATCGCGCCATTCGAGCCGGATCCATTCGCGGTGCGCACGCAACAACGCAGCGGCCTCTTCCTCCGGCCAGCGCACGCGGCCGCGCGTGTCGGTCATCAGCGCGTTGAGGCTTTGCGCGTTGCGCTGCAGGCCGCTGCGCAACTCGGCCACCGCGTCGGAGGTGTCACGGTCGAGCGCGGCCTGCACCTGGTCGGCCTCGTGGCGGCCCGCGAGCCAGACCACCGTGCCGAGCAGAACCATCACCAGCAGCGCCAGCAGCACCCAGAGAAACCAGCGCTGCCAGAGTGAGCGCAGTCGCGTAAAGGCCTGTCGGGCCGGCACGATCGGTTGCTGCGGCAGGGCGGCCACGTCAGAGCACGCGATGCGACAGTGCGGGGAGCTGGCGCCGTGTCGCTTCGATCTGCGCGGCGTCGATGTCGCACAGCACCACGCCCTCGCCGCTGGCCTGCTGCGCGGCGATCACGCCCCACGGGTCGACCACCATTGACTGGCCCCAGGTGCGGCGGCCGTTCTCGTGCGAGCCACCCTGCGCCGGCGCCATCACCCAGGCCAGGTTCTCGATCGCACGGGTGCGCAGCAGCAACTCCCAGTGGGCCGAGCCGGTGGTGTGGGTGAACGCGCTGGGCACCAGCAGCAGCTCGGCGCCCTGTGCGGCCAGCGCCCGGTACAGCTCGGGAAAGCGCAGGTCATAGCAGACACTCATGCCGACGCGCCACAGGTGACCGTCGCGCGAGGGAAGCTCGAACAGCACCGGCTGCGTGCCCGGTGTGATGACGCGGCGCTCGTCGTAGTGCTCGCTGCCGTTGTCGTAGCAGAACAGGTGGATCTTGTCGTAGCGCGCCACGCAGTGGCCGGCCGGCGAGAAGGCCAGCGAACTGTTGAACACATGCTGGTCTTCCGGGCTTTCCATCGGCAAGGTGCCACCAACGATCCAGAGGCCGAACTCGCGCGCCGCGCTGGCCAGAAAGTCCTGCACCCGGCCGTCGCCCGGGCGTTCGCGCAGCGCGAGCTTGTCGGTGTCGCGCCGCCCCATCACGCAGAAGTACTCGGGCAGCACGGCCAGCTCGGCACCGGCCGCCGCCGCCTCGCCGAGCAACGCATGCGCGCGCGCCAGATTGGCTTCGCGCTCGACCGACGACACCATCTGCAGAGCTGCAACTTTCATGGTTTTCCTCCCGGTATCAGCTTGCGCGGCACCTTGGTGATCTTGGGGTCGGCCCAGGTGCCGTCGATCTGGAACTCCTGCGTGGCAGCGGCGGAGAGCGGCCGGCTCAGCGCCGCCTGCGCGAGGAAGGTGGCGAGCCCGATGGCCGGGTTGATCGCCGTGGCGACCAGCGCCGCCGTACCGGCACTGATCTCCGGCACCACCACCACGTGCAGCGACTGGGTTTCGCGCGCAATGTCGGCGCTGCCCTCCATCAGCACGGCGGCGTTGACGCCCTTCATCTGCAGGTTGTTGGTGGAGGCCACGCCGCCCGCGATCTTCGCGTCGCCGCGCAGGAAGTCGAACTGGAAACCCTGACTGAAGATGTCGCGGAAATCGAGTGTGAGCCGGCGTGGCAGCGCCTGCAGGCTCAGCACGCCGAGCAGCTTGGCCAGGCCGGGGTCGGCCTTGAGGAACTGCCCCGATTCCACGTCGATGTGCAGTTGCCCGCCCAGGCTCGGGTAGTCGAGCGAGAAGGGCGAGCCGCGCCAGTCCACCTCGCCCTCGAGCCGGCCGCGGCCACGCCGCACCACGTCCTTCATGTTGAAGCGGCCGAGCAGCGCGCCGGCATCGCTCATGTCGAGCTTGAAGCTCATCGTCATGCGGCGCGCCTCGCCGCGGGCGCGCGACGCGGCCCAGCTGCCGTGGGCGGTAAACGTGCCTTCGGGCGTTGTGAAGTTGAGCTTATCGAGCCGCCACTCGCGCCCGGCCCCGCCGAGGTTGACCGCGCTGATCTCGGCGCGGCCGAGCCGGCGGCCGAGCAGTTCGAAATCGTCGACCACGATGTCGAGCGCGGGCAAGGTGTCGGATTTCTCGTCGAGCAGCGATTCGACCTGTGGCGCCTCGCTCGGTGCGATCTTGAGCCGCGCCAGCCGTGCATAGAGCCGGCCGTCCTGCGACTGGCGGTACTCGGCATAGCCGCTGAGATCGTTGGCGTCGATGTTGCCGCGCCAGAGCGTGCCGTCGCGGCTGCCGCCGAGCACCACGTTCTGCAGCTTGCGGCCGGCCACGACCAACTCCTGCGCGCGCAGCGCGATCGAGGTGGGCAAATAGGTCGAGGCATCGTCGTCCTTGCCCGCCACCGCCGCCTCAGGTGCAGCAGCCCCGGCGGCCGCGCCGAACAGCGACTTCCAGGCATCCACATCGATCCGCGCGAGCCGGATGTTGGCCAGCACGCCGCGCGCCGGCAGCGCGGCCGACTCGCCGCTTTCGAGGCCGGCACCGATGGCGCCGACCAGCACTTTCGGCTCGGCGCCGGAAATGTCGCGCAGATAGCGCGCCGACAGCACGCGTCCGATGTCCAGCGAGAGTTCGTCATGCAGCGACGCGGCAGGGCTGGCGCGGGTCGCCAGCTTCTTGGCGATGCGCAGCGGCATCGCTTCGTCGGCCGCCTTGGCCAGCGGCGCTGGCAACTGCAGCGCCAGACCCTGCAGGCTGCTGTCCAGCTGGAATTCGGCATTGCCGTCGCGCAGCGAGAACGCGGCCGTGTAGGGCGTGCTGCCGCTCGCGTTCTTCGCGAGCCGGGTTAGCCAGCCGACCTCGCGCGCGCCGCGCAGGCCTTCGGCCGTGGTGGTGCCCTGGGCCTTGAAGTTGAGCTCGCTGCCGGTGCCGGCGTAACGCCCGCGTCCTTCGACCTTGACCTCGCCGCCCGCCAGCCGGGCCTGCACGCCGGCCAGCGCGAAGCCGCTTTCGGTAAAAGTCAGCGTGCCGCGCACCTGGGTGAACGGCGGCGCCTCGGGCACCGGCTGCAGTTCGTTGTCCGCCAGCACCAGGCTGGCCTGCAGCTTGAACTTGTCCATGGCCGCCAGCGGCAGTTCGAGCCGCAGCTTGTAGTCGGCATTGCCGGTGGCGCGGGCGCGGGCAGCAGCCTCGCCGGTGGCGCCGCCCGCGACCGGCGCGGCCACGCGCAGCAGTTCGGCCAGCGGCCCTTTGGCCTGCGCATCGACCTTGAGCAGCGCGGCATGGTGCGACATGTCGGCGATCTCGGCCTCGGCCTTGCTCACCTCGATGCCGGGCGCGCCGACGATACGCCCGCGCGCATTGCGCACCAGCATGCCGGCCCGCTCGAAAACCAGCTCGCCCGACAGGCCGGTCAGCGCCGGCCAGTGGCTGCCGGCTGCGGCGCCGGGCACCGGTGGTACGTAGGCATAGGTCACGTCAGCCACCTTGGCGGCGATGCGGAACTCGCCCTGGCGCGGATCCATGAACGGCATGTTGCGCAGGTCGCCGCGCACCTTGAAATCGACCGTGCTCGCGGTGCCCTTGGTCACGCCGTCGCGCACGTAGTCGCGCGTGTGTTTGGGAATCACCAGCGGCAGGTAGCGGAACACGCGGGTGCCGTTGGCCCGCGTGAGCTGGCCCTGCAGATCGAGCACGCCCGGGAAGCGTGCGCCCGAGCGCGTGGCCGGGTCGCTGGTGCGCCAGTCGGCCTTGGCTTCGCCCTGTGCATCGGCATTGGAGAAACGCACGCCGGTCACCTGCAGCTGCGCCTTCGGGCCATCGAGCTTCCAGTTCAGCTTGCCCGTGAGCTGGTCGATCGGCACCACGGGCTCCTCGAACACGCCGGGCAGCTCGAGCGCACCCTGCGCGATGCTGACGTCGGCCGTGCCGCCAGCGTGGGTTGCGTCGAACGCGATGGTGGCGCCGCGCACGCCGGGCGTGCCGACCGCCGCGTCGCCCGGCGTGCCTGCCGGCGCGGTGCCGGGCTGCGAGGCGATGCTGAGTGCGCTGACGCGGCCGCGTGCCTGGTACTGCTCGGGGGCGCCGAGCGGGCCCTGCCAGCTGGTATCGATGCGCTCGACCAGCCCGCGCAGGGCATAGGTCGACAGCGCGCGATGGGTGGCCGCGTCCAGCGGCAGCCGGTTGGCGATCAGCGCCAGCGCAGCCAGATCGAGCCGGTCGGCCTTGAACATGCCGCGCTCCGCGATGCGGCCCTTGGCCCGTGTGCGCTGGAACGACATGTTGCCGCCCGGCCAGCGCAGGCCGTCGACGGTGTCGAACTGCAGGTTGGTGGTCGAGAACTGGAAGCTCTCCTCGCTCACGCTGCCTGCCAGCCGGCCGGTGACGGCGCGCAGTACCAGCGGCTCGAGCTTCTCGCCGAGCACGGCATCGACCCGTGCCAGCGCGAGGTCGAGCGCGCCGCCGCTGATCTGGCCATCGTCCAGGTCGGCCCACACGCGCAATGCGCCATTGCCTTCGCGGATGCGCGCGTCGAGCGCCACGTACTGGCCAAGCCGCGTGACGTCGATGTAGGGCAGCTCGGCGTACATCTGGCCGTCCCAGGTCTGCCACTTGCCGCTGCGCACCGACAGCAGTGGCTGCCGGAACAGCCCGCGGAAGGTGAATCGCTGGCCCCAGCCTTCGGGCGGCGTGGCGTCGAGCCGCATCGTGTGGCGGCGCGCACTGTTGCGGGCGACGAAGCTCACGTCGCTCAGCAGGATGGGCGGCGTGCCGCGCTGCTCATCGGTCCAGCGCACGGTGCCGCCCTTGACCGCGAACTCGCGCTGCGAGAAAAACCAGTCGGCCGAACGGGTCTCTCCGCTGGTTTCGGCCGACATGTCGAGCCCGGCCACATGCAGCTTGCCTGCGGCGTCGCGCCGCACGTCGACCTCGGGGCTTTCGACGTAGACCTGTTCGAAGTTGAGACGCCAGAGCGAGCGCGGCGACACGCTGGCCACCACGCGCGCAAGCTTGAGCGCCTGGCGCTGCTGCGCGTCGTGCAGCACCACGTCGCGCAGTTCGAAGCTGGGAAAGAGACTGCCCGATTCGGCCGTGATCGAGCCGATGCGAACCGGCACCCCGATCACCTTGCTGGCCTGCGCCTCGAGCGCACCACGGTAATCGCCGATTCGCGGCACAATCCAGCCGTGTAGGACAACGACTGACAACGCGAACAACAACCACGCGGCGATCAGCAAACCCAGCATCCAGCGCGCCGTGACAGCGGTGATTCTGAGCAGACGTGAGGGAGAAGACGTCGTGTCGTTCATTGAGGATCGCGCTGTATCAGGAATTATGACTGCCAGCCTCCAGACCGGTTCCAGCGCCGACCCGCGCAACAGCGATGCCATTGCGGCGTCGGGGGCATTGCTGTTGCCATCGCCGCTGTCGTCCCATTCGCGCTTCGTGCAACGTCTGCGGCGGCGCTATGCCGGCGAGCTGGCGCTGTTGCCGCCCGGCGTGCCGGTGCGCGCCCACATGACCACGGCTTTCGAGGCGCTGCGTGCGCGCGGCGACGCGGTGGGCGATGCGTTGCGCATCGTGCGCCAGCTCGTGATGGAGCGGCTGGCAGTGATCGACTGCGACGCGCAGGCCCCGCTCGAGCAGATCACCACCGCCGTCACGCAACTGGCCGAGTTCGCGCTCGACACGGCGTGCTGCGAAGCCTGCCGCGAACTCGAGGGCGTGCACGGGGCGCCGCGCGGGCCCGAGGGCCAGCAGGCCCGGATCTGGGTGGTGGGCATGGGCAAGCTGGGGGCACGCGAGCTCAACGTGTCGAGCGACATCGACCTGATCTACCTGTACGACCTGGACGGCGAAACCGACGGCAGCGCGACGGGCAGCAACCGGATCGCCAACCAGGACTTCTTTGCGCGCGTGGTCAAGCGCATCTACGCACTGGTGGGCGACATCACCGAACACGGTTTCGTGTTCCGGGTCGACCTGGCCCTGCGGCCCAACGGCAACTCGGGGCCGAGCGCTGTGTCGCTCGACGCGCTCGAAGAGTATTTTCAGGTGCAGGGCCGCGAATGGGAACGCTTTGCGTGGCTCAAGAGCCGCGTGGTCGCGCCGCTCGACTGCATCGCCGACACCTCGGCGCATGCGCTGCGCACGGTGGTGCTGCCGTTCGTGTTCCGTCGCTACCTCGACTACAGCGTGTTCGACGCGTTGCGGGTGCTGCACCAGCAGATCCGCGACCAGGCGGCGCGACGCAGTGCCGGGCGGCCGGCCCGGGCCAACGATGTGAAGCTGTCGCGTGGCGGCATCCGCGAGATCGAGTTCACCGTGCAGCTGCTGCAGGTGGTACGCGGCGGCCAATACCCCGAGCTGCGCACGCGACCCACGCTCGATGCGCTACAACGCCTCGCGCGCGCCGGCCTGATGCCGCAGGAGACAGCCGATGCGCTCGCCGAGGCCTACGTGTTCCTGCGCCGGGTCGAACACCGCATCCAGTACCTCGACGACCAGCAGACCCATGTGCTGCCCGTGAACGACGAGGATCTGCGCTGGATCGCCCTCACGCTCGGGTGCCCGGACTGCTGCGCGTTCCTGAGCCAGCTCGACGCGCACCGCGAACTGGTGGCGCAGGAGTTCGACAAGCTGCTGGGCGGTGAGCCCAAGCCCTGCAACGGCAAGTGCAATGGCGGCAAGAACGGCAAGGCGGCCGCCTCCACGCCGGCCGACCTGGCCGACCTGCTGGCCGAATTGCCGCCGGCTTTTGCGGATCGCATCCGGCACTGGGTCGACCACCCGCGCGTGCAGGCACTGCGCGAGGAGACGCAGGCGCGGCTGCGCCAACTGGTGCACCGCACCGGTCGTTGGCTGCACGAAGAGCCCGATGGCGACGCCGCCGGCCAGACCACCAACCATGTCCAGGCTGCGCTGCGCTGGGCCGACTGGATCGAGCCGCTGCTGCGGCGCGAAAGCTATCTGGCGCTGCTGGTCGAGCGGCCGGCGGTGCAGCAACGCCTGCTGCGCCTGCTCGGCGCCGCCAAATGGCCGGCGCGCTACCTGCTGCAGCATCCGGGCGTGATCGACGAGCTGGCCAGCGACGAAATGCTGAGCGGGCGCTTCCAGGCCGAGGAGTTCGAGAGCGAACTCGAAGCGCGCCACGACGCCATGCGCAGCACCGGCGAAGCCGACGAGGAAGCGATGCTCAACATGCTGCGGCGCGCGCACCATGCCGAGGTGTTCCGCACGCTGGCCCGCGACGTGGAGGGCCGGATCTCGGTCGAACAGGTGGCCGACGACCTGAGCGCGCTGGCCGATGCGGTGCTGCGCGTCACCGCGCGCTGGTGCTGGCCGCTGTTGCGCAACCACCATCTCGCGCAGCCGCAGTTCGCGATCGTCGGCTACGGCAAGCTCGGCGGCAAGGAGCTCGGCTATGGCAGCGACCTCGACATCGTGTTCGTCTACGAGGACGACGACGAACGCGCCAGCGAGATCTACGCCGGCTATGTGCGCAAGCTGATCAACTGGATGACGGTCAAGAC
>JBDUCH010000049.1:0-17097 GCA_040003555.1 Variovorax sp. | reverse complement strand
AGTACATGGAGCGCCATGCGGTGAGCCGCCTGATCGGTGCGCCTCCGGGCTACGTCGGTTTCGACCAGGGTGGCCTGCTGACCGAAGCCGTCACGAAGAAGCCGCACGCGGTGTTGCTGCTCGACGAAATCGAGAAGGCGCATCCGGACATCTTCAACGTGCTGCTGCAGGTGATGGACCATGGCACCCTGACCGACAACAACGGACGCAAGGCCGACTTCCGCAACGTGATCATCGTCATGACCACCAACGCGGGCGCCGAAACCATGAACAAGGCGACCATCGGCTTTACCAACCCGCGCCAGGCGGGCGACGAGATGGCCGACATCAAGCGCCTGTTCACGCCGGAGTTCCGCAACCGTCTCGACGCGACCGTGAGCTTCAAGGCGCTCGACGAAGTGGTCATCCTGCGCGTGGTCGACAAATTCCTGCTGCAACTCGAGCAGCAACTGACGGAGAAGAAGGTCGATGTCACCTTCAGCGATGCGCTGCGCAAGCACCTCGCCAAGACGGGCTTCGATCCGTTGATGGGCGCGCGGCCGATGCAGCGCCTGATCCAGGACACGATCCGTCGTGCGCTGGCCGACGAGTTGCTGTTCGGGCGCCTGATCGACGGTGGCCGCCTGTCGGTCGATGTCGACGACAAGGGCGAAGTGCTGCTCGATATCCAGCCGTTGCCGAAGAAGGAAGGGCGATCCAAGCCCGAAGCCGAGGAAGCAGCCACGGGCTGATTTGTTCAAGCCCCCGTGCAAAGGCCGGTAGCATCACGCTGCCGGCCTTTTTCCCTTTCTGACGTCCCCCATTGATCCTTCCCGAACTCAGCCACGAATGGAAAACAGGGCTGTCGCTGGCCTGGAGCGGCTATATCGCGGTGCTGTCGGTCTGGATCGTGATGCAGAAGCGGGCACCGGTGTCAACGATGAGCTGGATCCTGTCGCTCGCGCTGCTGCCGTTCGCGGGCTTCGTCATCTACTACTTTCTCGGGCCGCAACGCATGAAGAAGCAGCGGCTCAGGCGGCTGCGCAGCCGTGCCCGCGCGCACGCGCCGGCAGACCTCGCGTTGCTGCGCCAGGTGGCCGAAGACGCGCCGACGGCGTTGCGGCAGATGGCGGGGCTCGGCGCGGCCGCCTGCGGACTGCCGGTGTCGAGCGCGCTCGGCGTCGAACTGCTCTCCGGCGGTGCGCGCACGTTCGACGCCATCTTCGAAGCCATTCGCGGTGCGCGCGACCATGTGCACCTCGAGTATTACATCTTCGAGCCCGACCAGATCGGCACTGCGCTGCGCGATCTGCTCGTGCAGAAGGCGCAGCAGGGCGTGGCGGTGCGGTTGCTGCTCGACGCGCTCGGCTCCAAGCGCGTCGGCCGCAAGTTCATGGCACCGCTGCATGCAGCGGGCGTGAAGGTTGCGCTGTTCCACGACACGCGCGTCGGCCGGCGACTGCGACCGGTGACCAACTACCGCACCCACCGCAAGATCGTCGTCTGTGACGGGCGCATCGGCTTCACCGGCGGCGTCAACATCACCGACGAGGAAGACAAGCGCACCCGCGCCGACGCCTACCACGACGTGCATGTGCGCATCGAAGGCAGCGCGGTGCGCTGGCTGCAGACCACCTTTCTCGAAGACTGGACCTACGCCACCGGCGAGAACCCGCGCGAGATGGATCCGACGCTGCCGAAGCTGCTCCCGCCCATGGAGGGGGGCGACATCCCGGTGCAGATCGTCACCAGCGGGCCAGACAGCCCGCTCGAGGCGATCCACCGCATGCACGTGTCGGCCATCAATTCGTCGACCGATCGCGCGTGGCTCACCACGCCTTACTTCGTGCCCGGCGAGCCGGCCCTGATGGCACTGACCAGCGCGGCGCTGCGCGGTGTCGACGTGCGGCTGCTGGTGCCGCGCCGAAGCGACTCGCTCATCGTGAGCGCGGCGGCCAGGTCTTACTTCGACGAACTCATCGCCGCTGGCGTCAAGGTCTGGGAATACAAGGCGCGCATGCTGCATTCAAAGACGCTGGTGGTCGACGACAACTGCGCGATGATCGGCACCGCCAATTTCGACAACCGCAGCTTTCGCCTCAACTACGAAGTGATGGCCGTGGTGTACGGCCCGGCACTCGCGAAGCCGCTGGCATCCCAGTTCGAAACCGACCTGCACAGCTCCGCCGCGGTGCGCTCGCACCGGCCGCAGCGCTTCTTGCAGCGGCTGGCCGATGCCACCGCACGCCTCTTTTCCCCCCTGCTTTGACATGACTCATACCTTTCTCTGGCACGACTACGAAACCTTCGGCGCCAATGTGCGGCGCGATCGGCCGGCGCAGTTTGCCGGCATCCGCACCGATGCGCAGCTCAACGAGATCGGCGAGCCGCTGATGCTGTACTGCAAGCCCGCGCCCGACTTTCTGCCGAGCCCCGAGGCCTGCCTGATCACCGGCATCACGCCGCAGCTCTGCCTGGAGCGCGGCGTCCCCGAGCACGAATTCGCGGCGCAAATCGAGCAGGTGTTCTCGCAGCCCGGCACCATCGGCGTTGGCTACAACACCATCCGCTTCGACGACGAGATCACGCGCTTCATGTTCTGGCGCAACCTGATCGACCCGTACGCGCGCGAATGGCAGAACGACTGTGGCCGCTGGGATCTGCTCGACGTGGTTCGCCTGACCTACGCGCTGCGGCCCGAAGGCATCGAGTGGCCGAAGAAAGACGATGGCCGGCCCAGCTTCAAGCTCGAAGACCTGGCCCGCGCCAACGGCCTGCTGCACGAAGCGGCGCACGATGCGCTGTCGGACGTGCGCGCCACCATCGCGCTGGCACGCCTGATCCGCACCAGGCAGCCGCGCCTGTTCGACTTTGCGCTGCGGCTGCACAAGAAGGACCAGGTCGCTGCCGAACTCGGCCTGCCGGCCACGCGGGTGACCGCCAAGCCCTTTTTGCATGTCTCGGGCATGTTCCCGGTCGAACGCGGCTGCCTGGCCGTGATGTGGCCACTGGCCAGTCACCCGACCAACAAGAACGAACTGATCGCCTGGGATCTGGCGCACGACCCGAGCGAGCTGCCGCTGATCGATGTGGCGACACTGCGCACCCGCCTTTTCACCAGATCCGCCGATCTGCCCGAAGGCATGGTGCGCCTGCCCGTCAAATCGATCCACCTCAACAAGTCGCCGATGGTGGTGGGCAACCTCAAGACGCTGGTGCCTGCCATGCAGGAACGCTGGCAGATCGACCTGGAGACGGCGCTGCGCCATGCTGACATTGCGGCGGGCCTGCCCGACATGAGTGCCATCTGGCCCGAGGTGTTCAAACGTCCGGCCGAAGGCAAGCCCGATGTCGACGAAGACCTGTATGGTGGTTTCATCGGCAATGCTGATCGGCGGCGGCTCAATCACCTGCGTGGCCTCCCGGGCGCCGAACTCGCCCATGCGCGCAGCGGCTTCGACGACGGCCGGCTCGAAGAACTGCTGTTCCGCTATCGCGCGCGCAACTTCGTCGCCACGCTGAGCCCCGAAGAGGCCGCGCGGTGGGAAGCGCACCGTGCCGCGCGGCTGATCGAAGGCGAGGGCGGGGTGGTCAACGTCGACCAGTTCTTCGCCGAGATCGATACCCTGGCCGAAACTGCCGACGAGCGTGCCGAGACCATCCTCGGCGCGCTCTATGAATACGCCGAGGCGATTGCACCCGAAGGCTGAGCAAGATCCCCGCGCACCATTGCCCTGATCACAGACCAAGGAGAGACAGCCATGATTCTTGTCACCGGCACCATCGTCGCCACCGCCGACGCGTTCGACGAGATCCTCGCGCTCAGCGTCGAGCATGTCCATCGTTCGCGCTCGGAGCCCGGTTGCATCTCGCACGCCGTGCACCGCGATGCCGAGCACCCGCTGCGGCTCGTGTTCATCGAGCAGTGGGCCGACGCGGCCGCGTTGAAAGCGCACTTCGTGGTGCCGGCGTCACGCGGCTTTGCCAAGACCGCCGGCGCACTCGCCGCCGAGCCGCCCACGATCCAGATCTACAACGCCGAAGCGGTGTCGCCCGCGGCCCTCTGAAGCTTTGAATTTGCGGCCGCCGTATGCTTGACGCATGGACGCCACCTCCACTGCGCTCGCCGACTTCGTTCAGCGCCACTCCAAGCTCTTTGTGCTGACCGGTGCCGGCTGCAGCACCGATTCGGGCATCCCGGACTACCGCGACACCAACGGCGACTGGAAGCGTCCGTCGCCGGTCACCTACCAGGCCTTCACCGGCGAAGACACCACGCGCCGCCGCTACTGGGCGCGCAGCCTGGTGGGCTGGCCGACGATGGCCAATGCACGGCCCGGCGCGGCGCACCGCGCGCTGGCGCAACTGGAAGCCGCCGGCCGCATCGGCCTGCTGCTGACCCAGAATGTCGACGGGCTCCATGACGCTGCTGGCAGCCGGTACACCGTCGATCTGCATGGCCGCATCGACACCGTGCGCTGTATGGCCTGCGACACGCGCACGCCGCGCGCCGAGCTGCAGATCGAACTGCGCCGCCGCAATCCGCGCTGGGCCGAGCTGGAAGCCCGCGCCGCACCGGACGGCGATGCCGACCTCGACGGCCGCGATTTCGCCAGTTTCGTTGTGCCCGATTGCCCGCGCTGCGGCGGCATGCTCAAGCCCGATGTGGTGTTCTTCGGCGAGAGCGTGCCGAAGGAGCGTGTTGCTGCATCGTTTGCCGCGCTGGAGGCGGCGGACGCAGTGCTGGTCGCCGGCTCGTCGTTGATGGTGTATTCGGGCTACCGGTTCGTGCAGGCGGCGGTGCAGGCGGGCAAACCGGTTGCTGCGGTGAATCTCGGGCGGACGCGGGCGGACGAACTGCTGGCGCTCAAAGTCGAACGGCCGGTGGGCGAGGCGCTGGCGGAGCTGGCGGGCCTCCACTGGTCAGCGGCTTCGCAGCCGCACCGCGTCTGAGCAGTATCTGAGCATTGCGGCGTACGATCTTCGCGCAGGAGACGTGCAGGATGGACAGCAATGACATCGTGGTGATCGGCGCCGGCCCCGCGGGCCTGGCGGTTTCCGCATGCCTGCGCGAACAGGGACTCTCCCACGCGCTGCTGGAGCGCGAAGCAGAGGCGGCACCGGTCTGGCGGCACCACTACGACCGGCTGCATCTGCACACCGCCAAGCGCTTCTCCGGGTTGCCGCTGTCGCCGTGGCCGGACGAAGCGCCGCGCTATCCGTCGCGCGCACAGGTGTTCGACTACCTATCGCGCTATGCCTCGGAGCGTGCGGTCGCGCCGCGCTTCGGCGTCGAGGTGCAGCGGGTGAAGCGTCGGGGTGAACGCTTCGCGGTCGATACCAGCAGCGGGCCGCTGTCGCCGCGCTTCGTGGTGGTTGCGACGGGCTACAACGGCGTCGTCAACCGGCCCACGCTTCCGGGCCTCGAAGGATTCAAGGGCGGTGTGGTGCATGCCAGCGCCTACCGGAACCCGGCGCCCTATGCCGGCCTGCGCACGCTGGTGGTGGGCTGCGGCAATTCGGGCGCCGAGATCGCGCTCGACCTGGCGGAGCAGGGCGTCGACGTGGTGATGGTGGTGCGCGGGCCGGTGCACGTGGTGCCGCGTGATCTCTTCGGAATGCCGAGCCAGCAGGTGGGCGTGATGCTGGCACGCTTGCCGCTGGGGTTGCGCGATGCGATCGCCGCCGCGGCGATGCGGTTCGCGGTCGGAGATCTCTCGCGATGGGGCATCGTGCGGCCCGACATCGGGCTCAACCGGATGATCGAGGACATCGGGCGCGTGCCTATCCTCGACATCGGAACCGTTGCCGCGATCAAGGCGGGGCGCATCCGCGTGTTGCCCGCTGTCGAGCAGGTGCTTGAAGACGGTGTGCGCTTCGCCAGCGGCGCCACGCACCCGTTCGAGGCCATCATCCTGGCCACCGGCTACAGGCCGGGCCTGGAGCGCATCGTCGGGGGCTTCGATGCCATCGCCGATGCACGCGGGCGACCCCACTGCTTCGGGCAGGAGACCGCCATCGCCGGTTTGTTCTTCGTGGGATTCCGGAATCCGCCCACCGGGGCGCTGCGCGAGATCGCGCTGGAGGCGCCACGTGTCGCTGCGGCGATCATGGCGCGAATCCGCGAAGCGCAGCCTTCGGCATAAGCGCTGCTTATGAAAACGTAACCCGTCCTGCCGTTCCGCTTTGGGTAGCTCCTGCAGATACTTGGCGCTTCCGCCTCAGGACGGCGGCAACAAATTCCAGGAGACACCATGCAAAATCTTTTCAGCCTCGGCCTTGCGGCAGCGATCGCGCTCGGTTTCAGCGGCCAGGCCGCCGCCCAGACGACGCCCACGTGGCCCGCCAAGCCGATCCGGCTGGTCGTGCCTTTCTCGGCCGGCGGCGCCAACGACCTGATGGCACGCGCCGCCGCGGAAGGTGCTTCCCGGTCGCTGGGGCAGCCGATCGTGGTCGAGAACAAGCCGGGCGGCGGCACCACCCTGGGTGCCGACCTGGTGTCGAAGTCGGCGCCTGACGGCTATACCTTTCTGATCAGCGCAGCGGGTGTGATCTCCAACAGCCTGATCAAGAAGTCGATGCCGTACAAGGATTCCGACCTCACGCCGGTCGCCATGATCGGCCTCGCGCCTTCCGTGATCCTGGTGCCGGCGGACGCACCCTACAAGAACCTCAAGGAGTTCATCGCTGCGTCCGGCAAAGGCGAAGGCTTCCACTGGGCTACCGCCGGCACCGGCAGCACGCCGCACTTTGTGTCGGGCGTGCTGCAGACGAAGTACAACGCCAAGCTCGACATCGTTCCCTACAAGAGCGGCTCCGAATCGATCACCGCGGTGCTCGGCAAGCAGGTCGAGGCCACCTCCGAGGCCAGCATCGTGGCACTGCCGTACCTGAAAAGCGGCAAGCTGAAGGCCCTGGCCGATACCTGGACGTCGCGCATCTCGGCCTATCCGGAACTCTCTACCGCGACGGAGCAGGGCTTCGGCGAACTCCGCATCGCGCACTGGGCCGGCGTGCACGCGCCGGCCGGCACCCCGCCTGCCATCATGGACAAGATGGCCGCGGCGATCGATGCGGCCATGAAGACGCCCGCAATCGCCGATCGCCTCAAGGGCATGGGCATCGAGCCCATTGGCGGAACGCGCGCGTCCTTCAACAAGTTCGTGGATGAAGAGCGCGCCCGCCTCGGCGCCGTGGTCAAGGCCACCGGCATGAAGGACGAGTGAGATGACGACCGTCCACGCCGGCACGCTGCTGCGGCGAAAGGTCGAGGGCCGGCGCGGCCTGCTGGTGCCGGGCGCTGCGAATGCACTGGCGGCCCGCGTGATCGAGCAACTCGGCTTCGAGGCGGTCTACCTGAGCGGCGCAGGACTCACCAACACGTTCTACGGCCTGCCGGATCTGGGCTTCGTCAGCCTGGCGGACATCGCGCAGCACACCGCCGCGATCCGCGACGCGGTCGCGTTGCCGATCGTGGTCGATGCAGACACCGGCTTCGGCAATGCATTGAACGTGCGGCACAGCGTACGCACGCTGGAGCGCGCCGGCGCCAACGCGATCCAGTTCGAGGACCAGGTGATGCCGAAGAAGTGCGGCCATTTCGACGGCAAGGCGGTGGTCACGCAGCAGGAAATGGTCGGCAAGATCAAGGCCGCGGTCGACGCCCGCATGCATGCCGACATGCTGGTGATCGCCCGCACCGACGCGGCCGCGGTGGAAGGCATCGACAACGCGATCGCCCGCGCCGCCGCATATGCCGAAGCCGGCGCGGACATCACCTTCGTGGAGGCGCCGTCATCGCTCGAGGCGCTGCATCGCATCCCGCGCGAGATTGCCTGCCCCCAGGTGGTCAACATCGTCATCGGCGGCAAGACGCCAACGCTGCCCGCGGCCGACTTCGGCGCCATGGGCTTCGGCCTGGTGCTGTATGCCAACGCCTCGCTGCAGGGCGCGGTGCACGGAATGACGATGGCACTGACGAGCCTGCGCGACTACGGCCGCCTCGATGAGAGCAGCGGCCTGATCACCACCTTTGCGGAGCGCCAGGCGCTGGTGCGCAAGGACGAGTTCGATGCACTCGACCGCCGCTACGCCTGAGCCGGGGCCGGCCGTCAGCGCCATCGACACCCACGCGCATGTGTTCGTGCGAGGCCTTCCGCTGGCGGCGCAGCGGCGCCACGCGCCGGATTACGACGCCAAACTCGACAACTACCTGGCGCTGCTCGACGCGCACCGCATCTCGCATGGCGTGCTGGTGCAGCCCAGCTTTCTCGGCACCGACAACAGCTTCATGCTTGCCGCCCTGCGTGCATGCCCGACCCGTCTGCGGGGTGTCGCGGTGACCGCGCCGGACGCCGGGGAAGGCGAGATGCTCGCCCTGCGCCAGGCGGGCGTCTGCGGCGTTCGCCTCAACCTGCTCGGACTCCCGATGCCCGATTTCCTGCAACCCGTCTGGCGCAACTGGTTTGCCCGCGTGCGGGCGCTTGGCTGGCATGTCGAACTGCATATCGAGTCCCGGCACTTGCCATTCGCCGGCCAGGCTGTGCTCGATGCGGGATGCAGGCTTGTGGTGGATCATTTCGGCAGACCCGGCGCCGTCACCGATGCGGGCCGGACATGGCTGCTCGACGCCGCTGGAGGCGGTCGAACCTGGGTCAAGCTGTCGGCGGCATACCGGAATTGGCCAGGTGCTTCGCCGACGCAGGCGACCGATGCTGCCCGGACGTTGCTGGAACGCTTCGGCGCCCAGCGCCTGGTGTGGGGCAGCGACTGGCCGCACACAGAGCATCGCGATGCCGCGAGCTACGGCAACACAAAGGCGGCGCTCGCCGCATGGGTGCCGGATCCCTCGACGCGCCACCGCATCCTGGCCGAGACGCCGGCTGATCTTTATAACTTCGATACTGGAGACAAGCACCATGACCAATGATCCTTCACGCAGCCGCCGGTGGTTGACCCATGCCGCCGCCGTGTGCGCGCTGCTGTCGGCACCGGTGCTGGCTCACGCGCAGGCATGGCCCGCCAAGCCGATCCGATGGGTCGTGACCTACCCGCCGGGCGGAACGGTCGACGCAGTGGCCCGCGTGATTGCGCCGAAGCTGTCCCTGCGGCTCGGCCAGCCGGTGGTGATCGACAACCGGGCCGGCGCGGGCGGTGCGATCGGTGGCGATCTGGTGGCCAAGAGCGCCCCGGATGGCTACACCGTCATGCTGGACGCCTCCAACCATTCGCAGAACCCGGCACTTCGCACGAAGATGCCTTTCGACACGTTGCGCGATCTGGCGCCTGTCTCGCTGCTGGTCAAAGTGCCCAACGTGCTGGTGGTGAATCCGGGTGCATCCATCGCCGGCGTCAAGGAACTGATCGCCCTCGCGAAAGCCAAGCCTGGCGAGATCAACTATGCCTCGTCGGGCAACGGCTCGGCCCAGCACCTGGCGGCCGAGCTGTTCTCGTCAATGGCGGGCGTGCGCATGACGCACGTGGCCTACAAGGGCGGCGGGCCTGCGCTCACCGACGTGATGGCCGGCCAGGTGCCGGTGTTTTTTGCCAGCGTGGCTTCGGGGCTTCCGTACATCCAGAGCGGCAAGCTCCGCGCGCTGGCCGTCACCGGAAAATCGCGCTCCCAGGTGCTGCCCCAGTTGCCGACTGTCGCGGAATCCGGCTTACCCGGCTACGAGGTCTACGAATGGAATGGCGTGTTCGTGCCGACCGGCACGCCGGCGCCGATCGTCGACCGGCTGTCCCGGGAGTTGGCCGCGGTGCTCAAGGATCCGGACGTGCATGCAAGGCTCGAAGCCATCGGCGCCGAAGTGATCGGCTCCACGCCGGCCGAACTGGACGCATTCCGCAAGGCCGAAATGGCCAAGTGGAGCAAGGTCGCCAAGGAGAACCGGATCCAGCTCGACTGAGCGCGTCGGCTAGGGCTTCAACATGGCAGCGAAGGCGTCGGCAAAGGTGGGGCGCGAACGCGCCAGCCACATGGCGGAGAGCTCGAAGGGCGGCAGGCTGGTTCCGTCGGACACTTCGGCGTAGCTGACGCCCTCGTGCCGCAGGGCACGCACCGAGCGTGGCAGCAGCGACCACCCAAGTCCTGCGGCCACGCAAGCCAGCACGGTGAGCGTGCGATTCGCTTCCTGGATCACCCGCACCTCGTGCCCCGCGCTGCGTATCGCACCCAGCATCCGGTTGCGTAGCGCCGGCATCTGCCGCTCGGGAAACCAGATCAAGCCGTGCTGCGCGACCTCGGCCAGCGAAACCTGCCCGTCGGCCGCGCGCGGGTGCGAACTCGGCAGGGCGGCGATCATCGGCTCCTCGCCGAGCCGCAGCTCGTGCACGCGAGCGTTGACTGAAACCGGCGGATGCAACAGCGCGATATCGATGCGACCGCCTTCAAGTGCCTCCACCTGTTCAGCGTTGCTCATTTCCCGCAGCACCACGTCGACCTGCGGATGTTCGGCATGCAGGCGGCGCAACGCGAGCGGCAGCACTGCATAGACCGCATGCGTGACGAAGCCGATTGTCAGGCGCCCCGCGCGCCCGGCGCCCAGGGCGCGTGCCCGGTCGGCCGCAGCATCGCCATGCGCCAGGCTCGCGCGCAGGTCATCGACGATCGCCAGGCCGGCGTCCGTCATTGCTGCGCCGCGTCTGCTGCGGACGAACAGCTTGACCCCGAGTTCCGCCTCGAGGCGATTGATGGTCTGCGTCAGTGCGGGCTGCGCCAGTCCAAGCTGCTCTGCAGCCCGCGTCAGGCTGCCGGAATCCGCGATCGCGATGACGCAGCGCATCTGCCGAGTGTCCATCGGGGCATTCTAGGCAGCCGGCATGAAGGAAGTCTCTTGCGCCCGCCCTGTCAAATGCAGCGCGGCCGTCGCCGCCGGCGTCTCTGCCACCACCTTGCCCGCGCGAAAAACCTTCAGCCGTGTTGCCCGCAGCCGGATCGCTTCGACCGGATCCCGCGCCTGCAGCAGCACGAAGCTCGCGTCGCAACCCGACCCGAGTCCGTAGCCCTCCAGGTGCATTACTTTCGCCGCGTTGGCCGTCACCGCGTCGAAGCAACTGCGGATGCCGGCCTGGCTGGTCATCTGCGCCACGTGCAGGCCCATGTGCGCCACTTCGAGCATGTCGCCGGAGCCCATGCCGTACCAGGGATCCATCACGCAGTCATGGCCGAAGGCGACGTTCACGCCCGCGGCCATCAGCTCGGGCACGCGCGTCATGCCGCGCCGTTTGGGGTAGGTGTCGTGGCGGCCCTGCAGCGTGATGTTGATGAGTGGATTGGCGATCACGCTCACGCCGCTTTGCGCGATCAGCGGCAGCAGCTTGCTCACGTAGTAGTTGTCCATGCTGTGCATGGAGGTGCAGTGCGAACCGGTCACGCGGCCGTGCAGGCCGAGGCGCTGCGCCTCGAAGGCCAGCGTTTCGATGTGGCGCGAGAGCGGGTCGTCGGACTCGTCGCAATGCATGTCGACCAGCTTGCCGCGCTCGGCCGCGATCTCGCACAGCAGCTTCACGCTCGCGGCGCCGTCGGCCATGGTTCGCTCGAAGTGCGGAATGCCGCCGACCACGTCCACGCCCTTGTCGAGCGCGCGCTTCAGGTTGTCGACGCCGCCCGGCGAACGCAGCACGCCGTCCTGCGGAAAGGCCACGAGCTGCAGATCCAGGTAGGGCGCGACCAGGCGCTTGACTTCGAGCAACGCATCGACGGCGAGCAGGCTCGCATCGCTGGTGTCGACATGCGATCGGATCGCCAGCAGGCCCTTGGCGACTGCCCAGTCGCAATACGCCAGCGCGCGCTCGATCAGTGCTTCGGCTTTCAGCAGCGGCTTGAGCTCGCCCCAGAGCGCGATGCCTTCGAGCAGCGTGCCGCTTTCGTTGACGCGCGGCAGCCCATAGCTCAGCGTCGCGTCCATGTGAAAGTGGGGGTCGACAAAATGCGGCGACGCCAGCAGACCGCCCGCGTCCAGCGTTTCGTGCGCCGGTGCGGCCAAGCCTTCGGTGACTTCCGTGATGCGGCCGTCCTGCACCGCGATCGACATGCCGCTGCGGCCGTCCGGCAGCGTGGCGTGAGTGACAAGAAGGTCAAGCATGATTGCGTTCCATTTCCAGGAACACCGCGGAACCGGCTTTGCCGGGCCGCTGGTGTTGCCCCCGGTCGGGGGTTGGCGAAGCGACACGAAGTGCGCGAAGACTGGGGGCGAGGGACATTACCTTTCGCCCTTGCGGTAGGGTTTCATGAGCGCCTGCGGATAGGCCGCCTTGCGCGCCACCAGCACCAGCGCCAGGATCGACAGCAGGTAGGGCAGCATCAGGTAGATCTGGTAGGGCAGCAGGGCGTCGCCCGATTGTTGCAGGCGCAGTTGCAGTGCGTCGAAAAATGCGAACAGCAGCGCGCCCAGCAGCGCCTTGCCGGGCCGCCAGGACGCGAACACCACCAGCGCCACGCAGATCCAGCCGCGGCCGTTGACCATGTTGAAGAAGAAGGCGTTGAAGGCCGAGAGCGTGAGGAACGACCCTGCCACGCCCATCAGCGCCGAGCCGGCCACGATCGCGCCGGTGCGGGTGCCGACCACCGACACCCCCTGGCCTTCGGCCGCTTGCGGGTTCTCGCCGACCATGCGCACCGCCAGGCCGAGTGGCGTGCGGTACAGCACCCATCCGATCAGAGGAACCAGCAGCAGGGCGAGCAACGTGAGCGCGGTCTGCGCGTTGAGCACCGGAATCGGCAGCCAGTCCATCGGCGCGAACGGCGCAATGGTCGGCGGCGTGTTGACCTTCGGAAAGCTCACGCGGTAGCCGTAGTAGCTCAGCGAGGTCGCCAGCAGCGTGATGCCGAGCCCCGACACATGCTGCGAGAGCGCGAGCCCGACCGTGAGCCAGGCATGGAGCAGCCCGAATGCGGCGCCGGTGAGCGCGGCCACGCCGACGCCTGCCCAGAGCGGTGCACCGGCATACACCGCCAGCCAGCCGGTGAAGGCGCCCGCGACCATGATGCCCTCGATGCCGAGGTTCAGCACGCCCGCGCGTTCGCACAGCAACACGCCGAGCGTGCCGAAGATCAGCGGCGTGGCGATGCGCAGCACCGCGACCCAGAAAGCCGGGTTGGCGAGGATGTCAAGCAGGTCGCTCATTTCCACCTCACGCGGTACTGGGCCAGGAGCATGGCCGCCAGCACGGAGATCAGCGAGGTCGCGACGATCACGTCGGCGATGTAGGTTGGCACGCTGACGGCGCGGCTCATGCTGTCGGCCCCCACCAGCACGCCCGCCACGAACACGCTCGCGGCCACCACGCCGAGCGGATGCAGGCCGGCGAGCATCGCGATCACGATGCCGCTGTACCCATAGCCGGGCGACATGTCGAGCGTCACGTAGCTGGTGCGGCCCGCCACCTCGATCGCACCGGCCAGGCCGGCGAGCGCGCCCGACAGCAGTGCCGCCGCGACCACCGTGCGCGTGGTGCCGACCCCGGCAAAGGCGGCGGCGCGCGGGTTGGCGCCGACGGCGCGGATGTCGAAGCCCAGCACCGTGTGCTTGAGCAGTGCCCACACGCCGACCGACAACGCCATGGCCCACAGCAGACCCGTGTGAACGCGGGTCTGCGCGACGAGCTTGCCGAGTTCCAGGTCGCCCTGGAGCGCCACGCTTTGCGGCCAGCCCAGGGCCGACGGGTCTTTCATCGGCCCGTCGAGCAGCGCGCCCACGCCCAGCAGCACGATGAAGTTGAACAGCAGCGTAGTGACGACCTCGTCGACGCCCAGCTTCGCCTTCATCAACGCCGGGCCGAGCAGCAGCAGCGCGCCGGCCAGTGCGGCGGCCACCATCATCAGCGGAAAAAGCAGCCATGGCGAAAGCGCGAAGCCGGTGCCGCCGTGCATGCCGCCGACCGCGATCGCCGCCAGCGCGCCGGCATAGAGCTGGCCTTCGGCACCGATGTTGAACAGCCGCGCCCTGAAAGCCACGGCCGCCGACAAGCCGGTGAGCGTGAGCGGAATGGCGCGCGTGAGCGTCTCGCTGAGCGCAAACACCGAGCCGAAGCCGCCCTCGAGCAGCAGGCCATAGGTCTGCGCCACCGGCTGCCCGGCCCAGAGCACCAGCAGCGCGGTGATCGCCAGGGTGAACAGCACCGCGCCGAAAGGTGCGAACACCAGGGCGGCGCGTGAGACGGCAGGGCGCTTTTCGAGCCTCATGCCGTGGCCTCGTCAGGCGCGCCGGCCATGGCCAGGCCGATCGTCTCGCGCGTCCACCCGGCGGCCGGGCGGGCGTCGCCAAGCTGTCCTTCATGCATCACGGCGATGCGGTCGCCGAGCACCATCACTTCGTCGAGATCGTCCGAAATGAGCAGCACCGCCGCACCCGCGTCGCGCGCCGCGATCAGCTGTTGCTGCACGTAGGCCACGGCACCGATGTCGAGGCCCCAGGTCGGCTGGTGCGCCACGATGAGCCGTGGTGTCGCTGCCGCGCCGTCGGGCGCGAGCAGCGCGCGGCCCAGGATCAGTTTTTGCATGTTGCCGCCCGACAGTGTGCGCGCCGTGGCGTCGAGCCCGCCGCCGCGCACGTCAAACGCCTTCACGATGCGCTGCGCCTGCACCCGCGCGGCGGCACGCCGAACCAGCGGGCCGAAGCGGAATGCGGGGCCACGCAGCCGCTCGGACACGGCGTTCTCCCAGAGCGGAAGATCGCCCACCACGCCGACCGCGTGCCGGTCTTCAGGGATGCGCGACACACCTTGCTGCACCAGCCAGGCGGGCGATGCGCGCAGTGGCTCGCCGAGCAGCCGCACCGTGCCGGCCGTGGCGCGGCGGGTGCCGCACAGCAGCTCGGCCAGCGCCACCTGGCCATTGCCCGACACGCCCGCGATCGCAACGATTTCTCCGGCGTTGAGCGTGAGCGACACGCCGCGCAGCGCATCGCGCGCGCCGCCCCCGGTTCGCACGCTGTCCAGCACGCAGGCCTCCGCACCGACGTGCTGCGCCGGATGCCGCTCGGGCGGCTTCACCGCATGGCCGACCATCGCATTCGCCAGTTGCGCCCGCGTGGTGCCGGCCGCCGGCACTTCGGCCACCAGCCTGCCGCCGCGCAGCACGGCGATGCGGTGCGACACGCGCAACACCTCGCCGAGCTTGTGGCTGATGAAGATGATCGACAGGCCCCCGCGCACCATCTGCGCCAGCGTGTCGAACAGCGCCTCGCTTTCCTGCGGCGTCAGCACCGCGGTCGGTTCGTCGAGGATCAGGATTCGCGCGCCGCGGTACAGCGCCTTGAGGATCTCGACGCGCTGCCGTTCGCCGACCGAGAGCGCGCCGACTCTGGCCTCCGGCACCACGGGCAGTCCGAAGCGCTGCGCCACCTTGAGCAGCCTGCTGCATGCCTCGGTGCGCCGCGTGAACGGTTGCCACAGCGGCTCGCTACCCATCATCACGTTGTCGAGCACCGTGAGGTTGTCGGCCAGCGTGAAGTGCTGGTGCACCATGCCGATGCCCGCGGCCAGCGCGGCCTTGGGGTTGCCGGGCGCGAGCGGTGCGCCGAAGACCTCGATGTCGCCCTCGTCGGCGCGGTAGTGGCCGAACAGGATCGACATCAGCGTCGATTTGCCGGCGCCGTTTTCGCCGAGCAATGCCAGCACCTCGCCGCGCGCGAGCGTCGACGAAATCGCGTCGTTGGCAACGAGAGGGCCGAAGCGCTTGGTGATGCCGTTCAGGCGCAGCACCGGGGCTTCGGCCGATGTCATTTCCAGGCCGAAAGGAATGCCAGAAGCACCTTCGCCGAGTTGTCTGCCGCGATGCCCATGAAGGTGCCCATCTCGTTCTCGCCATCGCCACCGCCTGCGAGGTCGCTGAGCGAGCGGAACGCGATGTACGGCACGTCGTTGCTGTAGGCGACCATGCCGACCGCGGCGGTTTCCATGTCGAGCACGTTGGCCTGGAAGGTCTTGAAGGTGTATTCGCGGAACGTCTTGTTGTCCATGAAGGCCTGGCCCGACACGCCATTGCCGCCGATCACCAGTTGCGGCTTGCGCGGCAGGCATTTGCCGGCGTTGCAGTTGGCGAGATCGACGTTGCGGATGCTGCGCGCCACGTCGAGCATCTTCGGGTCGGCCTCGAACCAGAACTTGCGCGTGATCTGCGGCGTGGCGGCCGAGCGCACCTCGACCGGGCGCGGGTGCATCATGCCGAAGGCGGGCAGCGTTGCGTCCTTGATGAACGGCGGCGCGGTGTAGCGGCCTGGCGCCGTTTCGCGCGCCATCAGCACCTCGAGGTACTGGCCCCATTGCGCCGGCACCGTCACGTCGCCCACATGCAGCTGCGGGTTGACGCCGCCGGCGATGCCGCTGAACACGATGTGGCTGACCTTGAAGCGGTCGAGCGCCAGTTGCGTGTTCATCGTCGCATTGGTCATGCTGATGCCCGAGAGGAACAGCACGACCGGCTTGCCCGCGAGCGTGCCGGTGGTGAACTCGTTGCCGTTGACGCTGTACTTGCGCGCGTCCTGCAACTTGGATGACAGCAACACGATCTCGGGCTGGAAGGCCGAGATCACGGCGATGCGCGGCGTCTCGTCCAGCCGCACGGCGCTGCCTGGAGCGGGCAGGCCCGCACACCCGGCGAGGCCGGCGGCCAGAGCGCAGGCCGCGAGGAGGGAACGCCAGCGCATCATTTCGCGGTCGACTTCGGTTGGCTGTCGTCGACCTTGACCGCGACCTTGCCACTCAGGATGTCGGCTTCCTTGGCCTTGACCTTGGCGACGATCGGTGCCGGCACCTTGGCCTCGAAGGTGCCGAGCGGGGCAAGCTCCGAGCCCTTGTGCTTCATCATCGAATACGGACCGTAGTCCTCGGCGATGAACTTGCCTTCCCGGGCGAGCTTGATGGCGCGGTCGGCCGAGGGCTCGAAATTCCAGAGGGCCGAGGCCACCACCGTATCGGGGTATTGCGCCTGGGTGTTGATCACGTTGCCGATCGCGAGCTTGCCCTTTTCCTTGGCCGCATCGCTCACGCCGAAGCGCTCGGCGTACATCACGTCGGCGCCCTTGTCGATCATGGCGAAAGCGGCTTCCTTGGCCTTCGGTGGGTCGAACCAGCTGTTGATGAAGCTCACGCTGAACTCGACCTTGGGGTTGGTCT
>JBDUCH010000048.1:0-17140 GCA_040003555.1 Variovorax sp. | reverse complement strand
TGGCGCACGGGCATGACCACAACCACGGCCATGACCATGACCATGACCATGACCACGGCCACGGCCATGAGCAAGCACACGACGCCCCGCACGCGCACGGCGAAGACCTGAACCTCAAGTCCGCGTACATGCATGTGCTGGCGGACGCCGCCACCTCGGTGCTCGCGATCGTGGCGCTGGCCGGCGGCTGGCTCTACGGCTGGGCCTGGCTCGATCCGGCGATGGGGATCGTCGGTGCGGTGCTGGTGGCGGTCTGGGCCAAGGGGCTGCTGGTGCAGACGGGCCGCGTGCTGCTCGACCGCGAAATGGACCATCCGGTGGTGGACGAGATCCGCGACGGCATCGAGCACGGCCTGGCGGCATCGGAAACGCGCGTGGCTGACCTGCATGTGTGGCGTGTCGGCCGCGGCGCCTATGCCTGCGCCGTCACCGTCGTCACCCACTCACCGACGCTGAGCGCCGACGAGGTGCGGGCCTGCTTCTCCATGCACGAGGAGATCCGGCACTCCACCGTGGAGATCCAGCGCTGCATGCCGGACGATGAGCATCTGCGCCACGTAGTAGGTCGCCAGCACCCACAATGACGCCAGCGGCAGTGGCGTCACGAAGCGGTTGATCGCCAGCAGCGTGTCGCTGAGCAGGAAGAAGCAGGCGCCCACCGCGACCCAGCGCGCACCTGCATCGCCCAGCACGGCGGCACGCCCCAGCGCCTGCGCCGCCATGCAGGCGATCACCACCACGTAAAGCCCGACCGGCACGCGCAGCGCCACGGGCAACCCGCCAAACCACAGCACCGCATACATCGACGCGCCGATGGCAAGCGTGGCGGCCAGTGCGTTGCGCCGCGGGAACAGGCCCACACCCATGCGAAAGAGCGCGATGTAGGCCAGGTGCGCCAGCAGAAAGCACACGAGGCCTGGCACGAAGAGCCGTGGCCACATCAGCAGCACATCGCCCGCCAGCGAAGCGACGAGGCCCGCCAACAGCAGAAGGCCGAATCGGCCTGTAGCGCCAGCCCTGCGGGCACGGACAACGGCAAAAAGGATCGCAACTGCCAGTACCAGCGGCTTGCAGACGAAGTGCAGCGCGGGCAACCCCAGCGCCGCGCTTGCCGTGGCCAGTGCGGCGGCCTCGACGAACAGCGCCTCCAACACCGACAGTCGCCCCTGCAGCACGCCGCCGATCGCCCAGAGCGCGGCGGTCAGCGCCGCCAGCCACACCGCGCTTTGCGCCAGCGGCAGGTCGTCGGCATGCCAAAGGAAGGTGGCCACGCCGGCCAGCATCAGCACGAACTGAACGGCGGCAAACCACTGCACGCCGCGCCCGACCGGCGGCTCGTAGCGCTGATGCGCCTGCGTGATGTCGAACGGCGCCTTCGGAAACCGCTCCGCCAAGTCGGCCGGCCGCCAGCCCGGCGGCTTGAACCACACCCGAACTTTGTCAGCCCAGCGGCGCGTGTGCCATGAGTCCCTGGTCAGCGACCAGTAGACCTCGGTGTTGGCCCAGAGCGGATCCCAGCTCCGGAGCGGGCTGCGCGTGCCGTAGACGCAGCGTTCGTCTTCTTCCCTGAAGCTGCCGAACAGGCGATCCCACACCACCAGGATGCCGCCGTAGTTGCGGTCCAGGTAGCGGTCGTTCACCGCGTGGTGCACGCGGTGGTTCGAGGGCGAGCAGAACCAGCGGTCGAACCAGCCGAGCTTGCCGACCTGCTCGGTGTGCACCCAGAACTGGTAGAGCAAGTCGACCAGCGCCACCACGCCGAACACCAGGGGCGGCACGCCGGCCACCGCCATCGGCAGGTAGAACACCCATCCGAGCAGCGCGCCGCTCGAGGTCTGGCGCAGGGCAGTCGACAGGTTGTAGTGCTGGCTCTGGTGATGCACCACATGCGCGGCCCAGAGAATGGCCGACTCGTGGCCCATGCGGTGCAGCCAGTAGTAGCAGAAGTCGTAGAACACCAGCGCCAGCAGCCAGCCGTACCAGCGCGTCCAGAAGTCGGTGTCGGCAAACAGAGCCACCGCGGAATACACCGCCGTGTAGATGCCCACGCGCAGCAGCCGCGTCAGCACCGCGCTGATCTGGCTCAGCATGCCCAGGCCGATGCTGTTGAGCGCATCGGCCAGCCGATACGTGTCCGACCCGGTGCCGCGCCCCGCGCGCACGCGGCCAACCGCAAACTCGATCGCGATCAGCAGCAGGAAAACCGGCGTGGCGAGGACGATGATCTGGCCGGGGCGCATGAGCGGCATTGTGATGTGGTGCCGCGCCCACGGTCACGCGGGTGTCACCCCATTGCCATGGCATCGTCATGCGGCCCTGCGAGCCTATCCGCCCATGCAACGCGACGATGCTTTCATCCGCGCATGGCGCGACACAGCCGGCCCCGACACCGACGAGGGAACGCGGCCGCGGCAGCGTTTTCGCACGCTGTGGATCTCCGACCTGCACCTCGGCACGCCCGGCTGCCAGGCCCGCGCACTGCTCGACTTCCTGAAGCACACCGAGTGCGAGACGCTGTTCCTGGTCGGCGACATCATCGACGGCTGGCAACTCAAGCGGCACTGGTACTGGCCGCAGGCGCACAACGACGTGGTGCAGAAGCTCCTGCGCAAGGCGCGCAACGGCACCCGCGTGATCTTCATTCCGGGCAACCACGACGAGTTTGCGCGCAAGTACCTCAACCACAATTTCGGCGGCATCGAAGTGTCCGAAGAATGGATCCACGAGACCGCCGACGGCCGCAAGTTGTGGGTCATCCACGGCGACCTGTTCGACGGTGTGATCCAGTGCGCCAAGTGGCTGGCGCACGTCGGCGATTCGCTCTACGAGTTCACGCTCAAACTGAACCGCCACTTGAATTCGCTGCGCGCGCGCATGGGGCTGCCGTACTGGTCGCTGTCGAACTACCTCAAGCAGAAGGTGAAGCGCGCCGTGAGCTACGTCGGCGATTTCGAAGTGGCGGTGGCACGCGAAGCCCGCAAGCGCGGGGTGCAGGGCGTGGTCTGCGGCCACATCCACCATGCCGAGATGCGCGATATCGACGGTGTCCTGTATTGCAACGACGGCGACTGGGTCGAGAGCCTGACCGCGCTCGCGGAGCAGGCCGACGGCACGCTGGAAATCATGCACTGGGGTGAGCACATGCCAGTGGATGCGCGCACGCCGGTGTTGTCGCGGAGGCGGGAGTCGGCAGTGGTTTGATGGCGTGCCGTGAGCACTTCGAGGGGTGTCCGAAGTTGATGTACAGGCGCCGCAAGCGGAAGTAGGCTCGGGCTCCGGGGAGCGGTGTGAGATCGACAGGAGTGCCGCATGGCGAGCAGCAACTGGCCGCGTGACTACTACACAAGGTTCCACGCACTCGATATCCCCCATCTGGGGCCCTATCTGGATCTGGAGCGCCTGACGCCCGCGCAGGGCGAAGGAATGAGCGCCCTCGTCAGTGACTTTGCAGAGCCGATGCGGCAGTTCGCATTGGCCACCGCCGGCAGTTTGTCGTCAGCTGGCCCAAGGCAAGTGATTCCTGTGGATTCGCCCTGGCATGCCTGGGTGCTCCTGCAGATATTGCAGCGTGCCGCAAGCAAGGTCGATGGTCGGACGAACGGTACGCCAGAGTATTTTGTGGAATTGGTGTTCCGGGGCCAGGCGAATGCCGTCTACGACGTCGAACCGTCGTTCCATAGAAAGAACACAGACCAGGAGCTTGAGCGAAGAAAACTGGAGTTGTTCACCCTGGCATTCGGTGCACCCTGGATATGGAGCGCGATCGGCATCGCCTTGCCGCCGCTCGGCGCAAAGGCGACGGCCCAACACACCAGCAAGCGTTGACCGACCTGGTGGATATCACGGGCGATCCGGCCGTCGCGGTTCGATTCGCAAGCATGTCGAAAACGCCGCAAACGCGATCCGCAGTGCTTGTCTATGACCTGAACGGGTTCCTGCGCGAGGGCGCCGCGCTCGTGATGCCGCCGCCGTTGGTCAACCGTCGGTACTTGCAGCGCGGCGCGTTTCTTTCGGTCGAGTCTTCACAACTCGCGCTTTTGAGGGACTGGCGCCTCAAGATCGAGTTTCCGCACGATGCCGGTTTCCAAGTCGTGCGTGGTGGTGCGGAGGTAGACATCCTGCCCGAGGACGACTGGTTCGACGCGGTGCGCGAGGCTTGCACCGAATTCCTGAGCAGCACCGAGTTGCACGCGGCCATGGCGCCCGCGGCGCTGAACAACTTTCAGGAAAAGATGGTCGAGGCGGCTGGTGCGCCCCAGGCTGTTCGGTCGAGGGAAGCCCATTTGGGCGTGCACCTTCTTCGTTGGGTCGAGGGTTCCAGGAAATGCTCTACTGGTACGCAGTGCGCGTTTCAGAAGCGACAGACACCGAGGGCGCGCGCGAGGGCTTCCTGCCCAACATTGCGCGCAACATCGCAGAGCACAATCCGGAACTCGTTAGGCTCGCCGCCGAGCTCTACTGGAAAGAAGGAAAAGACGGCTACGCAGCGTATTGGGAGCAGATGCTGTCCGAAGTACAGGACAACAAAAAGCCCCTGGCGCTTTGAAAGCAGCAGGGGTCTCGGGTTTTTCGAACGCCGGTGCAGCGGCGAACAACGATCTGGTGGCTCTTCACGGATTCGAACCGCGGACCTGTGGATTATGATTCCATCGCTCTAACCGACTGAGCTAAAGAGCCGAGCCCGAGATTATAGCCCGGACTCTGGCGCCGTCATCTTCACCAGGCGTGCCATTGTGCAAAGGCCGGATTCGTTAACCCCGATCGGCGCCGTCGCCCGTACAACCCCGGGTGAAAATCCCTTCATGCCTCCGGAATCTCCCGACAGCCCTGCCGACAGCGCCGCCGTGCCCGACGATCAGCTGATGCTTGCCTATGCTGGCGGCGACACTGCCGCGTTCGATCTGCTCTATGCGCGCCACGAGGGCGGCCTGTTCCGCTTCGTGCGGCGGTTGATGGGCGTACGGCTGTCGGCCGAGGTGGACGAGGTGTTCCAGGAAACCTGGGAACGCATCATCAAGGCGCGGGCCAGCTTTTCGCCGCAGGGCGCGAGCTGGCGCACCTGGGCGTTCACGATCGCGCACAACCTCGCAATGGATCGGCTGCGCCAGAGTGGCCGCGAGGTGTCGTACTACGCACATGACGAAGACGGCGACGGGCTCGAGGCCGGGATGTTGTTCAGCCGCGGCCTGCTGCGTCCCGAGGCCAGCCACGCGTCCGCCGAAGAGCTGGCTTTCTGGCGCGCCGCCGGCCGCCGCCTGCTCGCCTGCCTGGACGAACTGCCCGACGAACAGCGTGCGGCGTTCTTGTTGCAGCAGGAAGAGGATTTCACCGTCGAGGCGATCGCGCAAAGCCTCGACGTGGGCTTCGAAACCGTGCGCAGCCGGCTGCGCTACGGCATGCAGAAGCTGCGCGGCTGCATGGAGCGCTACCTGTCGGCGCTGGAGCATCGGGCATGAACGACAAATTCCTGCCTCCCGAAGACGACGACCGGCCTGACCCGGCGCTGCGCCGCGCGCTGGAAAACGCGCCCGATCACAGCACCGTGCCCGACTTCCGGATCGGCAAGGCAATCCGACGCATGGCGCACCAGGCAGTGGCGTCCGACGAAGGCGCGCAGGACTTGTTGCCGATGTTGCCGGAAGGCCAGCCCTGGTGGCACCGTCTGCTGTTCGGCAGCGGTGGCAAAACCCGTATGCCCTGGAACGCCGCCTTTGCCAGCGTGCTGGTCGGCGTGCTGGTCACGGTGCTGTGGCAGCGCGAACCGGTGCCCGGCCCGCAACTCGACAGCCAGGCTCCCGCTGCTGCGAAATCCGCGGCGCCCGCTGCCGTGCCTGAACCGGCCCAGCCGGAAGCATCTGCGCCGGCCGCCGCCCCCCGCATCGCGTTGCCGCCCACAGTGACCGAGGCGCCGAGCCTGCCGGGCCCGCGCACGCCACTGGTGGTCCCCGATCTGCCGTTTCAGTTGAACTTGCCGCCGCCACCGGCCGGTGCCAGGAAGAGCGAACCGCGTGGCGGGATGGCCGATGAGGCCCAGCGCAGGGCCGCGCCCTCGGCGCCGGCACCTGCGATCGCTGCCGCGCCCGCTGCACCGTCGATCGCGAACGACGCGGCTGTGGCCGCCGCACCCGAACGGCGTGCGGCCGCGCGGGCGCGTGAAGAAGCGGCGCCGCCGGCACCCGCTGGCGCTGTCGCCGGAGCCGGCAGCCAGGCCAAGTCGTCATCCTCGGTTCGCACCGAAGCCAGCGAGCCGCCGAGCTTTGCGGCGCTGTCCCAGTGGACGCGCATGACCATCGTTCCGGCCAACGGCCCGACCCGCAGCTTCACGCGGGCCGAGGCGCGCGATCTCGGCACGCTGCTCGGCTCGGCCGCGCTCTCGGCGGTGAGCCCGCAGCCGTTGCGCAGCAAGGTTGAATGGCGCGTGACGCTTGAGCGCGACGGCAAGCCGCTGGCGCAGTTCGAGCTCGCGCGGAGCGAGGTGCGCTGGCGCGAGAACGGCGCCCCAGCCGCCACCGGCCAGCCGCCCGAGGGTGCACTGGACGGTCTGCGCGATGCCCTGCGCGAAGTGACCGCGCCAGCCCCGGCCGCCGCCGAGCCGCCGCGCTGACGCGCCTACCGGTGCGTGAAGTCAGCCTTGCGCTTGTTGACGAAGGCGTCCATGCCTTCCTTCTGGTCGGCCGTCGCAAACAGCGCGTGGAACAGCCGGCGCTCGAACATCACGCCGTCGGAGAGGCCGCTCTCGAAGGCGCGGTTCACCGACTCCTTGGCCGCCATCACCGCAATCTGCGAGAAATCCGCAATGGCGAGTGCGGCGCCGAGCGCCTCGTCGGCCAGCTTGTCGAACGGCACCACGCGGCTCACCAGGCCGGCGCGCTCGGCTTCGGTCGCGTCCATCATGCGGCCGGTGAGTGCCATGTCCATCGCCTTGCTCTTTCCCACCGCGCGCGGCAGGCGCTGCGTGCCGCCGGCACCGGGGATCACGCCGAGCTTGATTTCGGGCTGGCCGAACTTCGCGTTGTCCGCCGCGATGATGAAGTCGCACATCATGGCCAGCTCGCAGCCGCCGCCCAGCGCAAAGCCGCTGACTGCGGCGATCACCGGCTTGCGCACGCTGCGAATGGTTTCCCAGTTGCGCGTGATGTAGTCGCCCTTGTAGGTGTCGGCAAAGCTGTACTTCGCCATTGCGGTGATGTCGGCGCCGGCGGCAAACGCGCGCTCGCTGCCGGTCAGGATGATGCAGCCGATCGCCTCGTCGGCATCGAAGGCCTTGAGCGCCGTGCCGAGCTCCGTCATGAGCGCATCGTTGAGCGCGTTGAGCGCCTTCGGCCGGTTCAGCGTGACGATGCCGACCTTGCCGGCTTCGGTGCGGACTTCGATGTTCTCGTAGCGCATGTGTGTCTCCGTGGAGGATGGTGGAATGGGGGAGCGGGTGTGCGGCTGACTATAGCGAGCCGGCCCGGTGCACACTGCGGGCCTTACTTGGAATCCCCATGACCCTCGTTCCCGTTTTTCTTCTGCTGCTGCACCTGCTCGCGGCCGCCTTCTGGGTCGGCGGCATGGCGGTGATGCATTTCGCCGTGCGGCCCGCGGCGGTGGCCACGCTCGAGCCGCCAATGCGGCTGCCCTTCATGGTGGCGGCGCTGGGCCGCTTCTTCGTGGGTGTCAGCGTGTCGATCGGGCTGTCGCTGGCCACCGGCATCGCGATGATCATGCTGGCCGGCGGCATGCGGCAGTTGCACTGGAGCGTGCACGCGATGCTGGCGCTGGGGCTGGTGATGATGGCGATCTACGGGCACATCCGCTTCGGCGTCTATCCGAAGCTGCAGCGCGCGGTGGTCGCCAAAGAGTGGCCGGCCGCAGCCGGGCGGCTCAACCTGATTCGCCGGCTGGTGGTTCTCAACCTGGCGCTCGGCGTGGTGGTGTTCGCGCTGGCCGTGCTCGGCCGCGCACTCTGATCAGGCCGGGCCGGGCGTGAGCCAGCGGCCCAGCAGCGCGGCATCTTTGGCGAACAGCCGCCAGGTCGTCACCCCGGTCGGCAGCGTGAGCGGCAGGCGCAGCAGCCGCCGGTCGCGCGCGACGATCGCCGTCATCTTCTTTTGCGGGCCGAGATAGAGCGCGAGGTCATCGAGCTTCGTGATGCGCCAGGCCTGTACCGGCTGGCCGCGTTTGGCCGGTGGCAGTTCGATGCCGATCCATTCGTCGTGGGCCGCAAAGCCGGCCTGCTCGGCCGCGCCGCCGCGCAGCACCACCTTGACCTGCACGCTGCCGCTGGTTTCGGTCACGCGCAGGCCGAGTTCCTGTGCGCGCTGTGCCGGGTCATCGAGCGTGGCGACGCCATGGGTGCGCAGCAGATCGGACAGCGGCAACTCGTCGGTGGAATGCACCCAGCTTGCGATTTCCCTCGCGTACGAGCGGCCGCCCACGGCTTCCATCGCCGCGGCAAAGTCGGCCTCGTTGATCGGGCCGCCTTCGCTGCGCGTCCACAGCAGCCGCATCACGTCGTCGAGCGAGCCCTTGCCTTCCTGTCGCAGCGTGAGGTCGAAGCACAACGCCACCAGGGAGCCCTTGGTGTAGTAGCTGATGGTGCCGTTGGGTGTTTGCTCGTCCTGCCGGTAGTACTTGACCCAGGCATCGAAGCTGGCCTGGGCGACCGACTGCACCAGGCGGCCGGGCGCCTGCAGCACGCCGTTGATGGTCTTGTTGATCAGCCGCAGGTAGGCCGCATCGTCGATGCGGCCGGCGCGGCGCAGCAGGAGGTCGTCGTAGTAGCTGGTGAAGCCCTCGAACAGCCAGAGCAGCCGCGTGTAGTTTTCCTGGTCGTAGTCGTAGCGCGCGAACTCCGCGGGCCGCAGGCGCTTCACGTTCCAGGTGTGGAAGTATTCGTGGCTGATCAGGCCCAGCAGCGTGGTGTAGCCCTCCGGCTGCTTGCGGGCGTCGCGCTGCGGCAGGTCGCGGCGGGTGCAGATCAGCGCGGTCGAATGGCGGTGCTCGAGCCCGCCGTAGCCGTCGTCGACGGCGTTCAGCATGAACAGGTAGCGGTCGTGCGGCGGCTTCGGGCCGCCCTTCTTGCCCACCTTGTCGCCGTGCCAGAAACGCATCTCGGCTTCGCAGACCGTCTTGGTGTCGGCGATCAGCTTGTCGCCATCGAAAGATGCGGTGGCGCCTGCCACCACGAAGCGGTGCGGCACACCGCAGGCCTGGAATTCGGCGCTCCAGAAGGCACCCATCTCGACCGGCGAGTCGGCCAGTTCGTCGTAGTCGGCGGCCCAGTAGCTGCCGAAACCCTGTGCATCGACTTTCAAGCCCGAAAGGGCTGTGGCGCATGACCAGCGGGCGCGGCCTGCGATCAATTCAGGCGCAGGAATCTCCAGCGCATGCGGCTGCCCGGTCTGGCCATCGACGCGCAGGCAAAGGCTGGTGCCGTTGAAGAAGCCACGGTCGGCGTCGAGCCAGGCGGTGCGCACCGAGTTGTCGTAGGCGCAGACTTCGTAGCGCAGCACCAGCGGCTTGCCGGCAGCGCAATCGATCTGCCAGCTGTGCTTGTCGCGCTGCTCGACCGCCACGCTGCGCCGGGCCTGCGTGGCGCTCAATCCCTGCAGGTTCTTCGCGAACTCGCGCACCAGGTAGCTGCCCGGAATCCAGACCGGCAGCGACACGCGCTGCTGCGCGGCCGGCCGTTCGATGGTGAGCGTGATGGCGAACAGATGGGCATGCCGATCCGCGCATTCGACGCGGTAGTGCAGCGCCGGCGCCTTGCGGCGCTTCGTGGCAGCCGCGGCCATCAGTTGGCCGACGCGAGCTGCTTCTCGACCTGGGCCGACGGAATGGCGCCCGGTGTGCGCGTGCCGTCCGCAAAGATCAGCGTGGGCGTGCCAGTGATGTTGTACTTGCGGCCGAACGCGATGTTGCGATCCAGCGCGGCGGTATCGCAGCTCGCGGCGGCGGTTTCGGGCTTGACCTCGCTGCTCATCCAGTCGTTCCAGGACTTCGCCTTGTCCTTGCTGCACCAGATGTTGCGCGCCTTGACATTCGAATCGGGCCCGAGCACCGGGTAGAGGAACAGGTAGACGGTGACGTTGTCGACGTTCTTCATGTCGCGCTCGAAGTGCTTGCAGTAGCCGCAGTTCGGGTCTTCGAACACTGCCAGCTTGCGCTTGCCGTTGCCGCGCACGAGCTTGAATGCGTCGTTCACCGGCAGCTTGTCGAACGCGACCTCGCTGAGCTTTTCGACGCGCGCTTCGGTCAGGTTCTTGCGCGCCTTCACGTCGATCAGGTTGCCCTGCAGCAGGTAGTTGCCGTCGGCGTCGGTGTAGAAGATCTCGAAACCGTTGATGCGCACCTCGTACAGGCCCGGCATCGGCGATTTGGTGATCTCGTCGATCTTCGCGAACTGCGGAATCCGAGCGGCCAGGTTCTTGCGGATCTCGGCTTCGCCGGCGTGCGCGAACGTGGTGGCCAACGTGCTGCCGAATGCCAGTGCGGCGAGGAGGGTGCGGGCGAAATTCATGGTCGGTCGTGGTCGGTTGCAGGAATCAGCGCTGGCCCATGGCTTGGCGCGCGATCCAGTTCTTCAGAAGATGGGTCTGGTTGAAGCCGCGCATGCCCCAGTTGCGCAGCGCCGGCAAGGGGTCGGCATCGTGCGCAAAGAGCTGCTGGAGGCCGTCGGTGGCCAGGCTCATCGACAGCACCTCGGCGCGGCGTGCGCGTTCGTAGCGGCGCAGCAGTCGGGCATCGCCCACGCTGCGCCAGTACTCGCGTTCTTTCAGCACTTCGGCCAGCTTGGCCGCATCGGCCAGGCCGAGGTTCAGGCCCTGGCCCGCCAGCGGGTGCACCGTGTGCGCTGCGTCGCCGGCCAGCGCCCAGGCCTTGCCATCGGCCAGGCGGCCGACCCAGCGATCGGCCATGGCGCGCTGCAGCGGCCAGGCCGCGCGTTCGCTGGTGAGCGTTAACGCGCCCAGCGCATCGCGGCTGGCCTCGCGCAGCGCTGTGGTGAATGCGGCGGCGTCCTGTTTCAACAGTTCGGGCGCGCGGAACTGGTCGACCGACCACACCAGCGCCAGCGCGCGGCCGGCCGCGCCGCCCAGCGGCAGCAGCGCGAGCACTTCGCCCTGCGCGTTGAACCACTGGCGTGCGATGCCGTCGTGCGGCCGCTCGGCCTCAAGCCGCGCCGCGATCGCATGTTGCGGATAGCGCGTGACCTCGTAGCGCACGCCCAGTATTTCGCGCGTGGCGCTGGCCCTGCCTTCGCAGACCACGGTCAGCGCGGCCGGCACCGGCGCTTCGCGCACCTCGATCAACGGCTGGAAGCGCACGGCATCGGCCAGCTGGCGCTCGAGTGCTGGCACATCGACGATCCAGGCCAGCGCGTCGACCCGCTGGCGCTGGGCATCGAACTGCACCCGCCCGCCCTCGTCGCCGCTGACCTGCATTTCGCGCACCGCCGTGGCGTGCACCGCATCGGGCCAGGCGCGCAGCGACTCGAGCAGGGTGCGCGAGGCGGTGTTGAGTGCGTAGGCGCGTACGTCTTCGCGCGTCGATGGGGCCGATGGCGCCACCAGCGCCACGCGCACGCGTTCCCGCGCCAGCAGCAGCGCCAGCGTCCGGCCGACAATGCCGGCACCGCGAATGCAAACCTCGGGGGGAAGGGCCATGGGCGGATTGTAGGAGTTGGCGTTCTGCGGCGCGGCCTGCGGGACAATCTCACTATTCGCCCCAAGGAACCGTTTTGTGACTGCTGCTGCCTTCGATCTCCAGGCCACCATCGCCCGCCTGTTTGTCTACCCCATCAAGTCCTGTGCAGGGGTGGAGTTGCCCGAGGCTTTGCTGACCGAGACCGGGCTCGAATTCGACCGCGCCTGGATGGTGGTCGACGCCAACAACGAGTTCGTCACCCAGCGCGAGCTGCCGCGCATGGCGCTGATCCGGCCGCAGTTGAAGCACCTGGAAATGGTGCTGCGCGCGCCCGGCATGCTGGCGCTGCACATTGCGTTCGACCGGGTCGAGCAGCCGGTGCGTGTGAAGGTGTGGAACGACCAGGTCGCAGCCTACGACATGGGCGACATTGCGGCACAGTGGTTCAGCGACTTCCTGTCGGAGCCGGGCCGCCCGCAGAAACTGCGGCTGGCACGCTTCGATCCGGAGCAAAAGCGCCTGTCGAACCTGCAATGGACGGGCGGCATCGAGGCCCAGAACCAGTTTGCCGACGGCTATGCGCTGCTGGTGGCGAGCGAGGCCTCGCTCGCCGAACTCAACGACAAGCTCCTGGCCGCGGGCCACGCCGCGGTCGGCATCGAGCGCTTCCGGCCCAACATCGTGCTGGCCGGCATCGAGGCGCAGGACGAAGACCGCGTCGAGACGATGCACATCGCCACCGGCGAGGGCGAGGCCCGGCTGCAGCCGGTCAAGCCCTGTTCGCGCTGCTCGATCCCGGACATCGACCCGGCCACCGGCGTGGCGACGCCGGAGGTTGGCGACATGCTGCGCACCTGGCGCCAGAACGCCCGGCTCGACGGCGCCATCACCTTCGGCATGAACGCAATCGTGATCGAGGGCGTCGAGCACATGCTCAGGGTCGGGCAGCCCGTCGGCGCGAACTACCGGTTCGAGTGATTCGGCCGCAGCGGCGGGCTGCTCAGAACGTCACCCCTGCGCACAGGATGATGTTGGCGTAGGGCGTGCATTCGCCGGTGCGCACCACCGCCTTCGCGCGCGCGCTGAGCCGTTTCAGTTCCTCGTGCGAGATGGTTTCAGGCGTGACGGCGAGCTGGCCCGCGCACCAGGCTGGCAGCGCGTTGCCATGGGCGGGGTCGAGCGACTCGCGGGCCAGCATGGCGCGTTCGACCTGCATCTCGGACAACACTGCCCTGAGCACGTCGACGAGCCGCGGAACCCCCGGTGTGACCGCCAGGTCGATGCGGCGCGGACCATCCGGAATCGGCAGGCCGGCGTCGCCGAGCACGATCATGTCGCCGTGGCCCAGCGCGGCGATCACCTGCGACAGGTCGGCATGGAGCAGGAGGGTGCGTTTCAAAGTGGTGTCCAGTCGGGCGGAAGGGGGCTGCGCAGAACCGCATCGCGCAACGGAATGGAAGGTTGTGCGCCGGGCTGCGTGACGCACAGCGCCGCGGCGCGAATGCCCAGACGCACGGCTTCATCGAGCGATCCGCCGGAGGCGAGCGTCACCGCCAGCGCACCGAGAAAGGTGTCGCCTGCGGCTGTGGTGTCGACCGCCTGGACGCGCGGCGCCGGATGGTGCCGCGCGCCATCGGCATCGATCGCCACGGCGCCGCCGGCGCCCAGCGTGACGACCACGCGTGCCACGCCGCGCGCGCGCAGCACGGCGCCGGCCGCTGCGGCATCGCGCGGGTGCTCGGCGGGTTGGCCGGCCAGCGTCCGCGCCTCGACTTCGTTCACCACCAGCGTGTCGATCAGCGGCCAGAGCGTGGCGTCGATGGGTTGCACCGGTGAGGGGTTGAGCAGCACCTTGCAGCCGGCGCGAACGGCCGCGTTCATGGCGAGCGCCACCTGCGCCAACGGGCTTTCGAACTGCGCGACGAGGAACGCGGCACCGTCGAGCCGGGCGGCCAGCGCCGCATCGTCGATTTCGACGCGGGCATTCGCGCCGGCGATCACCACGATGCGGTTCTGCCCCGAGTCCTCGACCATGACGAGCGCCGTGCCGGTGGGCGCCGCCGGATCGATCCGCACCGCAGTGGTGTCGATGCCGTCCTGCTGCAGCGCCTGCCGCAGCGCCTGGCCGTGCGCGTCGGCACCGACGCAGCCGAGCAGGCTCACCTGCGCGCCCTGGCGGGCGCAACTCACCGCCTGGTTGCCGCCCTTGCCGCCGGGAATGCTGTGGATCGAATGGCCCTGCAGGGTTTCGCCGGCGGCCGGCGCGTGCGGCACCCGCACCACCAGGTCCATGTTCAGGCTGCCCAGCACCACGATGCGTGGCGCTTCGGTGGAAAGCGTCGGGTTCATGCGCGGCCAGAGGGAAGGCGGGCGGTCGATGCGCGCACGCGCAACTCGGGCTGCAGCACCACCTTGCGGGGCTCGTGGCGGCGCTTGCTCACGCGCTCGAGCAGCATGTCCACCGCCAGTGCGCCGATGCGCTCCTTGGGCTGGGCCACGGTGGTCAGCGGCGGGCTCGTGTAAGCCGAGAGTTCGATGTCGTCGAAGCCGACGATCGACAGCTCGTCGGGCACGTGCACGCCGGTTTCGTGCGCCGCGCGCAGCGCGCCGATCGCCATCAGGTCGTTGCAGACGAACACGGCGGAGGGCGCCTGCTCGGTGCGCAGGATCGCGTGCATCGCCTCGTAGCCGCCCTGGCTGGTGAAGCCGCCCCGCCACAAAAGGGCGTCCGCATTCGGCGCAGCGCCGCTTTCGGCCAGCGCCATGCGCCAGCCTTCGATGCGCTGCTCGCTCGGTGTCACGCCGATCGGGCCGCCGATGCAGGCAATACGCCGGTGGCCCAGCGACAGCAGGTGCCGCACTGCCAGCAGCCCGCCCTGCATGTGCGCCGTCTCGACCAGGTCGCAGCTCGGGTCGGCGATCTCGCGGTCGACCAGCACGGTCGGCACCTTGAGGCCGTGCAACTGGGTGACCAGCGAGTCGTCGTTGCCGGTCGACACCACGATCAGGCCGTCGATGCGGCGCTCCGCCAGCACCTGCAGGTAGACGCTCTGGCGGCGCGGCTCGTCGTCGGTGTTACACAGGATCAGCGTGTAGCCGGCGCCGAAACAGCGGTCTTCGACCACGCGCACGATCTCCGCGAAGTAGGGGTTGGAGCTGTTGGGAATCAGCATGCCCAGGGTGGAGGTGGTGTTGCTCTTGAGGCTGCGCGCGACGGCGCTCGGCTCGTCGCCGAGCTCGCGGATCGCGAGCTCCACGCGTTCGCGTCCCTGCGCGCTCACGTGGCGCGTGTCGTTCACCACGTGCGACACGGTGGTGACCGACACGCCGGCGAGCAGCGCGACATCCTTGATGGTGGCCATGTCAGTGGACTCCCCGCTCGGCGCGACGCTGCCGCAGCGTGTCGATGATCACCGCGACCACGATCACACAGCCGGTGATGATGCGTTTGCTCGGCTCGCTGGCACCGATCTGCGCCAGGCCCGCTTCGAGCACCGCGATGATGAGCACGCCGAAGAATGTGTTGACCACCGAGCCACGCCCGCCCATCAGGCTGGTGCCGCCGATCACCACCGCGGCGATCACCTGCAGCTCGATGCCGACGCCGGCGTTCGGGTCGGCTGCTTCGAGCCGTGCCGACTGCATCAGCCCGGCGAGCCCCGCCAGCAGGCCGGTCAGCGCGAACACGATGATGCGGATCGGCCGCGGGTCGATGCCGGCCAGCCGCATCGCCTCTTCGTTGGTGCCGATGCCGACCACATGGCGGCCGAACACGGTGCGCGTGAGCACCGCCTGGCCGATCACCACCAGCACCACGGCGAGCACGAAAGCGGCCGAGATCCCGCCGATCCACGGCGCGGCGAGGCCGGAGATGGCGTCGCCCACGTACTGGGTGCGCGAATCGGTGACGAGGTAAGCGCCGCCGCGCACCGCCTCGAGCATGCCGAGCGACACGATGAAGGAGGGCAGCCGCCAGGCCACCGAAACCGCGCCGGTGACGGCGCCGCAGGCGAGGCCCGTGGCCAGCCCGAGCGCCGCCGCGGCCGGCACGCTCCATTGCCACTGCAGGATCGCGGCGGCGGTGGTGGCGGCGCTGAGCGCCAGCACCGAGCCGACCGACAGGTCGATGCCGGCGATGATCAGCACGAAGGTCATGCCGACTGCCATCACGGCCAGCGCCGGAATTTCGTTGGCGATGGTGACGAAGGTCTCGCGCGTCAGGAAGTACTCGCTCTGGCTCGCGAACAGCGCGACCATGCCGGCCAGCACCGCGGCGAGGCCGAGGTAGGTGGCGAGCTGGCCCCGGAGTGCGGCGCGCGCAGCGGAGGCGGCGGGGGGCGTATCGGACGGGTTCATTGCGTATCGGGATAGGCCGGGGTCAAGCCGGCAGAGAAGAAGGTGCAGGCGCGGCGGGTGCGCCGGCTGCGTCGCTGAAGGCGGCCGCAAGCAGGGACTGCTCGCTCCATTCGCCGCGCTCGAATATGGCGACCAGCCGGCCGGCGCTCATGACGCCGATGCGGTCGCACATCGCCATCAGTTCGCGCAGGTCGCTCGACACCATGAGCAGCGCGCGGCCCGCGCCGGTCATGCGGTCGAGTTCGGCGTACAGGTCGGCACGTGCGCCCACGTCGACGCCGCGCGTCGGCTCGTCGAGCAGCAGCACATTGCACTCACGGTGCAGCCAGCGTGCAAACACCACTTTCTGCTGGTTGCCGCCGCTCAGCGTGGCTGCGGCCTGCTCGACGCTGCGCGAGCGGATGCGCAGCACCTCGACCAGCCGCCGCGCAATGGCCTTCTCCTTGGCGCGCTGGAGCCAGCCCGCGCGCGACACGGCGCCGAGGTCGCTCAAGGTGGTGTTGACGCGGATCGGCTGCGGCAAAAGCAGCCCTTGCGATTTGCGGTCTTCGGTGACCAGCCCGATGCCGGCACGGATCGCCTGCATCGGCGAGCGCCAGCCACGCAGGATGCGCCGCGTCGGCGCGGCGTCCACGACATCGGAGGTGCCGGCATACAGCGCGATCTCGCCGCGATCGGCACGGTCGGCGCCGAACAGCAGGCGCACCAGCTCGGTTCGGCCGGAACCGACCAGGCCGGCCAGGCCCATCACTTCGCCCGCGTGGAGCGCAAGATCGACATCGCGCACCGCCTGCGCCCGGCCGAGGCCGGTGGCCCGCAACAGAACCGGGCCGGCACGCCGGCGCGGGCGGTTCTCGTGCTCGTGCACCGCGCGGCCGACCATGCGCTGCACCAGCTCCGATTCGCGCACGCCCGCCATCGGCCGTACATCGACCAGCCGGCCGTCGCGCAGCACCGCCACGCGGTCGGCGATGCGCTGCAGTTCCTCGAGGCGGTGCGACACGTAGACGATGGCCACGCCGCGCGCCTTCAGCAACTCGATCTGCTCGAACAGGTGCGAGGTTTCGCGCGGCGTGAGCATGGCCGTGGGTTCGTCCAGCACCAGCACGCGCGTGTCGTCCTGCAGGTTGCGCGCGATCTCGACCATCTGCTGCTG
>JBDUCH010000047.1:0-17232 GCA_040003555.1 Variovorax sp. | reverse complement strand
TCGACGCGATGAGCTACCAATACCTGGTCGGCGCCGAGATCGACTACAAGGAAGATTTGCAGGGTGCCCAGTTCGTGATCAAGAATCCGAATGCCACCAGCACCTGCGGCTGCGGCTCGAGCTTCTCGGCCTGATCTCCCCTCTTGCGCCGCTTTGCGCCGCATTGGCGCCAAGAAAAAACCGCCCTCGGGCGGTTTTTTCTTGGCCGTCATTTTCCCGGCCTGCATCAGGCTGGGTAGATCGCGCCCAGCACCCGGCCGCCCTGTGCACCGGTGACGCTGGCCAGGTTGCCGTGCTCGCGCCGCACCGTGGCGCGAGCCAGCCAGGCGAATGCGGCGGCCTCGACCTGTTGCGGCGGCAGGCCGCGATCGGCCGAAGACACGACCACAAGCTCCGGCAGCAACGCCTGCAGCCGTGCCATCAGATGGGTGTTCAAGGCCCCGCCACCGCAAACGATCAGCTCTTTGCTATTAATTCCATAGCGCTTCACGTCCCCCACGCAGGCCTGGGCGGTCAATTCGGCCAACGTGGCCTGGATATCGGCCGGCGCCGCGTCGCTGGCGGCGCCGAGATGGGAGGCGAGCCATGCCGGGTTGAACAGGTCGCGGCCGGTGCTCTTGGGCGGCGGCTTGGTGAACCAGGGGCCGGCCAGCAGCCTGGCAAGCAGTTCGGGCAGCACACGACCGCTGGCGGCCCATTCGCCACTGTGATCGAAAGGCTCGCCGACATGGCTCTGGCACCAGTGATCCATCAGTCCGTTGCCCGGGCCGCAGTCGAACCCCAGCACGACCGGGTCGGCGTCACCGCTGGCGGGCAGCAAACTCAGGTTGGCGATGCCACCGATGTTGAGAACGGCGATCGCGCGGTCGGCTTGGCCGAACAATGCGCGGTGGAATCCCGGAACCAGGGGCGCGCCTTGGCCCCCTGCGGCGAGGTCGCGGCTGCGGAAATCCGCCACCACGTCGATGCCTGCCCATTCCGCCAGGGCGGCGGGGCTGTTGATCTGCAGGGTGTAGCCGACATCATCGAACTCGCCGGGACGGTGCCGCACGGTCTGGCCGTGGGCGCCGATGGCGCGCACCGCCTTGGGGGCAAGGCGGGTGTCGGCGAGCAATTGCTGGGTGACGTCCGCATAGAGGCGGGCAATGCCGTTGCCGGCCAGCGCCGCGCGATGCAGCTCGTTGTCGCCGTGCGGCGTGTTCAGGGCCAGCAGTTCGGCGCGCAGCGTCACCGGGAAGTGGGCTGTCGCATGCGCCAGAACCGCAATGCGGCCGCCCGAAAAATCGGCCAGCACGCCATCGACCCCGTCGAGCGAGGTGCCCGACATCAGGCCGATGAAAAGCTCGCTAGCCATGGCTGGACCGCCCGGCCGTGGGCTCAGTCGGCGCTGGCTTGAACGACCGAAAAGGCCGCTGCCAACTCGGTGCGGGTGGCCTTGGCAATGCGCTCGAAGGCAGGCCGTGACGCGGCTGCGATCGGCGCGCCACCGTCCTGCTGGGCGATGGTGCTCGGGTCGGTGTACTCGCCATTGACGCGGAACTCGAAGTGCAGGTGCGGGCCGGTGGCCCAGCCGGTCGAGCCGACCGCGCCGATGAACTGGCTCTGCGCGATGGCCTGGCCGACCTTGACGTCGATGCGGCTCAAATGCGCGTAAGCGGTGCTCTGGTTGTTGCGATGCTTGACGATGACGATGTTGCCGTAGCCGTTCTGCGTGCCCGCAAACTCGACCACGCCGTCGCCCACGGCGCGCACGGCGGTACCGGTGGGTGCCGCGAAGTCGATGCCGTTGTGCTGGCGCCAGCTGTTGAGGATCGGGTGCAGGCGCATCGCAAATCCGCTGGAGATGCGCGAGAACTCGACCGGCGAGCTCAGATAGGCCTTGCGCAGGCTGTCGCCGGTTGGGCGGTAATAGCCGCCCTTTTGGCCGGGTTCCTGGAACCACAGCGCCTGATGCAGCTTGCCGTTGCTTTCGAACTCGGCCGAAAGCACGCGGCCGCTGCGCAGCGACTGGCCGTCGGCTTCAAAGGTTTCGTACACCACGGCGAAGCGGTCGCCCTTGCGCAGCTGGCGGAAGTCGACATCGCCCGAGAAGACGTCGGCCAGCTGGCTGGCGACGCCGTCGGGAATGCGGGCTTCGTCGGTTGCGGCGAACAGCGAACTGCGCACCACGCCGCTGGCCAGGCGCGTGCCCGGCGTCAGCGTCTCGGCTTCGGAGCGCGCGGCAAAGCCGGTGGGTGTCTTGACGATCACCAAGCGCTTGAAGCCGCCGTCACTGTCCGGAATCCAGCGCGCGCTGAGCTTTTGCAGCTGGTTTTCGTGGCTGGCCTCGGCCGTCACGCTGCGGCCGGGGCGGCTCAGCAGGGCGGCGCGGGCCTCTGCGTTGGAGCGCACGAAGGCGGCGGCGCCTGCGTCGGCGATGCCGAGGCGCTTGAGCAGCGCTTCGGCCGTGTCACTGGAGCGGGTCAGGTCGCTGCGAAACAGCGTGAAGCCGAACGCGTCCAGCGCGTCGGTTTGAGCGGCCACCGGCAGCGGGCTGACCGCTTCCAGCACCTGCTTTACCGGCAGGTCGGCCGCATCGGGGCCCAAAGAGGCCACTGCGAAAGCGCCGCCGCCTGCGAACAGCAGCAACGCGCCGATCGCGGTGCTGATCTGTTTGGGGTAGGTTCGGAACGTGTAGGCTACGCGGGAAGCAAAAAGCTCCTCGGCAGCGAGAATGCCGTTAATCAAATCTGTCGGTTCCCAAATCGGTTCGGCAAATCCGCGCTGCAAGGGCCTTGCGGGAAGGCGGGCAGGACGGTGCGGAAAAAAGCGCCGCTTAGAATCCGGCGCTTGAAAGTCGGCCTTGAGTATAGCTTCGGCCATAGAAAAACCAGCCAAAAGCCCAATGAATGCCGATTTTGTTACATCCGCAGTCCTGTCCAATGGTGTAGGACAGGCTCTCGAAGTATCGCTCCGCGGCGCCGACGAGTTGCTGCCCCAGGACGAATGGGTCAAGAAGCTACAACGCTCCGAAGCCAGCGGGCAGCCGCTGCGCATCAAGCTCGGGCTCGATCCGACGGCGCCGGACATCCACGTCGGCCACACCGTGGTGCTGAACAAGATGCGCCAGTTGCAGGATCTCGGCCATACGGTGATCTTCCTGATCGGCGACTTCACGACCACCATTGGCGACCCCTCGGGCCGCAACAGCACCCGGCCGCCGCTGACGCGCGAGCAGATCGAGGCCAACGCCCAGACCTACTACCGTCAGGCCAGCCTGGTGCTGGATCCGGCGCGAACCGAGATTCGCTACAACTCCGAGTGGAGCGACCCGCTGGGCGCCCGCGGCATGATCCAGCTGGCGGCCAAATACACGGTGGCCCGCATGATGGAGCGCGACGACTTCAGCAAGCGCTTCAAGGCTGGCCAGTCGATCTCGGTGCACGAATTCCTCTACCCGCTGATGCAGGGCTACGACTCCGTGGCGCTGAAAAGCGACCTCGAACTGGGTGGCACCGACCAGAAGTTCAACCTCCTCGTCGGCCGCCATCTCCAGCAGGAATATGGCCAGGAACCGCAGTGCATACTCACTATGCCACTGCTTGAGGGGCTCGATGGCGTCGAAAAGATGTCGAAGAGCAAGAACAACTACATCGGCATCAGCGAGGCGCCGGCCACCATGTTTGCCAAGGTGCTGTCGATCTCCGACGTGCTGATGTGGCGCTGGTACACCTTGCTGAGTTTCAAGTCACTGGCGGAGATCGCGGCGCTCAAGGCCGAGGTCGAGGCCGGGCGCAATCCGAAAGATGCCAAGGTGGCGCTGGCCAGGGAAATCACGGCCCGCTTCCACAGTGCGGCGGCGGCCGACGCGGCCGAGCTGGACTTCATCAACCGAAGCAAGGGCGGTGTGCCGGACGAAATCCCCGAACGCGCCGTCGCGGGCGCGCCGCTGGGCATCGGGCAACTGCTCAAGCAAGCCGGGCTGGTTGAGTCGAGCGGCGAGGGCAACCGCCTTATCGATGGCGGCGGCGTGCGAATCGATTCGGTGGTGGTCAGCGACAAGGGGCTGAAGCTTGCAGCCGGCATCTACGTGCTGCAGGTCGGCAAGCGCAAGTTCGCGCGGGTCACCCTGACCTGAGGCTCGGGACGGGCGTCTCAGCGAACCTCGACGGTCACGCGCCGGTTTTGCGGCTCGGCCACATCCGGGGCGGTGGGCACGGCCAGGTCGCGCAGTCCGCGGCCGACTGCCTCTATACGCGCGGCTGGAAAGCCGCGAGTCACCAGCATTTGACGGATCTCCAGCGCGCGTCGACGCGACAGCTCGTCGTTTTGCGACGGCGTGCCGGTGGTGTCGGTGTGGCCGGTCACGACGATGTCGCCGCCACTGCGCGCGAGCGCCGCGGCAATCACCTCCTGCATGGTTTGTTCCGAGGCAGGGGTGAGCGCCGTGCCGCCGGCATCGAAGTACAGCGCATAGTTCTGCGCACGCGGCGGGGCGAGCTCGAACAGCGCCTTGTTGTCTCTCCTGACTTGTGCCGGGTCGGCCTGATCGACGACGGGCGCGCCGCTGGCGCCGACGGCGGCAGTGGCCCGTGCATAGGGTTTGGAGAGCGTCTGCTCGCCGCCCTTGGACTGCACCACCACGGCCGAAGGGCGGCCGTCTTCCTGCGGCAGCAAGACGACGCGGGTGGCGGGCGTGGAGCAGGCAGCAAGCACCACCGCGCAGGCACTGGCGAGGCAAAGACCGAGGCGGCGTGCGGTCACTGCTGTGCGTCCGCCTGTACGATGAAGTCGGTGCCGCGGATGCCGATGGTGGCGGTTTGCGTTTCGATGCGCACCGCGTCGGGATGCCTTTTGCCGATCAGGCCGGTGATCATGCGCAGCGACCCACGCAGCAGACCCACCAGCATGTTGCCGTCCTGCGTGGTCGCGTCGAAGCTGAATTCTTTCAAGTCGACCCGCGATGAAGGGCCGATCACCAGAGTGCTGCCATCGCGCAGCACGACGCTGGCCGCCGCCTCGGGGCCGGTCACGAGGCGCTCGATCGGCGCCACTTCGTCACCCGCGCGGGCAGGCCGCAGCACGCCGTCGGCGTTGAGCAGCTGGACGTCACCGCGCACCATCTTGATAAAGCCCGCATGCTCGGCAGAGGGCGCCCCGGGGGCCGCGGCGGCGGGTGTTTGCGCCAGCGCAGTCGCGGCCACCCAGAAAGAGCCGGCAAAGGTCATCCAGAACTTCAGTCTCATGGCCCGGATGGTACGCGAGCCCGCGCCGCGTCATGGCCGCCGGCCATAATTCAGACCTCGTTTCGAGACCTTGTGCCGCTGTTTGTGTCGTCTCCCCGCTCCCACGCTCCCCGCAAGCCCGCCACGCTGAGCCCCAAGGCCTGGCTGCGCTGGTCGATCGCGGTCGCGCTGCTCACCATCGTGCTCAAGGGCCTGGCGGGCTATGTGACCAATTCGATGGGGCTCATTTCGGACGCGATGGAGTCCTTTGTGAACCTCGCCAGCGCCATGTTTGCGCTGGCGATGGTGACCATCGCGGCACGCCCGGCCGACGAAGACCATCCGTACGGTCATCACAAGGCCGAGTATTTTTCGTCCGGCTTCGAGGGCATCCTGATCGTGGGTGCCGCGCTCGCGATCCTCTGGGTGTCGGTGCAACGGCTGCTGTCGCCGCAGCCGATCGAGCAGTTGGGCTGGGGTCTGGCGCTGTCGGTGGTGAGTTCGGCCTTCAACGGTGCACTTGCCTGGGCGCTGTTCCGCGCAGCGCGCGAGCACCGCTCGATCGCGCTCGAGGCCGACGGACGGCATCTGGTCACCGATGTGTGGACATCGGTCGGCGTGGTGCTCGGCATCGTGGCCGTGCATTTCACCGGCTGGCTCTGGCTCGACCCGGTGCTCGCGATCGGCGTGGCGCTGAACATCGCGCGCGAGGGCGTGCAACTGGTCTGGCGCTCGTCGCAGGGGTTGATGGACGAGGCGCTCGATGCCGAATCGCAAGCCGCGCTGCTCGCGACGCTCGACCGCTTCAAGGCCGCCGTGCCCGAAGGCCCGCAGCTGCGCTTTGATGACATCGCGACGCGCAGCGCCGGTCAGCGCCGCTTTGCGGACTTGCACATGCACGTGCCTGGCGACTGGTCGTTGCAACGTGCCGCCGCACTGCGTGACGCGCTCGAGCAATCGCTGATGGACGCCGTGCCCGGCCTGCGCGTGACGATCCAGTTGCTGCCGCTTGGCATGGAAGCCCGCGCCACGCAGATCGTGGAGCCGCCCGCATGAAGGCCGTACTGCAGCGCGTGGCCGAGGCACGCGTCGACATCGCCGGCCAGACCGTGGGTCGGATCGGCGCCGGGTTGCTGGTGCTGGTGTGTGCCGAGCGCGGCGACGGCGACGCGGCGGCCGACAGGCTGCTCGCCAAGATCCTCAAGCTGCGCATCTTTTCCGACGCGGCCGGCAAGATGAACCTGAGTGTGCAGGACGTCGGTGGCGGCTTGCTCGTCGTGAGCCAGTTCACCTTGGCGGCCGATGTGAGCGGCGGCAACCGCCCGAGCTTTACGCAAGCAGCGCCTCCGGACGAAGGGCGGCGGCTGTATGACTACTTTGTGGCACAGGCCCGCGCCGCGCATCCGGATGTGGCGACCGGCGAGTTCGGCGCCGACATGCAGGTGCACCTGGTGAACGATGGCCCGGTCACCATTGCGCTGCAGATCTGATCGTTCAGTAGGGGTTGCGGACAGCGAGCCGCGACAGGATCGCGATCTCGCGCGCTTCCATCTCTTCGGCATCCGCTTCGCCGGTCTCGTGATCCCAACCCTGCGCATGCAGCGTGCCGTGCACGACCATGTGCGCGTAGTGCGCGGCCAGCGTCTTGCGCTGCTCCTTCGCCTCGCGCGCGATGACCGGAGCGCACAGAACCAGGTCGGCCATCACCAGCGGCCGCTGTGCGTAGTCGAAGGTCAGCACGTTGGTCGGGTAGTCCTTGCCGCGGAATTCGCGGTTGAGGCGCTGGCCTTCGTCGGCGTCGACGATGCGCACCGTCAGTTCGCCATCGCATTCCAGCGCATGGCGAATCCAGCGGATGACGCTGTGGCGCGGCAGCGCCGCACGGTGACGCTCCACGCCCTTGAAGCGGCCGAACTGGAGCGACAGGGAGAGCGCTGGCAGCATCGCCCGGCTCACCGCGCGTCCGCGCGCTTGCGCTGCCCGTCGTAAGCGTCGACGATGCGCGCCACCAGCGGGTGGCGCACCACGTCGGCCGATGTGAAGCGTGTGATCGCAATGCCCTGGACGCGCTTCATCACGCGCTCGGCGTCGATCAGTCCGCTGAGCTGGTTCTTGGGCAGATCGATCTGGCTCACGTCGCCCGTCACCACCGCTTTCGCGCCGAAGCCGATGCGCGTCAGGAACATCTTCATCTGCTCGGGCGTGGTGTTCTGCGCTTCGTCGAGGATCACGAAGGCGTTGTTGAGCGTGCGGCCACGCATGAAGGCCAGCGGCGCGATCTCCAGCGCGTTGCGTTCGAAGGCTTTCTGAACCTTGTCGAAGCCCATCAGGTCGTAGAGCGCGTCGTACAGCGGGCGCAGGTAGGGGTCGACTTTTTCAGACAGGTTGCCCGGCAGAAAGCCGAGCCGCTCGCCTGCCTCCACCGCAGGCCGCGTGAGCACGATGCGCTGCACCGCGCTGCGCTCCAGCGCATCGACCGCGCAGGCCACCGCGAGGTAGGTCTTGCCGGTGCCGGCCGGGCCGATGCCGAAGGTGATGTCGTGGTTCGCGATGTTCTCGAGGTAGGCCGCCTGGGTCGGCGTGCGGGCGCGCAGGTCGGCCCGGCGCGTGACCAGCATCGGGCCGGCTTCGCCGTCGTCGGTCATGCCGGAATCGCTGGCCAGCGTGAGCTGCACCACCGCTGGGTCGATCGGCCGCTCGGCGATCTCGTAGAGCGCCTGCAGCACGTCCATGGCCTCCTGCGCCCTGGCCTTCGCCCCCTCGACCTTGAACTGCTCGTGCCGGTGCGCGATCACCACGCCCAGCGCCTCTTCGATGCGGCGAAGATGCTCGTCGAGCGGGCCACAGAGATGGCCAAGGCGTGCGTTGTTGAGCGGCTTGAAGGTGTGGCGAATGATCAAAGGGATAATTCCGGCTCGAAGAAGACAACAAGAAGGGCTCCCATGATAGGCAAGTTGACCGGCACGCTGGCCGAACGCAATCCACCGCAAGTGGTGGTGGACTGCAATGGGGTCGGCTACGAGGTCGACGTGCCGATGAGCACTTTCTACAACCTGCCGCCCACCGGCGAACGTGTGTCGCTGCTCACGCATTTCGTGGTGCGCGAGGACGCTCAGATCCTCTACGGCTTTGGCACTGCCGAAGAACGCGTGGCGTTCCGCCAGCTCATCAAGATCTCCGGCGTGGGCCCGCGCATGGCGCTCGGCGTGTTGTCGGGGCTGAGCGTGGCGGAACTGGCTCAGGTGGTCACGCTGCAGGATGCCGGTCGCCTGGTCAAGATCCCTGGCATCGGCAAGAAGACCGCCGAACGGCTGCTGCTCGAACTCAAGGGCAAGCTCGGCGCCGACATCGCGCTGCCGACACACGCGGCGAGCGACGCGCAGGCCGACATCCTGCAGGCGCTGGTCGCGCTCGGCTATAGCGACAAGGAGGCGGCCGCTTCGCTCAAGGCACTGCCGAAAGATGTTGGCGTGAGCGAAGGGATCAAGCTGGCGCTGCGCGCGCTGGCGAAGTAGGGCGCCCGCCGCTCAGGGATGTATCTTCTCGCCCTTCGCCAGCATCGCCACGAACTGCGCGATGCGCTTTGCCCGTGTCTCGGCCTTCTTCGCGCCCTGGGTTCTGAACAGGATGGCAAAGCGATTGCGTGAATCGAGCATGCCGAAGAACGCCGCGGCCTCGCGGTTGGCGTCGAGCGCGGCCTGCAGGTCGGGCGGTACGGTGGCCACGCTCGCTGCTTCGTAGGCCGCGTCCCAGCGCCCGTCGGCGCGGGCGCGCTCCACTTCGGCCAGCCCGGCCGGCTCCATGCGGCCTTCGTCGATCAGCTTCAGCGCCTTGGCGCGGTTGACCTGCGACCACGTGCTGCGCTTCGTGCGCGGCGTGAAGCGTTGCAGAAAATACTGGGCGCCGTCGCTCTTGCGCTGGCCGTCGATCCAGCCGAAGCACAGCGCCGCCTCGAGCGCCGTGGGGTGGTCGATCGATGGGATGCCGCTGTCTTTCTTCGCCATGCGCAGCCACACCCCGGCGGCTCTGGCGTGGTGGCGCTTCAGCCAGCGCGTCCAGGCGGCCGCATTGCCGCACTCGACCGGTGCCTCATGCACGACGCGATCGACCGCAGCCGTGGGCTTGCCGCGCGCCGTTGTCACGGCACCCACCAATAGCGCAGCGCGTGAAAGTAGATCGGCGCCGCAAAGATCACCGAGTCAAGCCGATCCAGCATGCCGCCGTGGCCTTCGATCATGGTGCCCCAGTCTTTTACGCCGCGGTCGCGTTTGATGGCCGACATCACCAGGCCGCCGAAGAAGCCCATGAGGCAGATCGTGAGCGCCATCAGCGCGGCTTGCCAGGCGTTGAACGGCGTGGCCCACGAGAGCGCGGCACCCAGCGCGGTGGCGCTCGCAACGCCGCCGATCAGGCCTTCCCAGGTCTTGGAGGGCGAGAGTTCGGGCGCGACCTTGCGTTTGCCGAAGAGCTTGCCCCATACGTACTGGAGCACGTCGCTGCCCTGCACCACGATCACCAGGAAGGCGATCAGCAACAGGTTGCGCCCTTCGAAACCGGGAATCTGCAGGGTGAGCAGGGCCGGCACATGGCTGATGCAGAACACGCACACCATAAGCCCCCACTGGATCTTCGAGGTGCGTTCCAGAAAGCGCTGCGTGTCGCCGCCCACGGCCGCGAGGATCGGCAGCACCAGGAACGCATAGACTGGAATGAAGATCGAATAGAGCCCGTACCAGTCGATCCAGATCAGGAAGTACTGCACCGGCAGCGCCACGAAGAACGCGAGCGCAATCGCATGGTGATCGCCGCGCCGCGTGTAGGCCAGGCTGATGAACTCGCGCAGCGCATAGAACGAGATCAGGTAGAACAGCACGATCACGCCGCCCTTGCCGAACGCGAAGGCCAGCCCGATCACCGCCACCATCACCCACCAGGCATTGACGCGTGCGTTCAGGTTGTCGATCACCGAATTCGGCTGGCCCTGCGCCACGCGCCACTTGAGCAACGCGCCGATGGCGGAGGCCAGCAGCAGCACGCCGAAAACGCCCCCGAAGAGCTGCAGAGTGGTCTGGGTGGAAGGCGAGATGTTCATGCGGGGGCCTTCTCGCCGTTTTCACGGTTGTACTCGGGCCGCAGGTCGAGCATCGCGGCGCGGGCACGCGCCATGAAGGTGTTCTTGTCTTCGCCATCGGCCAGCACGATCGGCGTGCCGTAGCGCACCGTGCAGGCCAGCGGGATCGGCACCAGCGTGCCCTTGGGCAGCACGCGCTTCAGGTTCTCGATCCACACCGGCACCAGCCTGACGTTGGGGCAGGCGCGCGCCAGGTGATAGAGCCCGCTCTTCAGCGGCAGCAGCACCTCGTCGCTGATGTTGCGCGTGCCTTCGGGAAACATGATGAGCGAGTCGCCGGCCTGCAATGCGTCGGCCATCTGTTGCACCGGGTTGCTGCCCGTGGCGCCTTCGGCTTCGCTTCCTCCTATTGCTGTCGAGCCGTCCCGCTTGATCATCAGCGCGTTGAACACCTCTTCGCCGATGAAGCGGCGCAGCTTCGAGGCCAGCCAGTAGTCCTGCCCGGCGACCGGCCGCGTCAGCGCGCGCAGGTCGGCCGGCAGCGTGGCCCACAGCAGCACGAAGTCGCCATGGCTCGTGTGGTTGGCGAAGTACAGCGTCTGCTCTGCGTTGGGCTGGGTGCCGCTCCAGATCGCGCGCACGCCGGTCAGCAGCTTTGCGGCGCCGATGATTAACCCGGCCGAGACGACTGCGGCGGCTTTGCGGCTTTCGCCTTGTACGGATGCATTCATGACAACGCCTCCCTCCTGAATCTTTTTTCGTTCATCGCAAATCCTCTGTCAGCAAGGCCAGCACGAACACCGCGATCTGGCAGGCCACCACGATGGCGTGGCGCTGCATCAGTCGACGTGTGCCAAGCACGCGATCGGCCAGTGCGCGCGGGTCGTCGGGCGCGTCGCGCATGCCGAGCTGCTGCAGCGCGTTGTCGAGCATTCCCGGCGAGCCGATGCGGCCGTTCGCCAGGCCTTCGAAGAGGCCGATGTCGAACTGCAGGCGTAGCGCCAGATAGCGCTCGAACACGCCGAGCACCGCAACCGCGCCGAAAGCCAGGCATGAGGTCAACGGGAGCGAGCGCGCGGTCAACGCCAGCACGCCGAGCGCGATGCCGCTCAGCGCGAAGCCGAAGGCGGCGATGACGCCGTTCGCGCGCAGCAGGCTCGCGGTGCCGGTGCACAGCGCGCGGTCGTCGTCATTCATGGTGTCGCGCGCCTCGCGTGGCTTGTTCGAGCGCCGCGTGCCAGGCCGGGCGCAGCACGATCTGCGGGCGTGCCTGCCGCACCAGCTTCTCCGCATCGGCCAGCGCGGGCCTGGCGTCGCTGTGCGTTGCGACCCAGCCAATCAACGATGCGGCGCTGCGCGAAAAGCCGAGCGCGCAGCAGATCCAGACGGCGTCGCCGCGGCGGCGCTGCGCTTCGATCACGGCGGCCGCGCGCCGCAGCCGCGCCGGCGGCGGCACTACCAGGTCGAGCATCGGCACGCAGCGTGCGCCAGCGACCGGTGGCAACTGCAGCTCGGCGCTCAGGCTCAGCAGCCGCGGCCGGCCGGCGGCCTGCCATTCGGCGTCGTTCGGAATTCGGCCCAGCCGCAGGCCCGGCAGCGCTTCGACCGAGGCCGGCAGCTTGCGTGTCCAGAGCCAGGCGTTCAGCGCAGCGCCCGCACGGTATGGCCCCAGCAGCCAGCGCGCCGGCCAGGCCATGCGGCCCCGCGCATCCATCTGGAAGCCACGCGCCCCGAAGCCGATGTAGTTGAGCGCCACGGCGGCGAGCGACGCCGCCGGCCAGGCCAGCCAGAGCGCGACGCCGCCGATGGCGAGCGCCGGCGCCAGGCAGAGCGCCGCGCCGACCGCATAGAAGCCGGCGAGTTTCCAGCGCTGTGGATCACGCGCCAGCTGCCAGGCCCGCGGCAGGGCCACCACGCGCTCCAGCGGCCAGAGCCATACGCAGAAGATGCCGAGCAAGGCGCCGGTTGGGATGTCGATGAAGTGGTGCTGCCACGTCGTCAGCACCGACGCGCAGATTGCGAACGCCCACACGTGCAGTACGGCGCGCGCCCAGCGCGCCGTTATGAGCCGCCGGTACCAGTCCCACAGGATCACGGCCAGTGCGATGTGCAGCGAGGGCGCCTGGTTGTAGGGCTGGTCGAAACCACGCAGCGCGTTGAACAGGAACGCCGGCGCGCCGTCGACCGGTGGCTGCCCGAAGCTGAAGTGCAGCGGCCACAGCACGAAGCAGGTGACGGCGATCGCAGTCGCCGTGACGAGGCGCAATGCATGCCGGTCGATCAGGTGCTTGCTGCGCCCGAGAAACAGCGACAGCGCGTAGAACACGTTGATCGTCCAGTACGGAAAGATCGTCCAAGGCCAGAACGGAATCTGCCGTTCCCATTCGAAGGCCGCGCTCGGCACCTGTGCACGCGTAGTTGCCCACCAGTTGGCAAAACCGTAAGTCGCATAGAACAAAGGCCCCAGCAGCGCGAGCCAGGCGGCTGCGCGCTTCCACGGCCGTTGGGCGAACCACGCAGCGATCATTCCTCGACCCGCACCGCGAGCGATACCGTGAAGATGCCCCACTCGTCGACGCGTTGCGCGATCTTGCGGAAGCCCGCGGCTTCGACCAGCTGATCCATCTCGGCTTGCGTGCGGCGGCGCATCACCCATGCCTCGCCCTGGCGGTGGCTGGTCAGCGCGCGCGCGATCATCTCGAGTTGCGGATGCCAGGGCTGGCCGGTGTAGACCAGGTAGCCGCCGTCTTCCACCGCATCGCCGACGCCCGCGAGCGAGCGGCTCACCATCTCGTTGTCGGGGAACAGCTCGTACAGGCCCGACACCACCGCCAGCGTCGGCCGCGGCACCACGCTGGCGAGGCTCATGCGATCGAAGGCGTCGGCCTGCACGAACTGCGCCACGTCTTCGAGGCCCTTTTCGGCGATCAGCCTGCGGCCGTCGCGCACGTTGATCTCGCTGTAGTCGCGCAGCAGGATCGACGCGGCCTTGACCGGGCTGGCCAGCACCGCGTCGAGCACGTAGCGGCCGTGCCCGGCCGCGATGTCCATCAGCCGTACTTCGCGGTGCTGCGCGGCCAGCCGCTCCATCGCTTCGCACAGCAGTTCCTCCACATGAATCTTGCGCTGGCGGATGCCGCGCCAACCGATCGAGCCGAGATAGGTCTTGTCGATCGAACGGCCGAGCGGGCCCTTGCCCTGCGGTTCGTTGCGATAGACATAGTCGAGCGTGCTGCCCGAATCGAAACCCGTTGCGTGGCCGAGCGCGACGCCGCGCGACAGCAGCCCGCCGAAGCGCAGGCCGCCGCGCGTCATCGCCCAGTAGGCACCGCGCGGCGACAGCGGCGAAAGCGGCGCGGCGAGTGCGCGCGACTCGTCGGCCGTTTCGCCGGCCAGATGGGCGCTGCGCCGGTCGACCGGCACCGGCGGCGCGTCGAACAGTTGCAGCACGAAGGCGCGGATCGCGGCAACGGCCGGTGCGCGGTCTTTCTCGCCGAGCGTGTCGTGGAAGAAGCCGGGCAGCTCCATCTTCGTCTTCATCGCGCTGCCGAGCCGCTCGAAGAACTGATGCTGCGGCTTGTGGTGCACCACCCAGTCGGCGCCGGAGATCAGCAACTGCGTCGGCAATGTGATCGCGTTGGCATCGGTCACCACGCGGTCGGCCGCTTCGTAGAGTCCGAGCAGGATGTTGACCGCGATCGGCCGCGAAATCAGCGGGTCGCTCTCGTAGCTCGCGATGCGTTCGGGGTCGTGCGTGAGGAACTTCGCCTTGACGTAGCTGTTGACGAAGAACAGCCCGCGCAGCTTGTGCATCAGGCCCAGGCCGGCCCGCGCGAACGGAACGTAGAGCTTGACCTTGAACGCCGGCGACGCCAGCGTGAGGCCGCGCACCCTGGGCGCGTAGTCGTGCGCCCAGGTCGAGATCAGCACCGCACCCACGCTCTGCGCGATCACGTGGATGTCTTCGGGCGGCACGCCGTGCGTGCTGCCGATGTGGTCGATGAAGGTCTGCACGTCGCGCACCGAGGTCGCAAAGCTGGGGCTGTAGCCGCGCCGGCCGGGCGACTGGCCATGGCCGCGCGCGTCCCACGCGAAGAAGTCGAAGTCGGGCAGATCCAATTCGTCGACCAGGTGCGCCATGCGCGCGCCGTGTTCGTGGCCGCGGTGGAACAGCACGATGGCGCCGCGCCGTGTTGCGCCGGTGGCAGGCCAGTGCCGATAGAACAGCGCGACCTCGTCGTGCGTGCGGAAGTGGTGCTCGTGCGCGATGCGGGAATTGTTCATGCTATGAATTTGATAGCTTCTCGCGCCCGCAGGACGGGCGCTTTGAGCCAGTTTCTTATGAATTTTGCGGTGTGGCGGCGGCTTCGTCCAGCGCGCGGCGAACGCGGTTGACGACGGTCCATGCCACCAGCGCCGCCAGCAGGGGCATGAGCCAGCCCGCCCAGCCCGGCAGCGGCCAGCCGAGCGCCACATAGAGCCCGAGCGCGCCGAACGCGAAAGCGCGATCGCTCTTGCCGAGCGGCCCGTCGTAGCGGCGCGAGGCGCCGACCGTCGGCCCCAGCGCACCGGCGAACTCGCTCAGGCCGGCCAGCACGATCACCGCGCCGACCCAGAACGGGCTGAACGGCGCCACCAGCGCAAACGGCAGGTACAGCGCCGCATCGGACACCACGTCGGTCAGCTCGTTGAGAAAGGCGCCAAGCCTGCTTTGCTGGCCGTACTCGCGCGCCAGCATGCCGTCGATGGCGTTGAGGCCCATGCGCAGCAACATCCAGAGCGGGATCAGCGCGAAGGCGGCGCGCGCCGGCTGCGCGAAGAAGAGCCAGAGGCCCAGCGCCACGGAGATGACGCAAGCCAAAAGCGTGACCTGGTTTGCCGTAGCGCCCTGGCCGTGCAGGCGCGCCACCATCGGCCGCAACAGGGCCTGGAAACGCGGTTTCAGTTCGTAGATCGACACGCTGCGGGCCTCTTCCCCTTCTTCGGTGCCGCATTCTGCCAGCGGGGCACATGGCTAAACTGCCCCATCCGCCCTATGCCCTATGACCATCCAGACCGATGACTTCGCCCCGGCCCCGCAACGCGTGGTCTCCGCCGCTCCGGCTTCGCCGAATGAAGAAGCGATCGAGCGGGCGCTGCGCCCCAAGCTGCTGCAGGAGTATGTGGGGCAGGCCAAGGTGCGCGAACAACTCGGGATCTTCATCGGTGCGGCGCGCAAGCGCGAAGAAGCGCTCGACCACGTGCTGCTGTTCGGTCCGCCCGGCCTCGGCAAGACCACGCTCTCGCACATCATCGCGGCCGAACTCGGGGTCAACCTGCGCCAGACCTCGGGCCCGGTGCTCGAGAAGCCGAAGGATCTGGCGGCGCTGCTGACCAACCTCGAGCGCAACGACGTGCTCTTCATCGACGAGATCCACCGCCTGAGTCCAGTCGTCGAAGAAATCCTCTACCCCGCGCTGGAGGACTACCAGATCGACATCATGATCGGCGAGGGCCCGGCCGCGCGCAGCATCAAGCTCGACCTGCAGCCCTTTACGCTGGTCGGTGCCACCACGCGCGCCGGCATGCTGACCAACCCGCTGCGCGACCGCTTCGGCATCGTCGCGCGGCTCGAGTTCTACAGCGCCGAGGAGCTGGCGCAGATCGTGCGCCGCTCGGCCGGCCTGCTCGACGTGCCGCTCGACGCCGAGGGCGGCTTCGAGATCGCGCGCCGCTCGCGCGGCACGCCGCGCATCGCCAACCGGCTGCTGCGCCGGGTGCGCGACTATGCCGAGGTCAAAGGCGATGGCCGCATCACCGAAGACGTGGCGCACAAGGCGCTGGCGATGCTCGACGTCGACCCGCAGGGCTTCGACCTGATGGACCGCAAGCTGCTCGAAGCCGTGATCCACCGCTTCGATGGCGGCCCGGTCGGCCTCGACAATATCGCGGCCAGCATCGGCGAGGAGCGCGACACCATCGAGGACGTGATCGAGCCCTACCTGATCCAGCAAGGCTACTTGCAGCGCACGCCGCGCGGCCGCATCGCCACCCTGGCCGCCTACCGCCATCTCGGGATTGCACCGCCGAACCGCGACGGCGACATGTTCGGCGCCTGAGGCTTTCGGCGGCCGCATCCCTCGGCCATAGGATGTGCGGGCGGCAGCGCAGGGCTTACAAGGGCTTCCCGGCGTGGCATGTGTGTTGCGCCCAACCCGAAGGAGCGCTCCATGGCCTACGAAGGCGAACCCCTGAACGCCTGCGGCGTGCTCGACATCGATTTTTCCACCACGCGGGTCGTTGCGGTCAGCGGGTCGGGCCCGAACGTCTGCGGCCATCTGCTGCTGCACGCCGCCGGCCGGGGCCGCCAGTTCCTCTATTTCCAGGTGGCAGGGGTTCATGCCTGCCCGCGCTACATGACGCCCGACGGTTACGCCCGTTTCCTGCGGGAGAACAAGAAAACGGAACTGATCCGGCGCGATGTCGACGTCCCCAACCCCACCGGTGCCTTGCTCGTGCTTGAAGAATTGATGTCTAAACCATGGACGTGGTGGGTGTTGCCGCACAACTGCGTCGCGTTCTGCGAGGATGTCATCGTTGGCGGAGGCGGCACCTGGAACTCCTACAGCAACTGTCCGGCGATTGCCACGGATGCGTACCTTCAGGATGCCGCCACGTGGCTACTGAACGGCGTCTACAGCACCTACGGGATACCGCGCTGAACGGTCGCCGGGTGGCCGCGCCGACGTGCCGACCCACCTGACGACCCGAACCCATGCACACCCACGACCTTGCGCCCTGGCGCCACGAGCACCGCTTCGGCGAAGAAAACGAGCACGCCGAGCGCAGCACGCGGCTCGTGATGTGGATCACTGCCGTGACGATGGTGGTCGAGATCGGCGCGGGCTGGTGGTTCAACTCGATGGCGCTGCTGGCCGACGGCTGGCACATGAGTTCGCATGCGGTGGCGATCGGCCT
>JBDUCH010000307.1:0-5091 GCA_040003555.1 Variovorax sp. | reverse complement strand
AAGGAATCACCATGGCAGGCACCATTCATGTGGACGTGGTCAGCGCGGAAGAGTCGATCTTCTCGGGCGAAGCCAAGTTCGTCGCGCTGCCCGGTGAAGCCGGCGAGCTCGGCATCTATCCGCGTCACACGCCGCTGATCACGCGCATCCGCCCCGGGGCGGTGCGCATCGAAACGGCCGACGGCCGCGAAGAGTTCGTGTTCGTGGCGGGCGGCATTCTCGAAGTGCAGCCCAATACCGTCACCGTGCTGTCCGACACCGCCATCCGCGGCAAGGATCTCGACGACGAAAAGGCGAACCAGGCCAAGGCTGCAGCGGAAGAGGCGCTCAAGAATGCCAAGACCGACATCGACATCGCGATGGCGCAATCGGAACTGGCCGTGATGGCCGCTCAACTGGCTGCTTTGCGCAAGTACCGGCAGAAGAAGTAGCTCGTCCCAGCGGCCCGGCGAAGCCGGTTCCGCGGTGTTCACGAATCGATCAAAGCCGCCTTCTGGCGGCTTTTTCGTGGCCGCGTCGACTGCAACCATCTTTGGTCTGAAATTGATCGAGGTTGAGCCTTGCAGGCCGGCGAACTCGGCGACCTTCGCCAACGTGTATGGTGGCGTCATGGCAGACATCCGAGCTCATCTCGACGGCGCAACAGGCGCCGATCCGCTCGCGGCCGACTACCCGCGCGTGGAAGACGGCTCGCGCGGCGTGCGCTTCATCGAACGTACCGTCGCGTCTGCGGCGAGCGACCGGAAATGGACGCCCTGGTGAAGCCCGGGCGTCGGTGATGCGCTCATCGTGGCAAGGCGCGCTCGGCCGGCGCTGCGTGACTTTGTGGGCACTGAAGCTGGTCGGCAACAGCGTCGCGACGGCTGGCTTCTTCGTGCTGTACTTCGGGGTCATGTCGCGCGCGCTGCCACACGCCTGGGTGCTGCCGCTCACGCCGCTCGACCGGTGGCTCGAACTGCGCGTGGCGGCGCTGCCGCTCTACGCCTCGCTGTGGCTCTACCTGGCGTTGCCGCCGGCATTTGCCAAAGACTTGCGGGAGCTCTCGGCCTTCGCGCTTAATGCTGCGCTGATGAGTGGCGTCGCGCTGGCCGTGTTCTGGTTCATGCCGACCGCGGTGCCGATCTTTCCGGTCGATGGCGAGCAGCACCCCGCGCTCCACTTTCTGAAGACCACCGACGCGGCCGGCAACGCTTTCCCGTCGCTGCACGTTTCCTTCGCGGTGTTCGCCTGCGCCGTGCTGATGCGGCAGTTGCGCGAGGTTGGCGCGCCGGCCTGGGTGCAAGCGCTCAACGTCCTGTGGGCCGTGGGCATCGTCTACTCGACCATGGCGGTTCGCCAGCATGTGGCCATCGACGTGGCGGGCGGGTTGCTGCTCGGCCTGCTGTTCTGCTGGGGCTCGGCGTATGCCGATCGCGCTATTCCGCGCGCGCAGCGCAGCAAGTAGAAAGGTGGCCGATTCTCCACTCTCTGCCGCGCCCGCCGCGGCACGTCCGCCATGAAACGCTTCGCAAGCTTGCGCCTTCGGCGCACCCTGTTCTGCAGCCTTTGCCTGAGTGGCGTCGCCGGTGCCGGCCTGGCCGCCGACTACCCGCCGCGCAAGCCCGGCCTCTGGGAAACCTCGGTGCAAACCGATGCCAAGGGCAGCGAGAAGATGGCGCCGCACGTCAGCCAGCAATGCATCGACGCTGCGAGCGACAAGGCACTGCGCGAGATGGGCATGGGCGTGAGCCAGGGCATGTGCAGCAGGCAGGACATGCGTTCCGAAGGCGGCAGGCTGGTGGTCGACTCGGTCTGCAACATCGGCAGCACCACCGCCACCACGCACGGCGTCATCAGCGGCGACTTCAGCTCCTCCTACCGCATGGAAATGACGTCGACCTACAACCCGCCGATGATGGGCCGCAGCGGCGGCGCTTCGGTGATCGCGGCCCGATGGCTGGGCCCTTGCAAGCCCGACCAGAAACCCGGCGACATGATCATGTCGAACGGCACGAAGATGAACATGCTCGACATGATGAAGAACGCGCCGAAAGGGCCCGCGAAGTAGGCGCAATGCCCCCGCCGAACTGCGGGGCGCCGCGCACCCGGTAGCGCTACCGGGCCGCTAGAATCTTCGGCATGACCGCTCCCGGCATTCCCGGCACTCCCGCACGGCGCGCCCGCCGCGGCAGTGGCGCCGTCACGCTGCACGACGTTGCCCGGCTCGCCGGGGTGGCGCCCATCACCGCCTCGCGCGCCCTGAACACGCCCGCGCAGGTGTCGCCCGACGTGCTGAAGAAGGTGACCGACGCCGTTGGCCGCACCGGCTACGTGCGCAACCGGCTGGCCGGCGGGCTGGCTTCGGCACGCAGCCGGCTGGTGGCCGCCGTGGTGCCCACCATTGCGGGCCCCGTGTTTCTGCAAACCGTTCAGGCCCTCACTGAAGCGCTGGCCGAACACGGCTACCAGCTGATGCTGGGGCAGAGCGGCTACGTCGACTCGCGCGAGGACGCGCTGCTCGACGCCATCATCGGCCGCCGGCCTGATGGCATCGTGCTCACCGGCATCATGCATTCGGCACAGGGGCGCAAGCGGCTGTTGGCGGCCGGGATCCCGGTGGTCGAGACCTGGGACATCACGCCGACGCCGATCGACATGCTGGTCGGTTTCTCACACCCGGAGGTGGGGCGCGCCGTGGCCGAATTCCTGCAGGCCCGGGGCCGCCGCCGGCTCGCCGTGGTGGCGGGCGACGACGAGCGTTCGACGCGCCGCCTGCAGGCCTTTTCCCAGGCGGCCGCGGCGGCGGGCCTGCGCGAGGTCGCAGTGGTCACCGTGCCGGCGCCGACCACGCTGAAGAGCGGCCGCGCCGGGCTCGGCGAACTGCTGCAGCGCATGCCGGATACCGATGCCGTGTTCTGCAGTTCGGATCTGCTGGCGCTCGGCGTCATGACAGAGGCGCAGGCGCGCGGCATCGCGGTGCCCCCGCAACTCGCTGTGGTCGGTTTCGGCGACCTTGCGTTCTCTGCCGACCTGTACCCGGCCCTTACCACGGTGCGCATCGATGGCATGGCCATCGGGCGCCAAGCGGCGCGGTTCATCGTCGACCGCGCCGAGGGCCGCGAGGTGGCGCCGCGCGTGGTGGACATCGGTTTTTCGATCGTGGCGCGCGAGAGCGCCTGATCCGCGTAAACCCCTAGGCTTGCTCGCTTGACGTGATATTTGGTAGCGCTATCATTGCGCCTGAAACATTTTGGTAGCGCTACCGTATGGCGCCCGCTTTTGGAGACACCCATGAAACGACTCATTGCCACCCTCGCTCTCGGCCTCGCCGCCACGTCCGCCGCATGGGCGCAAGCCTGGCCGACCAAGCCCGTCACGCTGATCGTGCCGTTCCCGGCCGGCGGTTCCACCGACATGGTGGGCCGCGCCATCGGCACCAAGCTCGCTGCCACGCTCGGCCAGCCCTTCCTGGTCGATAACAAGGCCGGCGCCACCGGCACCATCGGCGCCACGCAGGTCAAGCGCGCGGCGCCCGACGGCACCACCTTCCTGGTCACCTCGCTCGGGCCGCTGGTGATCGCGCCGCACCTGATCAAGGGCATGCAGTACGACGCGCTGAAGGACTTCGACTTCATCACCGTGGCCGTGCAGGCGCCCAACGTGCTCGTGGTGCCGGCCAACTCGCCGCACAAGGACGTGGCCGACGTGATCGCATTCGAGAAAAAGAACCCCGGCAAGATGACCTTCGCGTCGTCGGGCAACGGCTCCAGCGACCACCTGACGGCCGAACTGTTCTGGCAGCAGACCGGCACCACCGGCCTGCACGTGCCCTACAAGGGCGGTGCCCCGGCCATCACCGACCTGCTCGGGGGCCAGGTCGACGGCTCGTTCCAGAACGTCAACGCGGTGGTGCAGAACATCAAGGCCGGCAAGCTCAAGGCGCTGGCCGTCACGGGTGACAAGCGCTCGCTGGTGCTGCCCGACGTGCCCACGCTGGCCGAGTCCGGCGTGAAGAATGTCGAGGTCTATTCGTGGCAGGCCGTGGTGGCGCCGAAGGGGCTGCCGGCCGACGTGCGCGCCAAGGCCAGCCAAGCCATCGTTGCCGCCCTGAACGATCCGGCCACGCGCAAGCAGTTCACCGACATCGGCCTCGAAGTGGTGGCCAACACGCCCGAACAGTTCGCCGCGTTCCAGATCAAGGAATATGCGCGCTGGAAGAAGGTGATCGAGACCGGCAAGATCACGATCGACTGAATCCGCCCCAACCCACAAACCCCATGCCTGCCTTCCCCACACCCCTCATCACCGAACTGCGCGTGATCCCCGTCGCCGGCCGCGACAGCATGCTGCTCAACCTGAGCGGTGCGCACGGCCCGTTCTTCACGCGCAACATCCTGATCCTGACCGACAGCGCCGGCCGCACCGGCGTGGGCGAGGTGCCCGGCGGCGAGAAGATCCGGCAGACGCTGGAGGACGCGCGCGGCCTCGTCGTCGGCCAGCCGCTCGGCTCGCAGCAGCGCCTGCTGCAGGAAGTGCAGAACAAGTTCGCCGACCGCGACAGCGGCGGCCGCGGCCAGCAGACCTTCGACCTGCGCACCACGATCCACGCGGTGACCGCCATCGAGTCGGCGCTGCTCGATCTGCTCGGCCAGCACCTGGGCGTGCCGGTGGTGGCGCTGCTCGGCGAAGGGCAGCAGCGCGAGGCGGTCGAGATGCTCGGCTACCTGTTCTACGTGGGCGACAAGGCCAAGACCGAGCTGCCGTATGCCAGCGACCCCGGTGCCGGCAACGACTGGTTCCGCCTGCGCCACGAGGCCGCGATGACGCCCGAGGCGATCGTGCGGCTGGCCGAAGCGGCGCGCGAACGCTACGGCTTCAACGACTTCAAGCTCAAGGGCGGCGTGCTGCGCGGCGACGAGGAGGTCGAGGCCATCGCCGCGCTGCACGAGCGTTTTCCGCAAGCCCGCGTCACGCTCGACCCGAACGGCGGCTGGCTGCTGAAGGACGCGATCCGCCTGATGCGCGACATGCGCGGCGTGGTCGCCTATGCCGAGGATCCGTGCGGCGCCGAAGACGGCTTCTCGGGCCGCGAGGTGATGGCCGAGTTCCGCC
>JBDUCH010000046.1:0-17271 GCA_040003555.1 Variovorax sp. | reverse complement strand
CTGGAGGAACGTCCGGACTGCACAGGACAGCGCAGGAGTTAACGACTCTCCACCGTGAGGTGAGGATCAGAGCAACAGAGACGAGTCGGCAAAGGGGCAACCCGGCGCCGGGTGAAACGGGCAATCTCTGCGCGCAGCAACACCAAGTAGGCCAGTATCGAGGTGGTTCCGCTGAGCTGGCGGGTAGGTGGCATCGAGCCGTCCGGGTGACCGGCGGCCCAGATTAATGGCGGTCACGTGGGCGCAACCGCAAGGAAGCGTCAACGCACAGAATCCGGCTTATCGGCGGGCTTCACACTTTTTTAAGGGGGCGCGGTGCAACCCGGCACCTGCCCCGACTTCATGCGCTGGGCGCGCTCGGCCGTGGCCGGGTGGCCGCTGAGCAGGTTGGCCAGCGCGGACGAGGAGGACGACGGCGTGGCCTTCGGCTTGTCGTCTTGTTCCGGCCCGTCGATCGCCAGCAGCAGGTCGGCCATCGGCGCCACCGGGCGCTGCGCCTTGCGCATCAGTGCCACGGCGAAGCAGTCGGCCTCGGCCTCGTGGTTGCGCTGGTAGGCCAGGCCGGTCAGCAGCGTGCTGCCGGTGGCGACGATGGTCGACACATCGCCCATCGCCAGGCCCAGCCCGACGTTGAGCACCCCCTGTTCGACCACCAGCCGGGTCGTGTGCCGGTGCACCACGTGGCCCATCTCGTGGGCCAGCACGCCCACCAGGGCGTCGTCGCCAAGGCCGCGTTTGCGCGCGGCCTCGACCAGCCCGTCGGTGACGACCATGGCGCCGCCCGGCAGCGCGAAGGCGTTGGCGCCCATGCCCGAGCGGAACGCCAGCGTCATGGTCGGCGCATAGCCCGGGTAGCGCGCGAACTCCGGGCCCATCTGCCGCACCAGGCCGTCGAAAGCCGCGCGCAACTCGGCCTGGCGTTCGGGCGCGAGCTTGCTCGGCTTCAGGTAGCTCGCGTCGAGTTCCTGCATCGCCTCGGCCGACAGCTGCTGCTCCCAGCCCAGCGGCAAGTGCCGCGCCAACTGCGCCGCGGCCCAGGGCGTGCCCCAGCGGTAGAAGGCCCAGAGGCCCAGCGCCGCGACGACCAGCACAGCCGCGAACACGCGCCAGTGCGTCTGCATGCGCTGCGCGAGGCCGGGCCGGCCACCGGCCGCTTCGAGTGCGGCGTGCCATTGCGCGCCATCGTCGATTTCGAGGCTGCCGCCGCTGCGCAGGTCGACCACCACCGTGCGCTGGGCGCGCCGCGGATTCCATGCCTCGGGCCAGCCGATTTCACCGTGCGCGAACACGCGTGTGGCTGCCCCGCCGGCGGCCAGCGGGTGCAGATGGAGCGCAGGCCCGCGCGGGCCGGGCGCGAGGCCCACGAGCACGGGCTGCGCCTGGCTGCGGAGCCCGTCGAACCAGCGCGCGCGCAGCAGGGGCTCCATGCCGTCAGCTGATCAGGTCGAAGCCGACCGCGTCGCCGATCGCATCGCCGAAGCCGTCCTGCTGTTGCTGGCTCAACTGGCCCACCAGCGGCTCCAGCCCGCCGCGCAGGTGCAGCGTGACCGACTCGCTCTTCATGTGGTACTCGTTGATGCGTGCGAACGGCCGGTAGAAGCCCAGCGTCAGCACGCTGAAGATCGAATTGCGGACGCGCCGCCAGACGAAGGCGCCGGTGCCCAGCCCGGTGCGAAAGCGCGCGATGTCGCTCACGCCGATGTTGTTCCACATCAGCTGGAACATGCGGGCCTCGCGGTAGGCCAGCGCAGGCGTGGCCGCGAGGAAGATGGCGAGGAAGCCGCCGAACAGCAGCGCCATCACCAGCACGATGGCCATCATGCCCATCGGGCGCGAGCCCGAGAGCAGGGCCAGCCCGCCGAACACCACGCCCAGCAGCGCCACCACGCCGATGATCAGCGCCACCGAGAGCACGAACACGCCCACGCTCGCGAGCCAGATCCGCACGAAGTCGCGGTACACCGGCTTCCAGCGGCCGGCCTGCGAGCCGATCAGCGTGCGGCGCACCAGCAGGCTCTTGTAGTTGTATTCGAGGCGGATCAGGCACAGCAGGCTCAGCACCACGCCCATCAGCCCGAGGCCCCACATCGCGGGGCTGACGACAGGCAGTCGGGGCAGCTTTGCGTCGTCTGCGTCGGACGACGTGGCTTCTTCGTCTTCTTCCAGTGCGTTGCCATCCGGCGCGGCCTGAGCTTGCGCGACGAGCGTCGATGCTCCAGTTTGCGCGGGTGCAGGCGGCGTCATCCTGTCGAGGGTAAAGCCCAGCACCAGCCAGAGCGCCGTCAGCGCAAACACCGGCCAGCTCGCCCGGTACACCTCGGCCCAGCTGGCCTGGAACTGCAGCCGCAGCCCGCGCCAGCGCGTGTGGCCGAGCCGGAAGCGCATCGCGCTGCCCCAGAGCCAAGGCGCCAGCGCCGCGCCGATCACCAGCATCGCTGCCACGGCCGTGTCCTGGCCGGTGTTGGACGCCAGCTCGAAGGCGATGTAGAGCGCGGCGAAAAGCAGAAAGCCGATCACCATGCGCCGCAGTGGCGCGGTGAACTCGAACGGACTGTCGGCCAGCTCGGTGTGACCATAGAAATATTGCACGGTGCGGCGCCGCGCCCAGGGCGTATAGAGCCCGAGCGTGACGATGGTCAGCAGTACGTTGACCATCCAGACGCCGAAGTACTCGCCGCCGTCGCCCGAAAAGCGCACGGCATGTTGTTCGATGGGCGGGCGCGGCTGTGCGACCGGCGTGTCGTCGTTCATGAAAATTCCCTCCTGCGAGGAAGTCTACCGGCCTGTTCCGTCAGACGCGCTCGTTCGGCGCCATGAAACGCCACTCGCCCGGTGCGAGCCCGGCCAGCGGCAGCCGGCCCACACGAATGCGCTTCATCGCCACGATGCGCAGCCCGGCCATGTCGCACATCTGGGCGATCTGGCCCGGCCAGCTGCCCTTGACCGCGAAGCGCAGCCCGGTCACCCCGTCGGCCTCCCGGCCGATGCTGACCTTGGCCGGCAGCATCGCTCGGCCGTCAATCACCGGCGACTGGTTGAGCCGGTGCAGCGCGCGCGGATCGACTGAACCGGCCACGTCGACCATCACTTCGTTTTCGATCAGCCCGGCGTCTTCCACCAGCTTGCGTTCGACGCGCAGTTCCTGCGTGAACACCAGCAATCCGCTGGCGCCGGTTTCGAGCGGGGTGAAGCAGTGCTGCCCGGCAAAGTGGCGCTGCAGCGGCGGCCGCTGCGAGCGCTCGCTTTCGCTGTGCTGCGCCATCACCAGCAGCTTGGGCAACGGCGCGTCGAAGGCGATGCCGGCCGGCTTGTGCAGCAGCAGCGTCACAGGCTCCACGGCGCTCGGCCGGGCGCCGGCCTCGATCTCCACCTGCTGCGCGTCGCGCACGCGGTGTGCCGGCACTTCGATCACGCGGCCGTCGACGCGCACGGCGCCGCTCTCGATCAGCAGTTCGGCCTCGCGGCGCGAACAACCGGCCAGCGCCGCCACGCGTTTGGCCAGGCGGATACCTTCTGCTTCGTCAGTCATGGGTCGATTCATATTCGGGTCAGCAGGCGGATGCGGTCGACATGGGCTTGGAGCGAGCGTGCCGCCACCGGCCACATGCGCGACGGCACATCGTCGTAGGCCAGCTCCAGCCATTCGTCGGGCGTGCCGTCGGGCAACTGGCGCATGACGGCGGCGATCTTGGCCTCGCGCTTCATGCGGTGCGCCTTGAGCCGCGCAATCGCCGCCCGCGCCTGGCCCAGCACATAGCCATGCGCAGGCAGGATGAACTCGACACCGTGCGTCACGCAGGCCTCGTCGAGCACATCCAGCGAGTGGAGGTAGGCGGTCATGTTGCCGTCAGGCGGGTCGACCACGGTGGTGCTGCCGTTCAGCACATGGTCGCCGGTGAGCAGCAGGCCGTCTTCCTCGAGCAGCAGGCAGAGATGGTTGGCGGCATGGCCTGGCGTGTGGATCACGCGCAGCGTGTGCGTGGCACTCAATACCGAATCGGTCTGCTGCGCCCGCCCTGTCAGCGTGATGCGCTCCTGATTTTGCAGCGCACGGTCGGGCGTGAAGCGCGCCGAGGCCCGCGCGGTGGGCGCCGAGGGCAGGCCCAGGATCGGCGGCCGCTGCCGGCACAGCGCCTGCAGCGGCAGCGCGCCCGGCGCATGGTCGGCGTGCGAGTGCGTGCAGACGATCGCGCGAATGTCGCCCTGCGTCAGGCGCCAGAGCCGGCCGATGTGGTCGAAGTCGTTCGGCCCCGGGTCGATCACGATGTAGCCGGTGGAAGCATCCCCCACGATCCAGGTGTTGGTGCCCGGCCCGGTCATCGCGCTGGGGTTGTTCGCCGTCAGGCGCTGCACATTCTTGAGCAGCCTGACCGGCTCCTGACACTGCCAGTCGAGCGAATGCACGATCTGGCCGTCGGGGCAGACCAGCGCGAGCTCGCCGTACGGCGCCTCGTGTTCCATGTAGCGCGCTTCCTTGCCGCCGAGCAATCCGGCGCGCGGGCAGCTCGTCCACAGCGGCTGTTCGCGCGCGCAGACGGCGAGCACCGCGTCGACGCTGTCGAAAGCGGCCAGCCGCTCGAGCGTGCGCACGGTCGGGAACAGCATCGCAAAGCGCTTTTGCGCGAAACGCGCCAGCGCATCGGCCGGGCGCACCCAGCAGGGCTCGAACTGCTCGGTTTCGTCCGCCACCGGCACCTGGCCCTCGGGCATGCGCGCCACCAGAAAGGGCACGTCGAAGCGTTTCGGCAGGTCGCGGTCGGTCATCCAGTGCGCGAGCGTGAACACCTGGTCGCTCGCCAGCCGCAGCCCGCGCACCGCGCACTGGGCGGCCAGCGACATGGCCGGCGGCGTGCTGCGATCCATCGCCGCCACTTCGGCGCCGCTGACCATGCGCCCATCGGGATAGCGCGCCAGCAGCACGCCCAGCTCCTCGAAGCTCTCGCGGATCGCGGCGATCGACTGGGTCAGCTGCAGGCGGCTCTGGGTGCGGCGCCGCGTGGCGATGGGGCGGGCCTCGATATCGCTGTCGTCGATGCGCCCGCCAGGGAATACATAAGCGCCCGGCGCAAAGCTGGCGTGTTCGGAGCGCCGGGTCATCAGCACTTCGATGCCTTCGGCTGTATCGCGCAACAGCAACACCGTCGCGGCCGGCAGCAACGGTGCCGGATCACGATGGAGGTGGAGTTGTTGGCCGGGGCGAACCATCGCGCCATTATCGGGAGTGCAGGCGAATGCGCCGCACGCCACAATGACTGACCGCCAACGTCGGCATCGATTCAACATGGAAGCGGCAAACATGCTGAGCAAAAGCAAAGCCTTCAGTGGCTTTTCGGTGGACGACATGTCCGTGGCACTGGCCTTCTACGGCGAGACGCTGGGGCTCGACGTGGCCGAGTCCGACGGCCTGATGACGCTGCACCTGGGCGGCGGCACCCACGTGCTGGTGTATGCCAAGCCCGACCACAAGCCGGCCAGCTTCACCATTCTCAACTTTCCGGTGAAGAGCGTGGATCAGGCGGTGGCCGAACTCAAGCGCCGCGGCGTGCGCTTCGAGGTGTACGACCTGCCTGGCCTGAAGACCGACATCAACGGCATTTCGCGCGACCCGGGCGGGCCGGTGATCGCGTGGTTCCGCGACCCGGCTGGCAACATCCTTTCGGTGCTCGAGGACATGTAGCTTGCCGTCCGGCAATCGCCAACGACGGCTCAATCCCAGGGGTATTGCCGTCAAGCGAGGGCAATGCGAAAGCGCAACTCGGGCACGCCGCCGAGCGAGAGCAGCTTGACGAACTCCTCCACCAGTCGCCCGCCGTTGGCCGCGATCACGCGCTGCGAGAGAGGCAGCGCGACCTGTCGCGCTGGCTCAGCGCTTTGCCTTGAGCCGCTCGATCTGGGCCAGCTGAAGCTGGAAGGCGTCCAGTGCGCGCTGTTCGTCGGGCTGCAGCGCGTCGAGCTTCACGTGCTTCAGCAGCACCGCCAGCGCGTCGCCGATCTGGCCGAGCTGCCGGCCGTAGGTGCCGACGTCGTCGAGGATCTGCTGCTCCAGCACGGGGTCGGCCGACTTCCCCATGTTGATGTTGATCAGGCCGAACTGGCCGCCCACGGATTTGACGAACCATGTCCACGGGTTGATCGACTGCGTGACATCGCCCGAGAGGGGAAGCATGAGATTTGGCATGGCGTCGATTGTGCGAACCCACGCGCGTTTCGCCGATCGGTCGTTCGGCCTATACCGGCGTTGCAAAAGGCCAGCGGCCGTATCGCCGACCCGCGCTGCGGGTAACAATGCGCACCATGATCGCGCTCGACTGCTACTACAGCCTTTCGTCGCCCTGGGCCTACCTCGGTGGCCCGCAGTTGCAGGACATCGTGCGCCGCCACCACGTCAAGCTGGTGCTCAAGCCCTACGACTTTCAGGCCGTGGTGCCGCAGACCGGCGGCATCCCGCTCAAGTCCCGGCCAGAGCCGCGCCGCAGCTACCACGCGCAGGAACTGGCGCGCTGGCGCGAGTACCTCGGCATGCCGTTGAACCTGGCGCCCGCGCACTACCCCAAGGGTGCGGCGAGCGACCCCAACTGGAACAAGTACCCGGGCTGGATGGTGATTGCCGCGCAGCTGCAGGGACGCGACGCGCAGCCGCTGTCGCATGCGCTGCTGCGCGCGCTGTGGGCGGAAGAGCGCGACACCGCCGACGCGGCCGTGCGCATCGCTGTGGCCGACGAGAACGGCTACGACGGCGCGGCACTGCAGGCGCTCGAACAGGCCGCCGAAACACTTGCGACCTACCGCGTCAACAGCGCGCAGGCGGTCGAGCACGGCGTGTTCGGCGCGCCGACCTATGTGCTGAACGGCGAACGCTTCTGGGGCCAGGATCGGCTGGCCTTTCTGGACCGGGTGCTCGACAAGCTGCGCGCCGGCTGAAGCAGGCCGGTCGCGAGCATGGCTGCGTCTCCCGGCCCGTCGCCGTATCTGGGTTGGTGGGTCGGGCTGGTGCACGCGCTGCTGGCACTTTCGTGGACGCTGTATGTGCTCTTCCTGCCGGGCCTCGTCGTCAGCGTGGGGCTGCCACGCACCAGCGTGATCTGGATCCTCGTGCTGGACCAGGCGCTGTTCGCGGTCAGCGATTGGGGCTCGGCCGTCTTTGCCGATCGCATTGCCGGGATGTGGCGAAGGCTCGGTGCCGGAATCGCAGTCGCTTCCGCTTGTTCCGCACTGCTGTTCGCGGCCATGCCGTGGGTGGCGGGGCCCGATGGCTCGGTTCGGTTGATCGCATTCATTGCGGGCTGGGCCATCGTGACCTCGTTCCTGCGGGCGCCGGTGCTGTCGCTGCTGGGGCGCATCGGCAACGCGACGCGCCAGGGCTGGGCGGTCGGGGTCACTCTGGGGCTGGTGGCCATGGCGGGTGCCGCCGGGCCTGCGCTCAGCGAGTGGTTGCGTCAGCGCGACCCGTTCTGGCCCTTCGCCGTGGCGTCCGCGGGCATTGCGCTGGCTGGCCTGGTCGCGGTTCGCGCCGATGCCTGGCCGATGCCGCGCCGCGACACCGTGCCCTGTGATGCCCGGCGCAGCCCGATCGTGCTCATGGCGGCCGCGCTGCTGCTGGCAGGCCTCGGCTTCCAGTGGCACACGGCCTTGCTCGCGGCCGCTTCGCCGATGCCTTGGGCACGCTCGTTGTGGGTGCCGCTGTTCTGGGGCGGCTTCGCGCTCGGGCTGCTGATATCGATGCAGCTGGTGGCGTCGCCGTTCCGCATGCGCGGCGGGGCGCTCGCACTCTGGGCCGGCGCGCTGGCCGCGCCGATCGCGGTGCACACCGGCATCCAGGTTTTCTTTCTGGCGGCGCAGCTGATCGCCGGAGCAGCGTGGGGTATGGCGCTGCACACCGGCCTGGGCGTGGCGCTGGCGCGCAGTCCCGCGCAGCGACTGGCTTCGCCGGTCGGGCTGGTGTTCTCGGCACTGGCCGTTGCGGCGCTGTGCCGCGTGCTGATCGTGGCCCTGAAACTGCAAACCTGGCCGGGCTGGAGTGCGTTGCCCTGCGTGGCCTGGCTGATCGCAGGCCTCGGGTTCTGGTTGCATCCCTGGCGCAGCACGCCCGGCACACAAGGGGGCTTGTCACCGGCTGGGCTGCAACGTGCCGAAGCGCTGCCGGTGCTTCAGCCATCGGATCAGGTGGCCGGCAGGGCGGAGCAGCGCCAGGCCTGAGCGTGCGCAGGCCGTGTGGCGGGCGCGTTTGAAGCGCAGCAGATAATCCCCGCATGCGAATCCGCTTCACCAAGATGCAAGGGGCCGGCAATGACTTCGTCGTGCTGGACGAAACGCGCGGCTCGCTCGCGCTGACGCCCGCGCAATACCGCTTCCTTGGGGATCGCCACTTCGGCGTGGGCGCCGACCAGATCCTCACCGTACGGCCCTCGCCGGCACCGGGCATCGACTTCCAATACGTGATCCACAACTCGGACGGCGGCGAGGTCGAGCAGTGCGGCAACGGCGCGCGCTGCTTCATGCGCTTCGTGCGCGAGCAGGGCCTGACCACCAAGGACGCAGTGCGCGTGCAAACCTTGTCGGGTGTGATCGAGCCGCGCATGGGCGCCGACGGGCGCGTCACGGTCGACATGGGCGCGCCGGTCTTCGAGCCGGCGCAGGTGCCTTTCGATGCTGCGGGGCTCACGCCACAACCCGAAGGTTCGTGGCACACGTGGCATCTGGCGCTTTCAACACATGCCGAGGGCGCCATCATTTCCGTCGCGGTGCTCTCGATGGGCAATCCGCACGCGGTGCAGCTGGTCGACAACGTCGACACCGCCCCGGTGGCCCTCCGGGGCCCTCTGATCGAGCACCATCCCCGCTTTCCGCAGCGCGTCAACGCCGGCTTCATGCAGGTGGTGAGCCGCTCGCAGATCAGGCTGCGCGTGTTCGAGCGCGGCGCCGGCGAAACGCTGGCCTGCGGCACCGGCGCCTGCGCCGCGGTGGTGGCGGGCATCCGGCTCGGCCTGCTCGATGCACGCGTCGAAGTCGACACGCACGGCGGCCGCCTCACCATCGAGTGGGCCGGTGTCGGCCAGCCGGTGCTGATGACCGGCCCGGCCGTCACCGTATTCGAGGGCGACATCGAGGTACCCGAGCAGCCATGAAATCCATCCACGCAGCACACGCCATGAACCCGATCACCGAAGACGACATCGCCAACTACCTGTCGAACACGCCCGACTTCTTCGAGCGCCACGCGCAGTTGCTGGCGCAGGTGCAGCTCACCAGCCCGCACGGCAACCGGGCCGTGAGCCTGCAGGAGCGCCAGGCCGAAATGCTGCGCGAGAAGATCAAGGCGCTCGAGCACCGCCTGATGGACATGGTGCGCCACGGCACCGAAAACGTCGTCACGGCCGACCGGCTGCAGCGCTGGACGCGCGGCCTGCTCACGACGCGCGACCCGCGCGGCCTGCCCTGGCAGATCGCGGCCGATCTGCAGGCGCTGTTCCTGGTGCCGCAGATCGCCATCAAGGTCTGGGACTGCGACGAGACCTACGCGAGCGAAGGCTATGCCCAGTGGGTCAGCGATGACGTGAAGGCGCTGGCCACCTCGCTGACCGCGCCGTACTGCGGCCTCAATGCCGGTTTCGAGGCGGCCAACTGGCTCGGCGACGTGCGTGCCGCGATCTCGATCGCACTGATTCCGCTGCGCGCCGAGCCCGAGGCGCCGGCCTTCGGACTGCTGGTGCTGGCGTCGCCCGATGCGGCGCGCTTCAATACCGACATGGGCACCGACTTTCTGGAGCGCATCGCCGAGCTGGCGTCGGCCGCCCTCTCGCGGCTGCGGCCTTGAGACGACGCCTGCGGCGCTGGCTGCGGCCGCTGCTGGCCGTGTTTGTTGTCCTGCTGCTGGGCTACGCCGCCATCTGGGCCACAGTCTGGCAGCACGCGCGTGCGCTGCTGGCCCAGCCGCCGACGCGCACCGCCGAGGTGGCGCTGGTGCTCGGCAATCGCGCGTGGCTGCGCGGCAAGCCCAATCCCTGCCTGACCGGGCGCGTCGACGCCGCCGTGGCGCTGGCGCAGGCCGGCACGGTGCAGCGCCTGCTGATGTCGGGCGGCGTCGACCGGGAAGACGGCCGCATCGAAGCCGAGGTGATGGAGCGCCACGCGCGCCGGATCGGCTACGCCGGGTCGGTGCAGCTCGAGGCGGTGTCGTCGTCGACGCGGCAGAACCTGTCGATGTCGCGCGCGCTGTTGCAGGCGGCCGGCGTGCGCAGCGTGGTCGTGGTGTCGGAGCCCTATCACCTGTGGCGCGTCGAGCGGCTGGCGCGCGCCAGCGGCTTCGACCGCGAGTTCGACGTGCAATACGCCGCCGCGCCGAGTTCGTGCTGGCGCAGCTGGGGGATGGTGTTCAAGGGCGCGCTTCGCGAGCCGTTCGCGATCGTCAACAATGGCCTGAATGGCTACTTCTGAACGCAGCGACGCGCTGGTCGACAAATACCTCGAGCATGTGCGGGTCGAGCGCCGGCTGGCGGCGCGCACGGTCGAGCTGTATGCGATTCACCTCGGCACGCTGACCGAAAAGGCTGGCGCCGCGAACCTGCCGCTCGACAAGGTGCAAACGGCCCATGTGCGGCGCTGGATGGCGCAACTGCACAGCGCCGGCCGCGAATCGCGCGGCATCGCACTGGTGCTCTCGTGCTGGCGCAGCTTCTACCGCTGGCTCGGCAACGAGGGCCTGGTCAGCAGCAACCCGGTGCAGGACGTGCACGCCCCCAAGGCGGATCGGCCGCTGCCCAAGGCGCTGGCGGTCGACGACGCGGTGCGCCTGGCCGAACACCGCGACCTCGATGCCGACCCGTGGACCGAGGCGCGCGACCGCGCGGTCGTCGAACTCCTGTACGGCTGCGGCCTGCGTGTGAGCGAGCTGGTCGGGCTCGACGTGCAGGCCAGCCCGACCGCGCATGGCTGGGTCGACCTGGCGTCCGGCGAAGCGCAGGTGCTCGGCAAGGGCAACAAGCGCCGCAGCGTGCCGGTGGGCGCCAAGGCGGCCGAGGCGCTGCAAGCATGGCTGGCGGTGCGGGGCGACTGCCCGGCATTGCCGGCTGCGCTGCAGCGCGATCCGGCCGGCGCGGTGGCGCTGTTCATCGGCCGCACCGGCTCGCGCTGGACGGCGCAGGCAGTCTGGAAGCAGTTGCGCCAACGCAGCCTCAAGGCCGGCCTGCCGGCGCCGGTGCATCCGCACATGCTGCGGCATTCGTTCGCGAGCCACCTGCTGCAGTCCAGCAGCGACCTGCGCGCGGTGCAGGAACTGCTGGGCCACGCCAACATCACGACCACGCAGGTCTACACCCGGCTGGATTTCCAGCATCTGGCCAAGGCGTATGACGCGGCACATCCGCGCGCGAAGGCCAAGGAAGACAAATGAAAGCATTGCGGCTGCGGCCGGGCAAAGAGCGCTCCCTGTTGCGCCGCCATCCCTGGATCTTCGAGTCCGCCATCGCGAAGGGCGGCGCCGACCCGGGCGAAACCGTGCGCGTCGAGTCGCACGAAGGCCGCTTCCTGGCCTGGGCCGCGTTCAGCCCGGTCTCGAAGATCCGCGCACGAGCCTGGAGCTTCGACGAGACGCAGCGCATCGATGCGTCGTTCTTGACGGCGCGTTGCGCCCGTGCGGTGGGCGCCAGAGGCCTTTTCGACATACAGAGCGACGGCCTGCGGCTAGTCCACGGCGAAGCCGACGGTTTGCCGGGCCTGATCGTCGACCGCTACGGCGACACGCTGGTGGCGCAGTTCCTGTCGGCCGGCGTCGAGCGCTGGAAGCCGCAACTGGCCGACGCGTTGCTCGCGGCAACCGGCCTGACCCAACTCTACGAGCGCTCGGACGCGAGCGGGCGCGAGCGCGAAGGGCTCAAGCCAGTCACCGGCTGGCTGCGCGGGGAGGGCGCCACCGAACGCACCATCCGCGAGCACGATTGGCAGCTCACGCTCGACATCGCGACCGGCCACAAGACCGGTTTCTACCTCGACCAGCGCGACAGCCGGCAGCGCTTTGCCGAGATCGCGAAGCACCGCAGGTTCCGGCGCGTGCTCAACTGCTTTTGCTACACCGGCGGCTTCACCGTGGCGGCGTTGGCCGGGCTGCGCGCGGCCGGCGCGCTGGAGGGCGCCGAGATGATCTCGGTCGATTCGTCGCTGCCGGCCTTGCAGCGGGCCGAGGCCCACGTGGCGCTGAACGGCTTCGGCGCGGCGAACAGCCAGTACCTCGACGCCGACGTCAATGCCGCGCTGCGCCGCTTCATTGCAGAGGGCAAGACCTTCGACGCGATCGTGCTCGACCCGCCCAAGTTCGCGCCCACCGTGGCCCATGCGGAGCGCGCGGCCCGGGCCTACAAGGACATCAACCGCCTGGCGCTGCAGTTGCTTGTGCCGGGCGGCGTGCTGCTGACCTTCAGTTGCTCGGGCGGCATCGGTGCCGACCTGTTCCACAAGATCGTGGCCTCGGCCGGCATCGATGCGGGGGTCGACGGCTACATCAGCGAGCGGCTGGGCGCCGCGCCGGATCACCCGATGACGATCGAATTCCCGGAGGGTGAGTACCTGAAGGGCCTGGTAGTCGTGCGCAAGTAGTGTTGTCCCCACGCTCCGCTGGCCTTCGGGCGGCCGTGCATCCACGAAGGACTCTCCTTCGGGCCTAAACTTTCCGCCCTTCCCCGTTTTCCCTCCGGAGCATTCCATGGCCCTCATTCCCGCCACCATCCTGACCGGTTTTCTCGGCTCCGGCAAAACCACGTTGCTCAAGCGCATCCTGACCGAGGCGCACGGCCAGAAAATCGCCGTGATCGAGAACGAGTTCGGCGAAGAAAACATCGACAGCGACATCCTCGTGACCGAGTCCAAGGAGCAGATCGTGCAGATGAGCAACGGCTGCATCTGCTGCACCATCCGCGAAGACCTGCGCGAAGCGCTGCAGACGCTGGCCGCCAAGAGGCGCAAGGGCCTGCTCGATTTCGACCGCGTGGTGATTGAAACCACCGGCCTGGCCGACCCGGGTCCGGTGGCGCAGACCTTCTTCATGGACGACGAGATCGCCGAAAGCTACCTGCTCGACTCGATTCTGACGCTGGTCGACGCCAAGCATGCGCCGCAGCAGCTCAACGACCGCCAGGAAGCGCGCCGCCAAGTCGGTTTTGCCGACCAGATTTTCATCAGCAAGAGCGATCTGGTCGCGGCCGAAGAAACCGAGGCGCTGATCCACCGCCTGAAGCACATGAACCCGCGTGCCCCGCAGCAGAAGGTGCATTTCGGCGAAGTGCCGCTGAAAGACGTATTCGACCTGCGTGGCTTCAACCTGAATGCCAAGCTCGACATCGACCCGGACTTCCTCAAGGAAGACGATCACGAACACCACGACCATGACCACGCGGATGGCGAGCATTGCGACCACCCCTCCCATGCGAACGAGGGGCACGGCCACCATCATCACCATGACGACGACGTCAAGAGCTTCGTCTACCGCTCGGATCGCGCCTTCGATCCGGCCCGTCTTGAAGATTTCCTGGGTGCCGTCGTCAACATCTACGGCCCGCGCATGCTGCGCTACAAGGGCGTGCTGCACATGAAGGGCACCGAGCGCAAGGTCATCTTCCAGGGCGTGCACCAGTTGATGGGGAGCGACCTGGGCCCCGAATGGGGCAAGGACGAAGCGCGCCAGAGCCGCATGGTGTTCATCGGCATCGAGCTGCCGCGCGAGATTCTCGAGCAGGGCCTGGACCAGTGCCTGGTTTGAGTTGCTGAGCGCGCAGGCCGAACTTCTCTATACAATCGCGCGCCTGTTCCGGGGCCATACCCCCTCGCCGAGGCGAGAGGTGTGACTTTCGGCACAGAAGAGCGCGCGTTCGTGGCCTGCATTCGGGGGTATAACCCCGTGGGTCGCCATTGGCGAGCATGCTGAACAATGGGAATCCGCGAGGCTTTGGCCCGAGGTTCCCCTGGGGAGGAGACATCCTGTGAAAGCGCGTTCGAGCCCGTCCAAGGAGCCAGTCACCGTGAAGAAACCCGCCGCCAAGGCCCCGCCCGCCAAACCGGCCGTCAAGAAGACGGCCGTCAAGCAGGCTGCGCCGGCCGCGAAAAAGGTTTCCGCCGCGAAGACCGGCGCCTCGAAACCCATCACTGCCAAAACGGCAAAACCGGCCGGCCGTCCTGCCGCCCCTCCTGCACCTGCCCCGACCCCCATGAAAAAAACGGCTGCCGCCTCCTCTTCCGCCCCGGCGACACCCACCCCCCTGACGCCGGCGCCCGCGCCCGCACGGGGCGGGCGCGTCTCCCGGCTCTCGCAACTGACCGTGCCTTCGATGGCCCAGTCGGTGGCCTCCACCGCCGCCAAGTCCAGCTTCACCCAGATCGCCTCGACCGCGCTGGTGCCGCCGCCGCACGTGGCCGTCAAGAAAGACGCCAAGCTCGCCAACAACTGGAAGACCAAGACGGCCGACCAGTTGACCGATGCCGAAGTGGTGGCGATGCCCGATGCCGAGTACATGAACGACAAGCAGATGGCGTTCTTCCGGCTCAAGCTGGTTCAGCTCAAGCTCGGCATCCTCGAAAACGCTGGCGAAACCACCGAACACCTGCGTGAAGACACCGTGGTGGTGCCCGATCCGGCCGACCGCGCCACCATCGAGGAAGAGCACGCGCTGGAATTGCGCACGCGCGACCGCGAGCGCAAGCTGCTCAAGAAGATCGAGCAGTCGATCCAGCGCATCGATGCCGGCGACTACGGCTATTGCGACGAAACCGGCGAGCCGATCGGCGTCGGCCGGCTGCTCGCCCGCCCGACCGCCACGCTTTCGCTCGAAGCGCAGCAGCGCCGCGAGCTCAAGCAGAAGATGTTCGGCGACTAGCAGCAAGCACATGGCCAAAGAGGAGCCCGGTCGCCTGCTGTCCAAGGTGGCGAAGTTCGTCCGCAATCCGCTCAAGGACTGGGCGGAGCTGGACGAACAGGACACCGGCTCGGCCGACACCGGCTACAGCCGGGAGATGCTCAAGGAAATGATCGAGCGGCGCCAGCGCAACGATTTCGTGCGGCGCCGCGAGTTCGACATGCTGCGCAAACTGCGCCAGCGCGAGGCCGCTGGCGCGCGCGACGCAAACGCCCAGCCTTCTTCGTTCAACATCAACAGCACCGGCAAGACCGAGGGCCGCGCGCTCACGCTCAAGAAGATCGACGAGATCGAAGAGCAGATGTCGCAGCAGTGGTGGAAGGGCCGTCCCCAGGGCGAAAACGCGGAGGGCGGGCCGCCGCCGACCCCGGAGGCGCTGGCAGCCCAGCAGGCGCGTGCCTACGCCGACACCGAGCCCGGCGTGCCGCCACCGCCCGTCGAGCAGCCCAGTGGCGCGGGCGCGCTGCATCCCTCGCGGCTCATGATCGACGGCAGCCTGGAAGAGGCCGCGATCCGTTTCGCGCATGGCGACGACGCAGGCGCCGAGGCCATCCTGCTGCAGACGCTGGGCCCCGATGGTGCGCAGGCCGATCACAACGACACCTGGCGCGGGTTGCTCGACCTCTACCGCGCCACAGGCGACGCCGAGAAATTCGTGCAGGCGAGCACCCGCTATGCCCAGCGCCTCAAGCGGCCGGGGCCCGAATGGATCTCGCTGCGCGTGCTGGCGCGCGACGTGCAGGCGGCCGGTGTGGCGAGCCGCAGCGGGCAACCCGACGCTTCGTCGGAGCCCGCCGACTGGTTCAGCCCGCACCAGCTGATGCGCGAGTCCCTGTCCGGCCTGACCCGGGCGCTGACCGGCGCGGGCGCTGTGTGGACGCTGGACTGGCGCGTGCTCTCCAGCATCGATGCCGATGCGGCGGCCCCGCTGCGCGCCCTTTTCGAGCACTGGGCGGCGTCGCCGGTACAACTGCGGTTCGCTGGCGCCGACAGGTTGCTGGGGGTGCTGGCCGCGGCCACGCCGAGCAACGACCGCCGCACCGACCCGGTCTGGTGGCAGTTGCGGATGGCCGTGCTGCGCGTGCTGCACGACGTTGACGAATTCGAGCTGACCGCGCTCAACTACTGCATTGCCTACGAGGTGTCGCCACCGCCCTGGGAAGATCCGGTCGGCAGCTACACCGATGTGGGTACGTCTCGCGCGGAAAAGTCGGCATCGTCGGGCTTTTCGATGGATTCCATGGGGCAAGAGCCCTCGGCCGAGCCTGCGCCTACCGCCGCGGTGGCCGGCCATACCTTGCTGGCGGGCGAACTCAGCGGTGAATGCCACGCCATCTGGCACCAGCTCGATGCCGAACTGATGGACGCAGCCACGCCGACCATTTCGTGCGCGGCGCTGGTGCGGATCGACTTCGCCGCCGCTGGCACCCTGCTCAACTGGGTCATGGCGCGTGCGGCACGCGACCAGCGCGTCGAATTCGTCGATGCCCACCGCATGATCGCGGCTTTCTTCAAGGTGATCGGCATTGCCGATCACGCGGGCGTGGCCGTTCGAAGCAATTGATCGGGCAGGGCTTGCATCGCCTGCAGGTGGCCCAAGATGGCTGCGATGGAACAGTTTCACGGAACCACGATCGTCAGCGTGCGCCGCAAAACCCCGAACGGCGACCAGGTCGCGATCGGTGGTGATGGCCAGGTCACGCTCGGCAATATCGTCATCAAGGGCACTGCGCGCAAGGTGCGGCGCCTGTACCACGGCAAGGTGCTGGCGGGCTTTGCCGGCGCCACCGCCGACGCGTTCACGCTGTTCGAGCGCTTCGAAGCCAAGCTCGAGAAACACCAGGGCAACCTCGTGCGCTCGGCCATCGAGCTGACCAAGGACTGGCGCACCGACCGCGTCCTGCGCCGGCTCGAGGCCATGCTCGCCGTCGCCGACCACGAGACCTCGCTGATCATCACCGGCAACGGCGACGTCCTCGAGCCCGAATACGGCATCGTCGCGATCGGCTCGGGCGGCTCGTTCGCGAGCGCCGCGGCCCGCGCCCTCCTGCAACACACCGAGATGGCGCCCAAGGACATCGTCAAGCGCTCGCTCGAAATCGCCGCCGACCTGTGCATCTACACCAACCAGAACCATTCGATCGAGACGCTGGACTGAGCGAGCCGATGAAATCCAGCATGACCCCGCAGGAGATCGTCTCCGAGCTCGATCGCCACATCGTCGGCCAGTCGGGCGCCAAGCGCGCTGTCGCGATCGCCCTGCGCAACCGCTGGCGGCGGCAGCAGGTCGACGAGGCGATGCGGGCCGAGATCACGCCGAAGAACATCCTCATGATCGGCCCGACCGGCGTCGGCAAGACCGAGATCGCGCGCC
>JBDUCH010000045.1:0-17275 GCA_040003555.1 Variovorax sp. | reverse complement strand
GCGCTGATCCAGAGCGCCAAGCTCTACGAGGTGCAGAAGTTCTGCTCGCTGACGGCACACACCTGGGACGGCCATTTCATCTTCGGAAACGCGAAGAAGCTGCAAGCCTTGCCCAAGGAAGTGCAGGAATCGCTGTCGAAGAACCTGAACGCCGCGGCACTCAAGCAGCGCGACGACATCGCGAGGCTCAATGCCGATGCGCAGGCGCAACTGGCCAAGTTGGGCGTGACCTTCAACAAGCCGGATCCCGCACCGTTTCGCGAACTGCTCAAGAGCGCCGGCTTCTACACGGAGTGGAAGTCCAAGTACGGCGACGACGTGTGGGCCAAGCTGGAGAAGTACTCCGGCAAGCTGGTCTGACCCGCCGGGAAGCGCCATGCAGTCCACCGTCGATCCCCTCGATCTCGCTCCGCCCGCCAAGTCGAACGGGTTCGACCGGCTGCTGGCGTGGGTGACCGAAGTTCCGGCCGCTGCCATCGTGGTGGCCGAAATTCTGATTCTGGGCGGCGGCGCCTTCGCGCGCTACGCGCTGCACGCGCCGCTCACCTGGACCGACGAACTCGCCAGCATCCTGTTCCTGTGGCTGGCGATGCTCGGCTCGTGCATTGCACTTCGGCGCGCGGCGCACATGCATCTGACGACATTCGTCAAGGATCTGCCGGCTGACAAGCGGGCCTGGCTCGACGCGCTGGGCATGTGCCTGGTAGTCGCCTTTCTGGTCATGCTCGCCTGGCCGGCCTGGGAGCACTGGCATGAGGAGATCGAAGTCTCGACGCCGGTGCTCGGCATCAGCGAAGGCTGGCGTGCAGGGGCGGTGTGCGCCGGCGCGTTCCTGATGCTGGTGACTGCGGTCGCCCGGCTTGTCGAGCACGCGGCCTGGAAACAGATCGCCGTCACCGGTGGCGCCGTGGCGCTCGGCGGCGGTGCGCTGTGGCTGCTGTCGCCCACACTGGCCACACTCGGCAACCTCAACCTTGTCATCTTCTTCCTGGTGATGCTGGTCGGTTGCATCGTGATCGGCGTGCCGATCGCGTTCGCTTTTGGATTGGCGACGATGTCCTATCTGGCCTTCTCGACCACCACGCCGATGTCGATCATGCCCAACCGCGTGCAGGAGGGCATGTCGCACCTGATCCTCCTGGCCGTGCCGCTGTTCGTCTTCCTGGGGTCGCTGATCGAGATGACGGGCCTGGCCCGCGCGATGATCAACTTTCTGGTCAGCCTGATCGGCCACGTGCGCGGAGGCTTGCAGTACGTGCTGCTGGGCGCGATGTACATCGTGTCGGGCATCTCGGGCGCGAAGGCGGCCGACATGGCGGCAGTGGCACCGGCGCTGTTCCCGGAAATGAAGAAGCGCGGCAGCAAGGACGGCGATCTGATCGGGCTGCTGTCGGCGTCGGGTGCGATGTCGGAGACCATTCCGCCGAGCATCGTGCTCATCACGGTCGGCTCGGTTACCGGGGTGTCGATCACGGCGCTCTTCGTGGGTGGCCTGATGCCGGCCGTGGTCGGCCTCGTGCTGATGGCGATCGTCGTCTGGTGGCAAACCCGGCGAGAGGACATGACCGGCGTCACCAAGGCGTCGGGCAGGCAGATCGGCAAGCTGCTGCTGGTCGCGCTTCCAGCGCTCGCGTTGCCGGTGATCATCCGCACCGCGGTGGTCGAGGGCGTCGCGACCGCCACCGAAGTCTCGACCATCGGCATCTTCTACACCCTGCTGGCGGGCCTGTTCATCTACCGGCAGTTCGACTGGCGCCGCATCTATCCGATGCTGCTCGACACGGCCTCGTTGTCCGGCGCCATCCTGCTGATCGTTGGCTGCGCCACGGCCATGGCCTGGGCTCTCACGCAGTCGGGCTTCGCGCAGGATCTGGTCAAGATCATGACCGCGGTGCCGGGCGGAAAGATGGGTTTCCTGCTGGTGTCGGCGTTGGCTTTCGTGGTGCTGGGCAGTCTGCTGGAAGGTATTCCAGCGATCGTGCTGTTCGGGCCCCTGCTGTTTCCGATCGCCAAGCTGGTCGGTGTCAACGAAGTGCACTACGCGATGGTGGTGATCTTCGCGATGGGCCTGGGATTGTTCGCCCCACCCTTCGGCGTCGGTTTCTACGCGGCCTGTGCCATCGGACGGGTGTCGCCTGACGTCGCCATGCCACGCGTGTGGCCGCACATGGCGGCGTTGTTCATCGCACTGCTGCTGCTGGTTTTCGTGCCCTGGTTCTCGATCGGCTTCCTGTAGCCGTATCGCGAACTGCACACCACGGCATTCCGTACTTCCCCTGGAGACTCCATTGAAGATCGAACGTATCCAGACCATCGTCACCTGCCCCGGCCGCAATTTCGTCACGGTCAAGATCGTCACCGACGAAGGCGTGGTCGGGCTGGGCGATGCCACGCTCAACGGCCGCGAGCTGGCCGTCAAGGCCTACCTCGACGAGCACGTCTTTCCCTGCCTGATTGGCCGCGATCCGCGCAACATCGAGGACATCTGGCAGTACCTCTACCGCGGTGCTTATTGGCGGCGCGGGCCGGTGACGATGTCTGCCATCGCCGCCGTCGACATGGCGCTGTGGGACATCAAGGGCAAGCTGGCCGGCATGCCGGTCTACCAGCTACTGGGCGGCAAGAGCCGCGACGGCCTCATGGTGTATGGCCACGCCAATGGCAAGGATCACGCCGAAGCGATCGAGGCCGTGCAGCAACATGTCGAGGAAGGCTACAAGGCGATCCGCGTGCAGTCAGGCGTGCCGGGCCTTGCGAAGACTTACGGCGTCGGCAAGACCAAGGGCTTCTACGAGCCGGCCGAAAAAGGTCTGCCGCCGGAAGAACCGTGGGACACCTCGCTTTACCTGCGTCACACGCCCGAGCTGTTCCGCAAGGTGCGCGAGGCGGTGGGCCACGACATCCATCTGCTGCACGACGCCCATCACCGTCTGACGCCGATCGAAGCCGCTCGGCTCGGCAAGGAACTGGAGCCCTACAGCCTGTTCTGGATTGAGGACGCCACGCCGGCGGAGAACCAGGAAGCGTTCCGGCTCATCCGCCAGCACACCACCACGCCAATGGCGATCGGCGAGGTCTTCAACTCGATCTGGGACTGCAAGGATCTCATCAGCGAGCAGTTGATCGATTACATCCGCTCCACCATCACGCACGCCGGCGGTATCACGCACGTACGGCGCATCGCGGATTTCGCAGCGCTCTATCAGGTGCGCACCGGCTTCCACGGCGCGACCGACCTGTCTCCGGTCTGCATGGCGGCGGCGGTCAACTTCGGCCTTTGGGTGCCCAACTTCGGGATCCAGGAACTGATGCCGCATTCGCCATTGACCAACGAGGTCTTCCCCCATAACTACCGCTTTGAAGACGGGTACCTGGTGATGGACGACGTGCCCGGACTGGGCGTTGACATCGACGAGGCGCTCGCGGCCAAGTACCCGTACGAACGGGCCTATCTGCCGGTGGCGCGACTGCGCGACGGCTCGATGTGGAACTGGTAGCACAACTGCACCGCCACATCCAGGTACACAACGAATCACAGGACTTTCAACATGCTCAGCGTCGTCGTCGACCAACCCAACAGCATGGCCGTCATCGAGCGGCCCATGCCCGAACCCGCTGCCGGCGAGGTGCGCGTGCGCGTGCGATTCGCCGGCATCTGCGGCTCTGATCTGCACATCTTTCACGGACAGAACCCGTTCGTCTCGTATCCGCGAATCATCGGCCACGAGTTCGTCGGCCGCATCGAATATGTGGGCGAGGGCGTCAGTGCCTCGCGCATCGGCCAGACGGTGGTGGTCGACCCCGTGATCAGCTGCGGCGAGTGCCACGCCTGCCGCATCGGCCGGCAGAACGTCTGCAGCCGACTGCAGGTGATCGGCGTACACCGCGACGGAGGCTTCAGCCAGTACGTCTGCGCGCCCGGCAAGAACGCCTACCTGGTGCCGAAGGATCTGGCGCATGCCAGCGCCTCGGTGATCGAGCCGTTCGCCGTCGCAGCCAATGTGACCAGCCGCACCGGCGTGTTCCCGAGCGACGTGGCGCTCATCTACGGTGCCGGCCCGGTCGGGCTCAACCTGATGCAGGTGCTCAAGCGCGTCTACGGCATCCGCGCCTTCATCACCGACCATTTCGACGAGCGGCTGGCCCTGGCGCTGCAATGCGGTGCGGCCGAGGACGAGATCATCAACACCACGCGCGAATCGTTGCCCGAGGCGCTGGCCAAGCGCGGTGTCGAAGGCGGCCCGACATTGATCTACGACGCCGTCTGCCATCCGAAGATCATCGAGGAGGCGGTTCGCATTGCGGCGCCGGCGGGGCGCATCGGCTTGCTTGGCTTCTCCGCAACGCCATCGGCCATCCCGCAACAGGAGCTGACCAAGAAGGAACTGACGCTCTATGCATCTCGCCTGAACTGCGCGATGTTCCCCACCGTCATCGACTGGATCACGCGCGGCCTGGTCGACCCGGGTCGCATCATCAGCCACAAGGTCGACTTCCGCGACGTGGCTGGCGCCTTCGACATCGCGGAGCGCAACCCGCGCTACAGCTGCAAGGTGCTTCTCGATTTCGGCGTCGACGCCGGAGATTGATCCAGCGCAAGGAAGGGCGCAGCCGCCTGCCCAAGAATGACGGCATGAACATCACGCTGAACGGAACCCTGCAATTCCTGGCTTTCGGCATGGCAACGCTCTTGGCGACGGGCATTCTCGTGCTTGCCGGCTTGAACGAGAACGGCCGTGTGGAGAGCAACCAGGCATCAATTTCATTCGCCGGGAAAGATGCACGATGAACGCCAGCCGCCGCACCTTCCTGATCACGCTCGCCACAACAGGCTCGGCAATCTGCTCCACTGGCTCGCTCGCGCAGGCCAGGCTCGACGAAAAGGATCCACAGGGCGTGGCACTGGGCTATGTCGTTGATTCGTCGAAGGTCGACGCCAAAAAATTCCCCAAGCATGACAACGGCCAGTTGTGCAACGGTTGTGCGCTATGGCAGTCCAAGCCGACGGATGCGCAAGGGAATTGCCCCCTGTTTGCCGGCAAGCAGGTCAATGCAAAAGGCTGGTGCACTGCGTGGGCCAAGAAGGCCACGTGAAATGGTTGATTGGGGCGGCCCTTCAGGGGCCGTTCTGCTTTGTGCCCTGAAGCGCCTCGTTGCGGGGCGGCGTCCGAGGTTTGTCCAGATCCACCAGCAGGCCCGGAATCGTCATCAACCGCAGCGCCTCGACCGGGGTGACTTCCTGGTCTCCGGCCAGAAAGCGCATCTGGCAGTCTCCGATCAGGATGGTGTCGCCGTTTGTGAGCACCTGTGGCTCGTCAACGCGCATGCCGTTGACGGCAGTGCCATTGCGGCTGTCCAAATCGCGGATCGAAACGAAGGCGTCTCCAATCGTCACCACCGCATGGAAGCGGCTGACGCGTTCCGAGTCGATCACCAGGTCATTGGTGGCGGCTCGTCCGATCGTGGTGTCGGGCGTTTGCAACGGCACAAGCTTGGTCTTGCCGGGTTGGGTCATCACGATGAGCCTGGGCATGCGCTGCGCCCTCCTGAATCGGTCAGTTGCCGGATGATTTGTGCTGCGCTGCCATTTGGGCTTCGATGCCGGCCAGGTCGGCGCGTGTTTCCGTCAGCTTCTCCTCGAGCTTCTCACGGTGGGCCACCTCCTGGGCCAGCGCCTGGCTCACGTTTTCGAGGTCGTCGGCACATTCCTGCACCGCTTCTTCGAGCGCGTCGTGCTTTTCGAGCGCCTGCGCCACGTCGCCGGTGCGCGCGTCGGCCGGCAACTCGTGCTTGAGCACTTCCTTGATGACGAACAATTCCTGCGCGCCGCTGTTCAGTCTGGCCTGCACATCCTGCGTTTGGGCCAGTGCTTCATCGAGCGGCGTGGTGGTTTCGGGGGAACGGGTCGGTTCGGAGGCGGTCACGCTGCAGTTCCTCGGGATGCCAAAGGGCAAACCCCGAAGATACTCCCCCGCGGCCGCCGCGTCCCGTCATTCGACAATCAGCCCTTTGAGCGCCGGGTCGGGCGACGGCGCCCGGGACTTCATGTCACGCAGCGTTTTCACCAGCAGGCGCGCAATCATGAGGTTGCGATGCAGCTTGCTGTCGGCCGGTATCACGAACCAGGGCGCCTGCGCGGTCGAGGTCGCGGCCAGCGCTTTTTCGTAGGCGCGCTGGTAGGCGCCCCATTTCTTGCGCACAACCAGGTCGTCCGGGCTGAATTTCCATTGCTTGTCGGGCTCATCGATTCGGGCCTGCAGCCGTTCGCGTTGTTCGCCGGGGCTGATGTGCAGCATGCATTTGACGACGACCGTGCCGGTTTCTGCCAGCAGGCGTTCAAAGTCGTTGATCTGGGCGTAGCGGCGCCTGGCCTCTGCCTTGTCGATCCAGCCCTCGACCACCGGCACCAGCACGTCTTCGTAGTGGCTGCGGTTCCACACGGCGAGTTCGCCGGCGCGCGGCACTACTGCATGGCATCGCCACAGGAAGTCGTGCGCCAGTTCCTCGGCTGAGGGCGCCTTGAAGGCGGCCACCCGCACGCCGAGCGGCGAGGTGCGCGAGAACACCCAGCGCACTGTGCCGTCCTTGCCGCTGGTGTCCATGCCTTGCAGCACCAGCAGCACCTTGCGTTTGCCTTCGGCATGCAACAGGTTCTGCAACACATCGAGCTCCTGGGCGAGCTGGTCGAGCTGCTCGCGCTGCATTTCCCCGGAGCCCTTCAGAAAGGGCGTGTCGGCCGGGTCGATGTCGGTCAGCCGGAACTTGCGGCCGACGCGGTAGGGGTCAAAACGGGTCATGTGCAGATCCTCGGTCACTCGGCCTCGGGGTCGATGGATGCGCTCCAGCGGCTGTCCCAGTCGCCGCGGCGGGCACCGTCTAGCTCGCGCCGGTCGCGCTTGGTCGGGCGGCCCTGCTCGATGCTGAGCGCCGGCTCGCTGCCCATGCGGCGCTGCTCGCGCGCGGCGGCTTGCGCAGCGATGCTTTCGGGCGTTTCTTCGTAGAGTTTCTGCGCCACCGGTGCCGGGCCGCGCTGGCCGCTGATGCCGAGCACCCGCACCACGCGGGTGACGGCGCCGAGCCGTATCGTGACGGTGTCGCCGATCTTCACTTCACGCGAGGCCTTGGCGATGTCGCCGTTGACCTGTACGCGGTTCTTGCCGATCTCGTCCGCGGCCAGCGAACGGGTCTTGAAAAAGCGCACGGCCCACAGCCACTTGTCGATGCGGAGTTTGTCCATCAGGTGCCATTGTCCAGCGGAAGCCGCACCGTCGCTGTGAGACCGGCGGCACGGCGGCTGTCGGCCGACCGGTTGTCCAGGGCGATGCGACCGTCGAGCGCCTGCACGATCTCGCGGCAGATGGCCAGCCCGAGGCCCGAGCCGCTCGCCACATCGCCGGCGGAGAAGGGCGCAAACAGGCGCTGGCGCAGGTCGGCCGGGATGCCCGGCCCGTCGTCCTGCACGCTCAGCAGCGCCTCGCCCGCGTCCACGCGAATCGCCACCGACAGCGGCGCGCCGGGCGGGCTGTGCTTGATGGCGTTGTGCAGCAGGTTGCGCGTGAGCTCCTGCAGCATCCAGCGGTGCGCGCGCACCGGCGTGGAGGCGCCATCGAACTCGAAATCGAGCGCCTTGTCGGCGACCAGAGGCGACACGTCGAGCGCCACCTCACGCACCACCTGCGCCCAGTCGATGCGTTCCGATTCGGGCTGCTGGCGCAGCTGCTCGACCTTGGCGAGCGACAGCATCTGGTTGGCCAGCAAGGTGGCGCGCTCGACCGTGTCGCTGATCTCGCCCAGCGCCTGCTCGGCCGGCATGTCGCCGCGGCGCGCCGACTGCACCTGCGCCTTGAGCACCGCGAGCGGCGTGCGCAACTGGTGCGCGGTGTCGCGCACAAAGCGCTTCTGATGGTCCAGCAGGCGCTGCAACCGGCCCATCACCTCGGTGGTGGCCGCCACCAGTGGCTGCAACTCGCGCGGCGCGTCGGGTGCCTCGATCGGGCTCAGATCGCCTTCGGGCCGTTCTGCCAGCCGCGCACTGACGCGGCGCACAGGCAGCGTGGCGCGCTGTACCACCCAGACCACGAGCGCAGCGATCACCGCCATCAGCAGCAGCTGGCGCCACAGCGTATCGACCAGAATCCGGCGCGCCAGTGTTTCGCGCAGCTCCAGCGTCTCGGCCACCTGCACCACAGCCATGCCGCGGCCGCGTTCGCTGGCCACCGGCTGCAGCAGCACCGCGACCCGGACCGGTTCGTCGCGGAACTGTGCATCGTAGAAGTCGACCAGCGCCGAGTAGGCGCCGCGATCCGGGATGCGGCCGCGCCAGAACGGCAGTTCGACAAAGCCCGAGACCATCTCGCCGTCGAGGCTCGACACCCGGTAGTACATGTGGCTCTTGTTGTCGGCCTCGAAGGCCTCGAGCGCGGAGTAGGGCACCTTGGCCAGCAGCACGGCTTGGTCTTCGTAGCCGACCACGTCGAGCTGCTCGCCGATGGTCTTGGCCGAGGCCAGCAGCGTACGGTCGTAGGCCAGTGTCGCGGCCGCCAGGCTCTGCCGGTAGAGGCTGATCGAGTTGATGACGATGAACAGACCCACCGGCCCGAGGATGCCGATCAGCAGCGTGCGGCGCAGCGAGGCGGCGCGCTTCATCGATCTTCGCGCAGCAGGTAGCCGAGGCCACGCATGGTCATCAGCGCCGCTCCGGTGCCGGCCAGCTTCTTGCGCAGCCGGTACACCACCACCTCGATGGCCTCGTACTGCACATCGGTCTCGCCCGGAAACACCAGCTCGAACAGGCGCTCCTTGGTGACCGCGTGGCCCGGTTTCATCATCAGTGCCTTGAGCAACGCCAGCTCGCGCGGTGTCAGTTCCAGCACTTCGGCACGGTGGTAGATCGCGCCGCTGTCGACCTCATAGCGCAGTGCACCCACGTCTTGCGGCCGGGCCGGGCCATTGCCATCTGGGTTCTTCTGGTGGCGCCTGCGCAGCGCGCGCAGCCGCGCTTCGAGTTCGTCCAGGTCGAACGGCTTGGGCAGGTAGTCGTCGGCACCGGCGTTGAGGCCCATGATGCGGTCGCCCACCGTGCCGCGTGCCGTGAGCAGCAGCACCGGCGTGCGCAGCCCGGCGCCACGAGCCTGGGCCAGCACCTGCAGGCCGTCGAGGTTCGGCAGGCTCAGGTCGAGCGCCACCACGTCGGGTTCGAGTTCGCGCCACTGCGCCACCGCGAGGGCACCGTCGCCGCACACGCGCACGTCTATCTGGCGGCGGCCGAGCGTGCGCTGCAACGTGGTTTGCATCGAGGGATCGTCTTCGACGAGCAGCAGTTTCATTCGGTGTTTTCCCCAAGCCGCCGGACAGCCAACTGACAGCAGGGCGGCGCATGATAGCGGGGTTCAGGTTCTGATCAGCTTCTTAGTCACTGGAGACACACATGCGTCGCGATACCTTTCTGAAGTCACTGGCCGCCCTGGCCGCCTCCGGCGCGCTGCCGATGTCGGCCTGGGCCGCCGCCAACGTCAAGATGATGATCCCCGCCAACCCCGGCGGCGGCTGGGATACCACCGGCCGTGCCCTCGGCAAGGCCATGACGGACGGCAAGCTGGCCGACACCGTGAGCTACGACAACAAGGGCGGCGCGGCCGGCGCGCTGGGCCTGGCCCAGTTCGTCAACGGCTCCAAGGGCGACGCCAACGCGCTGATGGTGATGGGCTCAGTGATGCTCGGCGGCATCATCACCGGCAAGCCGCCGGTCAAGCTCGAGCAGGCCACGCCGATCGCGCGCATGACCACCGAGTACAACGTGTTCGTGCTGCCGGCCAACTCGCCCATGAAGACCATGGCCGACGTGGTGGCCCAGCTCAAGAAAGACCCGGGCAGCGTCAAGTGGGGCGGCGGTTCGCGCGGCTCCACCGAACACATCGCCGCGGCCATGATCGCGCAGAAGGTCGGCGCCGACCCGTCCAAGATCAACTACGTTGCGTTCCGTGGCGGCGGTGAAGCCACAGCGGCCATCCTGGGTGGCAACGTCACGGTCGGCGGCAGCGGCTACAGCGAGTTCGCGCCGTACATCGCCGACGGCAAGATGCGCGCCATTGCCGTCACCTCGGCCCAGCGCCTGCCGGGCATCAACGTGCCGACGCTCAAGGAGCAGGGCATCGATGTCGAGATCGGCAACTGGCGAGGCGTCTATGGGGCTCCCGGTATCACGCCCGAACAGCGCAAGGTCCTGACCGACCTGGTGCTGGCGACGCTCAAGACGCCGGCGTGGGCCGAATCGCTCAAGAAGAACGACTGGACGCCTGCCGTCCTGTCCGGCGAGGCCTTCGCCAAGTTCGTCGACGACGACTTCGCCAGCCTGCGCGCGATCATGATCAAGTCCGGCATGGTTTGAGGCCTGCGCGTTTCGCTCCAGAGCACGTCGGCGACGTGCTTTTTTTCCATCCGGCATTCCGATAACAACACAGCCCAGAAGAAAACGAGGCAATCATGCAATCCGATTCATTGACCGCCGGGCCACCGCCCCAACCGCCGGCCTCTCCGGCCGCCGTGCGCGCCCAGACGATGGTGGGCGTCGGCGTGCTGCTGACCGGCCTGGCGTTGGCCTTCGGCGCGATCGGCATTTCGTCCGAAGCGGGCTATGGCGGCGTCGGCCCCAACTTCCTGCCCTGGCTGGTGTCGATCGTGCTCACGCTCTGCGGCGGCTGGATCATCTGGGAGGCGCGCTCCGGCGGCTTCCGCGAGATGGACGCGCCCGCCGACGATGCAGAGCCGGCCTACTGGTCGGGCTTCGTGTGGCTGTCGGCCGGCCTGCTGCTGAACGCGGCGCTGATCACCCTCATCGGGTTCATCCTGAGCTGCACGCTCTGCTACTTGCTCGCGGTGCAGGGCCTGCGCCGCGCCGCTGGCCAGGCCGCGGTGAACCAGCCGCGCACCTGGTTGATCGACCTGGTCACCGGGCTCCTGATTTCGGCGCCGGTGTACTGGATGTTCACCAAGTTCCTGGCCATCAACCTGCCTGGCCTCACCGCCACGGGCTGGCTTTGAAAGGCGTTTGACATGGACATTCTCAACGCGCTCATGCACGGGTTCGCAACCGCGATCACCCCAATCAATCTGCTCTGGTGCCTGTTCGGCTGTGCCCTCGGAACCGCCGTCGGCGTGCTGCCAGGCATCGGCCCGGCGGTGGCTGTGGCCATGCTGCTGCCAATCACCGCCAAGGTCGAGATCACTGCCTCGATGATCTTCTTCTCGGGCATCTACTACGGCGCCATGTACGGTGGCTCCACCACCTCGATCCTGCTCAACACGCCTGGGGAGACGGCCAGCATGGTGACGGCCATGGAGGGCAACAAGATGGCCAAGAGCGGCAGGGCGGGCGCGGCGCTCGCCACCGCGGCCATCGGCTCGTTCGTCGCCGGCACCATCGCCACCGTGATCGTCACGCTGTTCGCGCCGTTCGTGGCCGAGTTCGCGGTCAAGCTCGGGCCGCCCGAGTACTTCATGCTGATGCTGCTGGCCTTCACCACGGTGAGCGCGGTGCTCGGCAAGAGCACGCTGCGCGGCATGACGGCATTGTTCATCGGCCTCGCCGCGGGCTGCGTCGGGCTCGACCAGATCTCGGGCCAGGGCCGCTACACCGGCGGCGTGCCCGAACTGCTCGACGGCATCGAGATCGTGCTGGTCGCAGTCGGCTTGTTCGCGGTGGCCGAGGTCATGTACGCGGTGATGTACGAAGGCAAGACGGTCGAGGACCAGAACAAGCTCAGCCGCGTGCATATGACCAAGCGCGACTGGAAGCGCTCGATCCCGGCCTGGCTGCGCGGCACGGCCATCGGCACGCCGTTCGGGTGCATCCCCGCAGGCGGCACCGAGATCCCGACCTTCCTCAGCTACGCGATGGAAAAGAAGCTGGTGAAGAATCCCGAGGACAAGGCCGAGTTCGGCACCAAGGGCGCCATCGAAGGCGTGGCCGGCCCCGAGGCCGCCAACAACGCCACGGTGACGGCCGCTCTGATCCCGTTGCTCACGCTCGGCATCCCGACCAGCAACACTACCGCCATCCTGCTCGGCGCGTTCCAGAACTACGGCATCCAGCCGGGCCCGCAGCTCTTCACCACCTCGGCCGCGCTGGTCTGGGCGCTGATCGCCTCGCTCTACATCGGCAACGTGATGCTGCTGGTGCTGAACCTGCCGATGGTCGGCCTGTGGGTCAAGCTGCTCAAGATCCCGAAGCCGCAGCTCTACGCAGGCATCCTGATCTTCGCCACGGTCGGCGCCTACGGCATGCGCCAGAGCGCGTTCGACCTGTTCCTGCTGTACGGCATCGGCTTGCTGGGCGTGGCGATGCGGCGTTTCGACTTTCCGACCGCACCGGTGGTGGTCGGCATGATCCTTGGCCCGCTGGCCGAAGCACAGCTGCGCAACGCCATGTCGATCGGCGAGGGCAGTGCGGTTGTGTTCTTCCAGCGTCCGATGTCGTTGGCGTTGATCATTATCGTCCTCGCGGTGCTGATCCTTCCGCGCCTGGCCAAGCGCATGAGCGAGCGCAAGCGGCTGCGGCTCGCGCAACTCGACGCCTGACGCGGGCAGTGCACCACTGCCGCCGGTCAGCGCGGCGCGGTGGTGGTGCTTTCGGCCGACGGTACGACGATCGCGCGGCCGTCCCGCGAGGGCCGCGCTTCGGCACCGCCGGAGCTTGGCACGGTGCCTTCGGGCGCCACCACCGTGGCGCGGCCATCGCGCGAGGTCACGGCCGCTGCCGGCGGTGGGCCACCCTCGACACGATCCAGCAAATTGCCCGCCGAACGAACGCAGGCCTCGCGCGCCGGCGCGGGCAGGGTGCCATCGTTGCAGCGCGCGATCTGCTGGTCGTAGCGCTGCTGCGCCGCACCGGGCTGCTGTGCGGTGGCGAGCGACGCGCCTCCCGCCAACAAGCCGGCCAGGAAAAGGGTGCGAACGTGGTGTGCGCTCATGATTCCATTGTGCGAGCGCAGGCCTTCGGCGGTGTGCGAAGCGGCTGCGTCGGGCAGTAGGCAAAGCGCCCGTCCGGCTCTTCTAAACTGATCTCCTTTAATTTGATGAGGTGCCGATGATGCGGTTTGCATGGAACAGAGCCGGGGTCTCTCCCCACTGGGTGCGTGGCTTGTCGATGGGGTTCGCGGCTGCGGTGTGTTCGTCGCAGCTGCTGGCCGAGCCCAACAAGGACGTCCATGACCGCGCTGCGGGCTACAAGGACGAAGCGCTGCTCCTGCTCGAGCGGCTGGTCAACATCGACTCCGGCTCGGCCAATACGGCGGGCCTCGAGCGCGTGCGCGGCGTCGTGGTCGAAGAGCTGCAGAAGCTCGGCGGGAAGATCGAAACCTTCCCGGCCACGCCGCACCCCGGCACCAACGTGACCGCCACCTTCGAGGGCACCGGCACCCGGAAGATCCTTCTGATGGCGCACATCGACACGGTGTTCCCGGACGGTACGGCAAAGAACAAGCCGTTCTACATCAAGGATGGGCGCGCCTATGGCCCCGGCGTCATGGACAACAAGGGCGGCGTGGTCGCTGGCCTCTACGCCATCAAGATCCTGAAAGCGCTGAATTTCAAGGACTACGCCCGCCTCACCTTGTTGCTGGACACCAATGAGGAGGTCGGCTCGGTGGACACCGCCGCCCTGATCCGCCGTGTGGCCAAGCAACACGATGTGGTGCTGAACCTGGAGCCCGGCCGGCCAGCCGACGGTTTGGTGCTGTGGCGAAAAGGCAGCGCGACGGCGCTGGTCGAGGTCAAGGGCAAAGCCGCACACGCCGGTGTGGCGCCCGAGAGCGGCCGCAATGCCGCCACCGAAGTGGCCCACCAGGTTCTGCAGCTCGGCAAGCTCGGCGATGCCGAGAAGCTCACCACGGTCAACTTCACGGTACTGACGGCAAACGGGGCGACCAATGTGATTCCCGAGAACGCGTCGGCCAAGGGCGATGTTCGCGCGGCCACGCGGGAGGAGTTCGATCGCGTCGAACGCGACCTGGCCCGCGTTTCGCAGAACAAGCTGATCCCCGACACGCAGGTCAAGACCACGTTGTCACGCGGCCTGCCCCCGATGCCGCGTACGCCCGAGGCCGATGCCCTGGTCAAGACCGCCGAGTCGATCTACGCCGAGATCGGTAAAAAACTGACGATCGAGGGTTCCGGCGGCGCCGCCGATGCGAGCCTGGCCGCCGATGTGGGCGTGCCCACGCTCGACGGTTTCGGCATCGTCGGTGGCGGCATCCACACGCCCGACGAATACGCGGAAGTTGCCAGCGTGGTGCCGCGCTTCTATCTGTTGACCCGCATGGTGATGGAGCTCAGCAAGAAGCCTTGAGCCCGCGCGGCTCGCGCACCGCGCGGCAGCGTCAGCTGGTCGACGCCTTCAGGTCGTCGTCGATGTGCGGATCGGCCGGCTGCCCGCGCAGCTTGCGCACCGTGCGGCGCAGCCAGTGCTCGATGTCGTCGATGTAGGTGAACACGGCCGGCACCACCAGCAGGCTCAGCACGGTCGAGGTGATGAGCCCGCCGATCACCGCCACCGCCATCGGTGAGCGGAAACTCGAATCCGCCGCGCCGAAACCGACCGCGATCGGCAGCATGCCGGCACCCATCGCGATGGTGGTCATGATGATCGGCCGCGCGCGCTTGTGGCAGGCGTCGCGCAACGCGTCCCAACGGCTCATGGCGTGGTCGCGGCGCGCGACGATCGCGTACTCCACCAGCAGGATCGAGTTCTTGGTCGCCACGCCCATCAGCATGATCAGCCCGATGAGCGATGGCATCGACAGCGCCTTCTGCGCCACCAGCAGCCCGACGAAGGCGCCGCCCAGTGCCAGTGGCAGCGCGCACAGGATCGTCACCGGGTGCAGGAAGTCCTTGAACAGCAGCACCAGCACGATGTAGATGCACAGCACGCCGGTCAGCATCGCCAGGCCGAAGCTCGCGAACAGCTCGGTCATCACTTCCGCATCGCCCACTTCGGCCACCCGCACGCCGGGCGGCAGGTTGGTGATGGAGGGCAGCTTCATCGCCGCGTCTTTCGCATCGCCCAGGCCCACGCCCGACAGCTCGATCTCGAAGTTGACGTTGCGCGAGCGGTCGTAGCGGTCGATGACGGCCGGGCCGCCTTCCATGGTGAGCTTGGCCACCTGGCCCAGCATCACCGGGCCGCGTGCGCTCGGCACGCTCAGGCGCTCCAGCAGCGACAGATCCTGCCGCGCCGAGTCTTCCAGCTTCACCACGATCGGAACCTGTCGCTGCGCCAGGTTGAGCTTGGGCAGCGACACGTCGTAGTCGCCCAGCGTGGCGACGCGCAGCGTCTCGGCAATGGCCGAACTCGTTACGCCGAGGTCGGCCGCACGCGCGAAGTCGGGCCGCACCGCGATCTCGGGCCGGATCAGGCTCGCGGTCGAGGTGATGTTGCCCAGGCCGGGAATGGTGCGCAGGTCGCGCTCCACCGCGCGTGCCGCGGTGGTCAGCGCGTTGGGGTCGTCGCCGCTCAGCGCCAGGATGTACTTCTCGCCCGAGCCGCCCAGGCCGACGGTGCTGCGCACGCCCGGCAGCGTTTCGAGCGCAGCGCGAATCTGGTTCTCGATGACCTGCTTGCGCGGCCGGTCGCCGCGCTCGTCGAGCTGGATGGTGAGCGTGGCCTTGCGGGTTTCGGGCGTGCCGAAGTTGGCGAACGGGTCGCCGCCCGCGCTGCCGCCGCCGATCGTGGTGTAGACGCTTTTCACGTGCTGCACCTCCATCACGCGCCGGCGTGTTTCCTCGGCCGTGGCCGTGGTCTGCGCCAGCGTGGCGCCCGGCGCGAGCGACAGGTACACCTGCGTCTGCGAGTTGTCGTCGGGCGGAATGAAGCCGGTTTTCAGCAGCGGGATCATCGCGAGCGAGCCGAAGAAGAACAGCGTGGCAAGCACCATGGTCATGAAGCGGTGCTTCATGCACCACCCGGCCATGCGCATGTAGATCCTGAGCCAGCCGGCTTCCTTTTCCTGCGTGACCAGCGGCTTGAGGATGTAGGCCGCCATCATCGGCGTGAGCACGCGCGCCACCACCAGCGACGCGAACACCGCGAGCGACGCGGTCCAGCCGAACTGCTTGAAGAACTTGCCCGCCACGCCGCTCATGAAGGCCGTGGGCAGGAACACCGCAATCAGCGTGAAGGTGGTGGCGATCACCGCCAGCCCGATCTCGTCGGCCGCCTCCATCGCGGCCTCGTACGGGCTCTTGCCCATGCGCAGGTGCCGCACGATGTTCTCGACCTCGACGATCGCGTCGTCCACCAGGATCCCGACCACCAGCGACAGCGCCAGCAGCGAAATCACGTTGACCGAAAAACCCAGCAGGTGCATGCCGATGAACGCCGGAATCACCGACATCGGCAGTGCCACGGCGGTGACGAAGGTCGCGCGCCAGTCGCGCAGGAAAAGCCACACCACCAGCACCGCGAGGATGGCGCCTTCGTACAGCAGGTGCAGCGAGCCGGTGTACTCCTCCTCCACCGGCGTCACGAAGTTGAAGGCTTCATGCAGCGCGATGTCGGGGTGCTGCAGGCGCATTTCGCCCAGCGCCTTCTGGATCGCGGCACCCACCTCGACCTCGCTCGCACCGCGGCTGCGCGCCACTTCGAAGCCGACCACCGGCTTGCCGTCGAGCAGCGCGGCGGCGCGCGGCTCGGCGACGGTGTCGCTCACGCGGGCCACCTGGTCGAGCCGGATGCGTCGGCCGTCCGACAGCGCGATCTGCAGGTCGGCCAGTTCGGCCGCCGACTGCACCGTGGCCAGCGTGCGCACCGGCTGCTCACTGCCGCCCAGGTCGGTGCGGCCGCCGGCGCTTTCGGTCTGAACCTGGCGCAACTGGCGCGAGATGTCGGCCGCGCTCGCGCCCAGCGCCTGCAGCTTGGCCGGATCCAGATCCACATGCACTTGGCGTGTGACGCCGCCCACGCGGTTGACCGCGCCCACGCCCGGCAGCGCGAGCAGCTTCTTGGTGATGTCGTTGTCGACGAACCAGCTCAGCGCCTCGGGGTCGAGTTTGTTCGATGCAATGGTGAAGGCCAGCACCGGTTGCGCCGCGAAGTCGAGCTTGGTGACGACCGGGTCGCGCACGTCGGCGGGCAGGTCGGAGCGCACCTTCTGCACGGCAGAGCGCACGTCGTCGACCGCTTCCTGCACTGGCTTTTCGAGGCGGAACTCGACGATCAGCGTCGCGGCGCCGTCCTGCACCTTGGTCGTGATGTGCTTCAGGCCCTGGATGGTGGCGATGG
>JBDUCH010000306.1:0-5106 GCA_040003555.1 Variovorax sp. | reverse complement strand
ATCATGCCGTCGATCATCGTGTCGCTCGGCATCGGGCTGCAGTTCCGCCTGCTCGACACCGGCATCAAGGAAACGCTCACCGCCATGGACGCGACCGGTGCGCTGGAGAACTACGGGACCGCGCTCGGCCTGCTCACCTCCGCGCTCGGCGCACACCTGACCTGGACGCTGCCGTTCGGCCTCCTGATCATGTTCGCGGTGTTCAACCGCTTCAACCCGGCCTACGAAGAAGCCGCACGCGACCTCGGCGCCACGCCCTGGCAAGCCTTTCGCCACGTGGTACTGCCGCTGATCGGGCCGTCGATCATTGGCATCGGCATGTTCGGCTTCACCTTGAGCTGGGACGAGATCGCGCGCACCTCGCAGGCCATCGGCGACGTGAACACCCTGCCGCTTGAACTCCAGGGCCTCACGTCGACCGTCACCACGCCGTCGATCTACGCGCTCGGCACGGTGACGACCATCGTGTCCTTCGGCGTGATGGCGGTCGCGCTCGGCACGGCCGCGCTGCTGCGCCGCCGCTCCACCAAGAAGACGCACTGAGCGCGCGATGCCTTCGCTGCTCGTCATCAACCCCAACACTTCGACCTCCGTCAGCGCGCTGCTGCAACAGCATGTGCAAAAGGAAGCCGGCGCCGCGCTCGAGGTGCACACCCTCACCGCCCGCTTCGGCGCGCCCTACATCTCGTCCGAAGCCAGCTACGCGGTGGCCAACCACACGGTGCTCGACGCCTGGGCCGTTGCGCTCACGCAGCGGCCGAAGCCCGACGCGGTGCTGATCGGCTGCTTCGGCGACCCCGGCCTGTTCGCGTTGCGCGAAGGCGCGGGCGTGCCGGTCACCGGCCTCGCCGAAGCCGCTTTTGCTGCTGCGGCCTGGCATGGCAGTTTTGCGGTCGTGACCGGAGGCGAGCGTTGGCGGCCGATGCTGTCGCGCCTGGCCGGCGCACTCGGCCATGCGCAAACGCTGGCCGGCATCCACACGGTGGCCCCGACCGGCGCCGAACTCGCAGCCGACCCGGTCGGCGCGCGCAAGCTGCTGGCGCAGGCCTGCCGCGATGCGGCCGAGCGCTTCAAGGTGCAGGCCGTGATCCTCGGCGGCGCCGGGCTCGCGGGCATGGCGGCCGACATTGCGGGCGACGTGCCGGTGCCGCTGATCGACAGCGTGCAGGCCGGCGCGCAATGGGCGCTCGAAGCGGTGCGCGGCACCCGGCGCGAGGCCGGCGAGAGCGGCTTCGGCGTCGCCTGGGAAAACGTCTCCTGGGAAATGGCCGCGCTGCCCTGACCAACCACAGACCGGACATCCGCGTTGCTGGCGCGGTTCGCGACTTGGTGCCACCATGTTCCGATGACCAGCGCACACACCCACCACCATCTCACCGACCTGATGCCCGTGGCCACGCCGCGCGGCATCGACCACATCGTGGCCGGCGTCTCGACCAGCGACGGCGACGGCGTCAAGCTCACGCGCGTGCTGCAGCAGACACTGCAGCAGCGGCTCGACCCGTACCTGATGCTCGACGCGTTCGGCAGCAGCAACCCGGGCGACTACATCGGCGGCTTTCCGAACCATCCGCATCGCGGCTTCGAAACCGTCACTTACATGATCGCGGGCCGCATGCGACACCGCGACAGTGCCGGCCACGAGGGCCTGCTGTCCAACGGCGGCGTGCAGTGGATGACGGCCGGCCGCGGGCTGGTGCACAGCGAACTGCCGGAGCAGGAACACGGCCTGATGGAGGGCTTTCAGCTCTGGCTCAACCTGCCAGCCAAAGACAAGATGCGCGAGCCCTGGTACCGCGACATCCAGAGCGCCGAGATTCCCGCGTACACGACGCCATCCGGCGTGCAGGTGCGCGTGATCGCCGGCGCCAGCCATGGCGTGCAGGGGGCGGAGCAGCGCGAGCACACCGAGCCGCTCTACCTCGACATCACCCTGCCGCCAGGCACTGAGTTTTCGCAGCCGCTGCCCGACGACCACAACGCGCTGGTCTACGCCTTTCGCGAGTCGGTCTGGATCGCCGGCAGCGAGGTGCCGACCCGCCGCATGGCGATCTTGGCCAACGACCCCGGCAGTGACGGCGTGCACCTGCGCGCCGCTGCCACCAACCACAGCCCCGCGCGCGCATTGCTGATCGCCGGCCGTCCGCTGCACGAGCCGATCGTGCAGTACGGCCCGTTCGTGATGAACACGCGCGAACAGGTTACGCAGGCCATGCACGACTTCCAGAATGGCAAACTGGGCTGAACATGAGCGCTACCCCCTACACCCCCGAATCCACCACCCGTGCCGAACTCAACCGGCTTGAAGGCCCCATCGTCGTGCAATTCGGCACCAACTGGTGCGGCTACTGCCAGCGCGCCGAACCATTGGTCGATGCCGCCTTCGAAGGCCATGCCGGGGTGCGCCGCATCAAGGTCGAGGACGGCAGCGGCCTGCCGCTGGGCCGCTCGTTCCAGATCAAGCTCTGGCCCACGCTGGTGTTCCTGCGCGACGGCAAGGAGACCGCGCGCGTGGTGCGGCCCACCACTTCCGACGAAATCGCACGCGCCCTCGGCGAGATCACCACGCCGGCCTGAAAACGTCTGTTACAAAACAGCGCGCGTGCCGATGTCGAATTCGCGCTGGCCCGTTCGGCGTGTCAACAGAGGCGCCGTGCATCCAGTCGATTCCCGACCGGTCGGCGGCTCACTCACCACCGCAACTTTTCAGGAGATCGAAATGAAATTCATGGTCATCGTCAAGGCCACCGCCGATTCCGAAGCCGGCATCATGCCCAGCGAGCAAATGCTCTCCGAGATGGGCGCATACAACGAATCGCTGGTGAAGGCCGGCGTGATGCTCGCCGGCGAAGGCTTGCACCCGAGCTCGAAGGGCGCGCGCGTGCGCTTCTCGGGCAAGGAGCGCACCGTCATCGACGGCCCGTTCGCCGAGACCAAGGAACTGATCGCCGGATTCTGGCTGCTGCAATGCAAGTCGAAGGCCGAGTGCATCGAGTGGATCAAGCGCTGCCCGAACCCGATGCCGGGCGATTCCGAGATCGAGATCCGCCAGATCTTCACGGCCGAGGACTTCGGCGAGGCCTTCACGCCGGAGTTGCGCGAGCAGGAGGAGCGGCTGCGCGCCCAGGCGGCCGAGCAGCAAAAGTAACGGAGCGCGGCATGAAATTCATGATCATCCGCAAGGCCGACGCCGAAACCGAATCGGAATCCAGCCCGGTCGGCGAGGGCAACGACCAACTGCTGAAGGACATGATGGCCTACAACCAAGCCATGACGGACGCCGGCATTCTGCGCGGCGGCCAGGGCCTGAAGTCCAGCGCGTGCGGCGCCCGCATCCAGTTCAAGGCCGGCAAGCCGAGCGTGACCGACGGCCCGTTCGCTGAAGCCAAGGAGCTCATCGCCGGCTTCACCCTGATCGAGGTGGCGTCGAAGGAAGAGGCGCTCGACTGGGTGCGCCGCTGGCCGGCCAGCGATGGCCATGGCAACGTGTCGCTCGAACTGCGGCAGCTCTACGAGCTCGACGACTTCGAAGGCATCACCGACGCCGAGCGGGCCGCGCTCGACCGCCAGATGAGCGGCGCAGCGTGATCAAGAGCAGCGCCGTGGCCGTGCAGTGAACGGCCCGGGCGCAACGCACAGCGCGATCGATGCAGTCTGGCGCATCGAGTCCGCGAAGATCATCGCAGGCCTTGCGCGCATCGTGCGCGACGTCGGCCTGGCCGAAGAGCTGGCGCAGGATGCACTGGTTGCCGCTCTCGAGAAGTGGCCCTCGACAGGGGTGCCGGACAACCCTGGCGCCTGGCTCATGGCCGCGGCCAAGTACCGCGCGCTCGACGAACTGCGCCGCCGCCAGCTGCGGGAGCGAAAGCACGAGGAATACGGGCACGAGCTCGTGGCCCGGGAGGCGCACTTCGTGATCGACGCGCACGAAGCACTCGACGACGACGTGGGCGACGACCTGCTGCGCCTGGTGTTCACCGCCTGCCACCCAGTGCTGTCGCCCGATGCGCGGGTGGCACTCACGCTGCGCCTGCTCGGCGGCCTGACCACCGACGAGATCGCCCGCGCGTTTCTCGTGCCCGAGCCGACCATCGGCCAGCGCATCGTGCGCGCCAAGCGCACGCTGGCCGAGACGCGTGTGCCGTTCGAAGTGCCGCGCGCCGCCGAGTTGCCGACACGGCTGGCCTCGGTGCTGGAGGTGATCTACCTCGTGTTCAACGAAGGCTACGCCGCCACCGCGGGCGATGACTGGATGCGGCCGACGCTGTGCGACGAGGCGTTGCGACTCGGCCGCGTGCTGGCCGAGCTGATGCCCGGAGAGCCCGAAGTGCACGGCCTGGTTGCGCTGTTGGAAATCCAGGCCTCGCGCACCGCCGCCCGGATCGATGCCCAGGGCGTGCCGATCCTGCTGCTGGCGCAGAACCGGGCGCGTTGGGATCGGCTGCTGATCGGTCGCGGGCTCACCGCGCTGGCGCGGGCCGAAGCGCTCGGCGGTGCGCTCGGCCCCTATGCACTTCAAGGTGCGATCGCTGCCTGCCACGCGCGGGCACGCACCGCCGACGCGACCGACTGGGGCCGCATTGCAGCGCTGTACGACGCACTGGCGCAGCTGACGCCCTCGCCCGTGGTGGCGCTCAACCGCGCGGTCGCCGTCTCGATGGCCTTCGGCGCGGCCGCCGGGCTGGAGATCGTGGATGCATTGGTCGCCGACGGCGCCCTGCGGGGCTACCACCTGCTGCCGAGCGTGCAGGGCGACCTGCTGGCCAAGCTCGGCCGCAATGCCGAAGCCTGCGCTCACTTCAAGGCTGCCGCTGCGCTCACGCGCAATGCGCGCGAGCGCGCCCTGCTGCTCGAACGCGCGGCCGACTGCGCGCGGTAGCGCAAAAAAGCCCGCTCGAGGCGGGCTTTCATGACGATGGCAAACGCTCAGTTGCGCGACACGATGCTTTGCGTTGCCCGGCAATTGCCGAACTCGCAGCGCACCGCCATCACCTGGCCGTTGCTGCATGCGATGGAGTGGCGCTCGTAGCCCGGACCCTTGTCGACCAGTTGGGCCAACGGCATGGCGTTGCAGCGCTGCGCCTTGGCGAGCTGCTCGGCGTTGTA
>JBDUCH010000305.1:0-5111 GCA_040003555.1 Variovorax sp. | reverse complement strand
TCGCTCGAACCCATGATGCAGTCGGCCTGGCCGGCCGCCATCATCTGCGTGATGTTGACCTGCGGGCCGCCCATCTTGATGGTCACGTCGAGGCCGTACTTCTTGTAGATGCCCTGCGCCACCGCCTGGTAGAAGCCGCCGTGCTCGGCTTGCGCGTACCAGTTGGTCATGTAGGTGAAGGGTTCGGTCGCCTGCGCATGCGCCGGCACGGCGAGGGCAGAGACGGCCAGCGCGGCGGCGCTGGCGAGCGATGCGGGACGGAAGGCGAGGTGGTGCTTGCGCATGGTGTGAACCTTTCGGGCAGGGGGAAGGAAGAAAAAGAAGAACGGATCGACGGACGGGTCAATGCAAGGAGCGCGCCTCAGGGCGCCGCCACCGCGGCCGGCGGCGGCGAGGACTGGATGAAGCCGCTCTGGTGCCCGAGGCCCCAAGTCGCTTCCTCGCGCACCACCCAGCGCAGCGCATACAGCTCGGTCAGCGCCTGCACCCAGCTGTCAGACAGCGTCTCGAGAATCTCGATGCCCTGTTCGCGCGTGGCGCTGGTCGGGTCGCCGATCACGCCGCTCGGGCCGAAGTCGCGCGCCGACCACGCGCAGGCAGGCCGGCCGTCGGGCGACAGCAGCTTGATCGGGAACGGCGGTGGGTAGTTGGCCGCGGCGTGCTCCATGTGCACGGTGTCGGGCGCCAGCGCGAGCATCAGCGCGGTCTCGGAATGGCCGGCATGCATCGACAGGCGCTTTTCCTGGTCGCTCACCTGCTTGCTCGATGCATTGGGCAAGCGCGAGACGCCATGCGGCACCACCACGAAGTCGCCATGGCGCAGGCGCAGTTCGCGCGCTGCCATCTCCAGCACCTGCGGTTGGCCGCCGTGGCCATTGGCGAACAGCAGCTTGCGAAAGCCCGAGCGGTAGACCGATTCGCCGATCTCGATCACGGTGGCCAGCAGGGTCGGGCCGGTCAGCGTCATCGTGCCGGGAAAGTGCAGGTGCTCTTCCGACTTGCCGTAGGTGATGGTCGGCAGCGCGAAGGCGCGCACCTCGGCCGGCAGCTTGTCGAGAGCGCGGCCCATCACGCCCGACGAAATGACGCTGTCGACCGAGCAGGGCAGGTGCGGGCCGTGCTGTTCGATGGCACCGCAGGGCAGCACGATCACCGTGTTCTCGCGGTCGGGCAGCGCGTTGATTTCCGTCCAGCTCAGATAGGGTAGGAAGCGATGGGGTGGTATGTAGCCGTGCAGCATGGGGTGTTCCTTCGGGTCAGTGGAAAGCCGGCTGGCCGCGCATGCAGATGCCGTCGTGCAGCACCACGCGCGCGGCGGCGCGCGAAGGCCAGCCGTGGATGTCGGCCTCGGTGAACAGCACCAGGTCGGCGGGCGCGCCGACCAGTGTGGGAGGGCCCGCTGTGCCGCGCCGCAGCCAGTCGCCGCGGCACAGCGTCTCCGACCAGGTGTCGAACGGGTCGTCGAGCTGCGCCGCAAGCGTCGCGGTGGCGAGCGCCTCTACGGGGTCGAAGCTGCCGAGCCGGCAGAACGGATCCTGGACGTTGTCGCTCGCGAACAGCAGCGGAATGCCGCGCGCGCGCGCCTCCTTCACCAGCGTGATGCCGCGCTGGCGCGGCGTGCGGCCGGTGACGGCGTCCTGCAGCAGCAGGTTGGTCGCTGGCAGCGAGACCATGGTGATCGGCACCTGCGCCACCGCGTCGAGCGTGGCCAGCGCCTGTGCCTCGGGCTGGGCCGCGAGTGCGCAGGTGTGGCCGCAGACCACACGCCCTTCGAAGCCGATCTCTTGCAGGATGCGCGCCGTGGTCGCGAGGCCGACCGCGCCGGCGTTCAGTTCTTCATCGACATGCAGGTCGACATCGAGATCGCAGACCTGCGCGGCGAGCAGCAGGTTGCGCAGCGCCCGCTCGCTCCAGTTGGTCGAGTGCACGAAGCCGCCGAGCAGCGCATACGGCCCGGTCGCCGCGACGAGTCGGGCCAGCCGCAGGGCCTGGTCGGCGTCCTCGAACAGCGTGAGCTTGATCAGCGCCACCTGTTCCAGCCGCACGCGGCCGGCCCACTCCTGCGCAAGTTCGGCCATCACCGGCCAGGCCAGCGGCACCATGTCGGGCTCCCACCAGTCAACATGGGTGCGCAACCAGCGGCTGCCGCTTTCCCAGCCCCACTGCAGGCCACGCCCGGCGCGCTCGCGCACGTCGTCGGCGCTCCAGCCGGCGCGGTCGTGCAGCATCGCGTCGATTGCGCCGAGCAGGCCGGGCTGCACGTTCTTCATGCGCGGCAGCGTGAAGGCCTTGTCGAGGTGCGTGTGCGCATCGACGAAGCCCGGCAGCACCAGCGCGCCGCCGAGGTTCCAGCCGCCCGGCACCGGCGCGCTGGCTGGCGCCACCGATTGCACACGCCCGCCCTGCAGGACGATCCGCGCCAGCACGGGCGCGCCGCTATGGGTCGGCCAGTCGGGCGGCAACAGCCAGCGCGGGAGCCGTGCGTCGTTCAGCAAGTGCGGGGGCTGCTGCATCTCAGTTGCTCCGTCGCGCGCTGCGTTGCCGCTTGCATTCGGGGTGCGTGCCGATGGCACTGGGTACCTCCCTCAGCGAACGCTGCGGGAGATACCCAGGGCCATCGGCACGGGTGACATCGCTGTAGTGCCCCCCGCGACCCAAGTCACGCGGTCCGCATCGAGCGAAAGCGTTCGGTTTCATCCTAGGCGAACCGCGCCATGGCTTGACCAACGCGCGCCATGAAGCGCTTGAGCTGGGGCTCGGTCGCCACGTTCATGTGGTAGTGGGCGTGGTAGTCCACGCGCGCCTTGTGTGCGGTCAATCGCTTCATGTAGCGCGTGACCATCTTGCGCGGCGGATCTCCCATGTACCAGGCCATCCAGCGCGGCCGCCCGTAGGTGACGACGGCGCTGATGCGCTGGATGTTGGTGAGCATCGGCTTCACATTGGCCGGGTCGCTGATGTCGAAGGCCACGCCCGGCATCAGCAACCGGTCGAAGTAGCCCTTGAGCATGGCCGGCAGGCCGAAGCACCAGGTCGGAAAGCAGAACACGATGCCCTCGGCCCACTGCAGCCGGTCGATGTAGGCCTGCACCGGCGTGCGGTTGGCCGGCACGTCGTGGTAGCCGAGCCGCTCTTCGCGCGACATCACCGGGTTGAAGCCTTCGGCGTACAGGTCGCAGTCGTCCACCTCGTGCCCGCCCGCGCGCAGGTTCTTCAGCACCTCCTGATGCAGGGCCGCATGGAAGCTGGTTTCGACCGGATGGCAGTAGACGACGAGCACGCGCATGGTGTGTTTGACCGCTTAATCAGAGCAAGTGGTCAGGTTTATGCAAAGCGCGTGCCAGCGGCGGTGCACCGGATCGGGGAGCGGTTGCGGCGCAGTTGAAATTGACGCTAGGCTTGACGTTCGGGGCGGGCCGCTGGCGGTGGGTGGCCCCTTCCGCGAATGTCCCCCGCTTTGGGCTCCTCCTTTATTTCGCTGCAAGGGCCACCCGCCGCCATCGGCCAGGGCACGCTCTGCGTGTTCAGCGCGAACAATCCCGCCGCCCTGAGCCCACCCCGGAACCGGAACCTCAGCGCTCAGATCAACGCCAGACTCCGCAATGCGAGACCTTCAGGCCTGCGGAATTCCGACTCCGCCGAGCACGAACGCGACCAGCTCGCGCGCGATCGGTTCGCGGTCAAGGGGCGCGTCGGGCGGCAGGCCGAGCATCACGCGCGTCTGCAGCGCGTAATCGGCGTAGCTCTGGGTCATGGCCCAGATGTGCATCAGCAACAGCCGGGCGTCGAGCGGGCGCATCTGGCCGCGCGCGATCCAGCCGTTGATGATGTCGACCTTCTTCTGTGTCCACGCCCGCGCGTTGGGCCAGTAGCGGTCGAGGTTGCGGCCGCCGTCGAGCACCTCGCGCGTGAAGATGCGCGAGATCTCCGGGTTGTCGAACGCGTGATCCAGCTTCTTTCGGATGTAGTCGCTGAGCACCAGCCCGGGATCCTTGGCATGGTCTTCGAACGCGAACACCACCTTCCAGTCGTGCAGCACCTGCATCAGCAACTCTTCGTAGAGCTCTTCCTTGCCGGCGATGTAGTAGTGCAACTGAGGCTTGGTGAGCCCGGCCCGCGCCGCAATCGCCTGGGTCGAGGTGCCCTTGAGCCCGTGCAGGCTGAACTCCGTCACCGCCGCCTCGCGGATCGCCGCGAGGATGCGCTCGCGCCCCGGCCGCGCGCGCGACAGCGGGCCGTCGGGCGCAGGCATCTGCTGCGCACCGATCGCGGGGGTAGAGGCGGTGTCGACGTTCATGGTGACGATCCAGGCAAGGCGCAGACGATGGTAATCCCTCCCGATTCCGCGGCGGCATGGCCGCATGTGCGCTTGGCATCGAGGGCGGGCGCACCGCGGCACGGTTCCTGTATCTTCCTCGGCGCTCGACGCATTCCAAACACATCCACAGGAGCTTTTATGTACCTTTCTCCCCGTTTCCGTGCATTCGCAGCAGGGGCTGCGTTGCTGGCCACCGGCGCCCTGGCGCAGGCCCAGTCGCTGCCCAACGTGGTGATTCTCGCCACCGGCGGCACCATCGCAGGTGCCGGCGCTTCGGCGGTCAACAGCGCCACCTACGCGGCCGCCAAGGTCGGTGTCGAGAAGCTGATCGCCGGTTTGCCCGAACTCTCGAAGATCGCCAACGTGCGCGGCGAGCAGGTGTTCCAGGTCGCCTCGGAAAGCCTCACCAACGACAACCTCCTCACCCTGGCCAAGCGCGTGTCGGCCCTGGCGAAGCAACCCGACGTCGACGGCATCGTCATCACCCACGGCACCGATACCGTGGAAGAAACCGCCTACTTCCTGACGCTCACGGTGCACACCGACAAGCCGATCGTGATGGTCGCCTCGATGCGTCCGGGCACCGCCCTGTCGGCCGACGGCGCACTGAACCTGTACGACGCGGTCAGCGTGGCCGGCAGCAAGGACGCGATGGGCAAGGGCGTCCTGCTGACCATGAACGACAGCATCGAGAGCGGCCGCGATGTCTCCAAGAACTTCAACATCAAGCCCAGTGCATTCGTCAGCCAGTGGGGCTCGCTCGGCATGGTGGTGGAAGGCAAGAACTACTGGT
>JBDUCH010000304.1:0-5116 GCA_040003555.1 Variovorax sp. | reverse complement strand
ATGCGCCAGTGCCCGCAGCCGATCGTCGGCGCGATCGACGGCATCTGTGCCGGTGCCGGCGCCATGATCGCGCTGGCCTGCGACCTGCGCTACGGCACGCCGGCCGCGCGCACGGCCTTCCTGTTCACCCGCGTGGGGCTGGCCGGCGCCGACATGGGCGCATGCGCCCTGCTGCCGCGCATGATCGGCCAAGGTCGCGCGTCCGAACTGCTGTTCACCGGCCGCGCGATGACCGCAACCGAAGGCCACGCCTGGGGCTTCTTCAACGCATTGCACGAAAGCGATGCGCTGCTCGCGGCCGCCACGGCAGTCGCACGCGACCTGGCCGACGGCCCGACCTTTGCGCACGGCATGACCAAGACCATGCTGTCGCAGGAGTGGTCGATGACGATCGAGCAGGCGATCGAGGCCGAGGCACAGGCGCAGGCGATCTGCATGCAGACCGAAGACTTCAAGCGCGCCTACGAAGCGTTCGCGGCAAAACGCAAGCCGGTGTTCGGCGGAGATTGAGCAGCATGAACACGACGCCCCCGACTCCGCCTTCCACCGCGCACCTGGCGCTGCCGTTCTTCGACGCCGCGCACCGCGAACTCGCGCAGGGGTTGCTGCCCTGGGCGGCCGCGCAGGATGTCGACGAGCGGGACGACCGCGCGGCCTGCCGCGACTGGGTGCGTCGGCTCGGCGATGGTGGCTGGTTGCGCTACTGCGTGCCGGCCGCCTCGGGCGGTGCGCTCGAGCGCCTGGACTCGCGCGCGCTGGTGCTGCTGCGCGAAACGCTGGCCTACCACTCGCCACTGGCCGATTTCGCCTTCGCCATGCAGGGCCTCGGCAGCGGCGCGATCACGCTGGCCGGCAGTGCCGAGCAGCAGGCTGCCTACCTGCCCGCCGTGGCCGACGGCAGCAAGATCGCGGCCTTCGCGCTGAGCGAGCCCGAAGCCGGCTCCGACGTGGGCGCGATGGCGATGCGGGCCGAGCCCACGGCCGACGGCTGGCGGCTCGACGGCACCAAGACCTGGATCAGCAACGGCGGCATCGCCGACTTCTATTGCGTGTTTGCCAAGACCGATCCGGCCGGCGGAACGCGCGGCATCACGTCGTTCATCGTCGACGCCGACAGCGCGGGGCTCGACAGTTCTGCGCACATCCATGTGATGGCGCCACACCCGCTGGCGACACTGAAGTTCGACCGTTGCGATGTCCCGCGTGCGGCGCAGCTGGGCGATCTCAATGGCGGCTTCAAGCTCGCGATGCGCACGCTCGACATCTTTCGCGCCTCGGTGGCGGCGGCGGCCCTCGGCATGGCGCGGCGCGCGTTGGCCGAAGCCATTGCGCATGCGCAGCGGCGCCGCATGTTCGGCCACTCGCTCGCCGATTTCCAGCTCACGCAGGCCAAGCTTGGCGACATGGCGGCACTGGTCGATGCGGCCGCGCTACTCACCTACCGCGCCGCATGGATGCGCGACGAAGCGGAGCGCAGCGGCCAGAAGCCCGCGGGTGACCTCACGGCTGCGGCCGCGATGGCCAAGATGGCCGCGACCGAAAATGCGCAGCGTGTGATCGACATGGCACTGCAGTTGCATGGCGGCCTGGGCGTGCAGGTCGGCACCAAGGTCGAGAGCTTGTACCGCGATATCCGCTCACTGCGCATCTACGAAGGTGCGACCGAGGTTCAGCAACTCATCATCGGCAAGTCCGTTCTGCGGGGATAGATCTTGAGCGCCCAAATCGACCGATTCGTGCATGACCGCCTGCCGCCGGCGGCGCAGTTGCCCGTGTTCCGCTACGACCTGCCGGAACTGCAGTTGCCCGACCAGTTGAACCTGGTCGAAGAACTGCTCGACAAGGCCGCTTCCAAGGGCTTCGGCGACCTACCCATACTGCGTTCGCCGACCCGCACGCTGAGCTACGCGCAAGCGGCGGTCGAGGTGAATCGGATGGCGCAGGTGCTCGTCGAAGACCTCGGCCTCGTGCCCGGCAACCGCGTGCTGCTGCGCGGCGGCAACTCGGTGCCGATGGCGCTGGCCTGGCTCGCGGTGGTGAAGGCGGGGCTGATCGCTGTCGCCACCATGCCACTGCTGCGCGCCAAGGAGCTCGAAGAAATCATCGACAAGGCCCAACCCGCGGCAGCCTTGTGCGACGGCCGCTTGCTGGCCGAACTGGAGACGGCGCGCACCGGCCATCCGGTGCTGAAGACGGTGCTGGCCTTCAACCAGCCCGACAACACCGACTCGCTCGAAGTGCGCGCGGCGGCGAAAAGCGGCATCTTCACGGCCTGCCCGACGGCGGCCGACGACATTGCGCTGCTGGCCTTCACCTCCGGCACCACGGGAAAGCCCAAGGCGCCCGTCACCACCCACCGCGACGTGCTCGCGATGTGCGAGACCTGGCCGCGCCATGTGCTCAAGGCGCGCAGCGACGACATCGTGATCGGCTCGCCGCCTCTGGCCTTTACCTTCGGGCTCGGCGGCCTGCTGGTGTACCCGATGTGGGCCGGTTCCTCGGTCTACTTCCCAGACGCGGGCTACACGCCCGAAGGCATGGTCAAGGTGATCAACGAGATCGGCGCCACCATCTGCTACACCGCGCCAACCTTCTACCGCCAGATGGCACCGTTCGCCAGGCAGCATGGCATGCCAAGCCTGCGCATCAGCGTGAGCGCGGGCGAGGCCTTGCCCGACGCAACCCGCCAGCTCTGGAAAGAAGCCACCGGCATCGAGATGCTTGACGGCATCGGCGGCACCGAGGTGTTCCACATCTACATCTCGGCGGCCGGCGACGAAGTCAAGCGCGGCTCCATTGGCAAGGCCGTGCCGGGCTTCACCGCGAAGGTGGTGGATGAGCAGGGCGACGAGGTGCCGCGCGGCACCGTGGGCAAGTTGGCGATCATCGGCCCGGTTGGCTGCCGCTACCTAGACGATGCGCGCCAGACCGACTACGTGAAAAACGGCTGGAACTACCCGGGCGACGCCTTCTTGCAAGACGAAGACGGCTACTTCTTCTACCAGGCGCGGGCCGACGACATGATCGTATCAGCCGGCTACAACATCGGCGGCCCCGAGGTGGAGGACGCGCTGCTGCGCCATCCCGCCGTCGCCGAGTGCGGGGTGATCGGCAAGCCCGACGAAGAGCGCGGCATGGTGGTGAAGGCCTTCTGCGTGCTCAAGCCGGGCCACACAGGCGATGCCATGCTGGTGAAGGCGCTGCAGGACCATGTGAAAGCCAGCATCGCGCCCTACAAATACCCGCGCGAGATCGAATTCGTGACCGCGCTGCCGCGCACCGAAACCGGCAAGCTCCAACGCTTCAAACTAAGGACAAATCCATGATGCAGTTTCTGCAACCGCCCGGCTGGCTGCCGCCCAAGGGCTATGCCAATGGCATCGCCACCCGCGGCACCCAGGTGTTCGTGGGCGGCCAGATCGGCTGGAACGCGCAGCAGCAGTTCGAGTCGGACGATTTCATCGCGCAGACCGCCCAGGCATTGCGCAACATCGTCGAGGTGCTGCGCGAAGCCGGTGCCGGGCCCGAGCACATGGTGCGCATGACCTGGTACATCACCGACCGCGACGAGTACAACGCGCGCCTCGGCGAACTCGGCCCGGTGTACCGCGAAGCCATGGGCCGCAACTTTCCGGCGATGACCTGTGTGCAGGTCGCAAAACTGGTGGAGTCGCGCGCCAAAGTCGAGATCGAGGTGACCGCCGTCATTCCCGACTGACAGAGGAAAACGACCGCCAAAGAAAAAAGGCCCTGTTCGAAAACAGGGCCTTTTAATTTGGTTGCGCGAGCAAGATTTGAACTTGCGACCTTTGGGTTATGAGCCCAACGAGCTACCAGGCTGCTCCATCGCGCGGCAAGATGGAATTATAGCTTATTCAGCAGCGCTCTGCTCGGCAGATGCGTCTTCTTTGACTTCAGGACGGTCGACCAGTTCGACCAGTGCCATCGGCGCGTTGTCGCCCACGCGGAAGCCCATTTTCAGGATGCGCGTGTAGCCGCCCGGACGCGTGTTGTAGCGCGGGCCCAGCACGTTGAACAGCTTGACCACGCTGTCGCGATCGCGCAGGCGGTCGAAGGCCAGGCGCTTGTTGGCGACTGTCGGCTTCTTGGCCAGGGTGATCATCGGCTCGACCACACGGCGCAATTCCTTGGCCTTGGGGACGGTGGTCTTGATGACTTCATGCTCGATGAGCGAGTTCATCATGTTCTGCAGCATCGCGAGGCGGTGCGAGCTGGTGCGGTTGAGTTTGCGGAGTCCGTGACCGTGACGCATGGTGATTTCCTTTTGAGGTTTTTAATAAAGGCAGCCGTATCAGGTACTGCCCTTTGCGGTTGACCGCTTCGGTTGATTAACGCTTGTCGAGGCCGGCCGGCGGCCAGCTTTCGAGCTTCATGCCCAAGGTCAGGCCGCGCGAGGCGAGCACTTCCTTGATTTCGTTGAGCGACTTGCGACCCAGATTCGGGGTCTTGAGCAACTCGTTCTCGGTGCGCTGGATCAGATCACCGATGTAGTAGATGTTTTCGGCCTTCAGGCAGTTGGCCGAACGCACGGTGAGTTCGAGCTCGTCGACAGGGCGCAGCAGGATCGGGTCGAACTGTTGCGCGCTGCGCGGTGTCGGTGCATCGAACGCAGCGAGTTCGCCGCCTTCGAGCTGGGCAAACACGGCCAGCTGCTCGACCAGGATCTTGGCCGAAGCGCGCACGGCGTCTTCGGCGGTGATCGCGCCGTTGGTTTCGATTTCGACCAGCAGCTTGTCGAGGTCGGTGCGTTGTTCAACACGGGCGCTTTCGACCGTGTAGCTCACGCGCTTGACCGGCGAGAACGAAGCGTCGAGGACGATGCGGCCAATCGACTTGGTCGGCTCGTCGGCGTAGCGGCGCATCGTGCCGGGCACGTAGCCGCGACCCTTTTCAACCTTGATCTGCATGTCGAGCTTGCCGCCTTGCGACAGGTGCGCGATCACGTGGTCGGGGTTGATGATCTCGACGTCGTGCGGGGTCTGGATGTCCGACGCCAGCACCGGGCCTTCGCCGTCCTTGCGCAGGCTCAGCGTGACTTCATCGCGGTTGTGGAGCTTGAACACCACGCCCTTGAGATTCAGCAGGATGTTGACGA
>JBDUCH010000044.1:0-17371 GCA_040003555.1 Variovorax sp. | reverse complement strand
AAGGTCTGGCCGCGCAAGGCATTCATCAAGCGGCCCGGCATCGTCGACGTGTCGATCGGCCCGGCGATTCCGAGCATCGGGCGCAAGCCGGACGAGCTGATGCGCGAGGTCGAAGCGTGGATCGAAGCCGAGATGCGCCGGCTCGATCCCGAGGCGTACTCCTAGGGAGCACGACCATGCGCGGCCTGCTGCAATTCACGCTCGACCTGTTCGACGGGTTGTCGGCGGATGCACCTGAGATTCCCGTTCCGTCAGTTCCACCTGTCCCGCCGGCAGGCCCGGAGCTCTCGCTGGCCGACGCGCTGACGCCGGCGCGCTTTGCCCATCCGCGCGCGAGCCGGGAGGTGAAGCTCGGCAACGCCCGGGTCGCCTACGAGTTCACGCGCGGGCAGCGCCGCACCATCGGCTTCGTGATCGGCGCCGAGGGGCTGTCGGTGCGGGCGCCGCGCTGGGTGGCGCTGCGCGACGTCGACGCGGCGCTGCAGGAAAAGTCGGGCTGGATTCTGCGCAAGCTGGCCGAGGCGGATCAGCGCCACGCCAGGCTCGAAGCCACGCGCATCGAGTGGCAGGACGGCGTGAGCTTTCCGTTTCTCGGCGAGCCCGTGGTGGTGCGGCTCGACCCGAAGCATGGTTTCAAGGGCGTCGGCGCGGTGCTTGAGACAACCGACCCCGACGCGCCGCGCGTGTTGCGCATGGCGCTGGCGAACAACGCCACGCCGGCCCAGATCCGCGATGCCGCACAGGCGTGGCTCACACGGCAGGCGCGGCGCATCTTCATCGAGCGGCTCGACCATTTCGCGCCGCAACTCGGCGTGCGCTGGAACAAGCTGTCGCTGTCGAACGCCTCCACGCGCTGGGGCAGTGCGAGTGCCGACGGTGCGATCCGCCTGCACTGGCGGCTGATCCACTTCCGCATGCCGGTGATCGACTATGTGGTGGCGCACGAACTGAGCCACCTGCGCGTGATGGATCACAGTGCGCGTTTCTGGGAAACGGTGCAGAGCGTGGTACCGGACTACGGCACGCTGCGCAAGCAGCTCAAGGACGAGTCGATACCGCGCTGGAGCTGAGCTTCAGCGCGCGTAGGCGACGCCGCCGTCGACGATCAAGGTCGAGCCCATTACATAGTCGCCGGCGCGCGAGGCCAGGTAGATCGCGGCACCGGCCATGTCTTCGGGGGTGCCGATGCGGCCCGCCGGAATGCGGCCCTTCACTTCGTCGCCGTGGTCGCGCGCGTCCTTGTTCATGTCGGAGGCAAACGCGCCCGGCGCGATCGCGCTGACCACGATGCGCTCCTGTGCCAGCCGCAGCGCCATGCGGCGCGTGAGGTGGATCAGGCCGGCCTTGCTGGCCGCGTACGAGTAGGTTTCCTGCGGGTTGACCGACACGCCGTCGATCGACGCGATGTTGATCACCTTGGCCAGGTGGTCGGTGGCGGCGGCCTTGAGCATCGGCGTGAGCGCCTGGGTCAGGAAGAAGGGGGTTTTCAGGTTCAGGTCGACCACCTTGTCCCAGCCGCTTTCCGGAAACTCGTGGTACGGCGCGCCCCAGGCGGCCCCGGCGTTGTTGACCAGGATGTCGAGCGTCTTCTCGTGCTTGCCGTACGCGTCGACCAGCGCCCGCGCGCCTGCCAGAGTGGATACGTCGGCCGGCAGCGAGACGCAGTGGCCGAAGGCCGAGAGTTCTTTGGCGGTCTGGTCGCAGGCGGCGGCCTTGCGCGCCGAAATGTAGACGCGTGCGCCCTGCGCCAGATAGCCCTCGGCAATCATGCGGCCGATGCCGCGCGAGCCGCCGGTGATGAGTGCCGTGCGGCCTTCGAGCGAGAAGAGTCGGGTGGTGTCCATGTTCGGGTGTCTCCTGAAATATCGGCGCAGCTTAGTGCGCTGTGGCGCCCGGCGCCGTCACCAAGGCGCCAGCCGCGACCATCAGCCAGCCTTATGGAAGTGGCCGCAGAAGCGATGACACGGCGGCGGGGCGCGCTCCTAGCATCGACTTGCCTTGTTCTTCTTCCCATCCGCCTCTTCATGAAAGTCCACGCCATGCGCATTCCGTTCGCCCTCGTCGCGGTGCTTGTCGCCGCCTGTTCCGTTCCCGTCGCCGCCCAGACCCCCGTCGGCACGCTCGACAAGGTCAAGGCCGGCGGCAGCATCGGCGTCGGCTACCGCGACGCGTCGCTGCCGTTTTCCTACCTCGGCAGCAATGGGCAGCCAACCGGCTTCGGCTGGGAGATCTGCGGCCTCATCGTCGACGAGGTTCGCCGGGCCACCGGCCTCGCCACCCTGGCGGTCAAGACCCAGGCGGTGACCTCGCAGAACCGCATCCCGCTGCTGCAGAACGGCACTATCGACATCGAATGCGGCTCGACCACCAACAATGCCGAGCGTGCCAAGCAGGTGGCCTTTGCCACCAACTACTTCTACACCGGCACGCGCTTCCTCGTGAAGGCCGGCTCGCCGGTCAAGTCGCTGGCCGATCTCAAGGGGCGCAAGGTAGTGTCAACCACCGGCACCACCAACATGCTGGTGATGCGCAAGATCAGCCGCGAGCAGAACCTCGACATCGACCTGTTCGGCGCCAAGGACCATGCCGAATCGGCCCTCGTGGTGCAGAGCGACCGCGCCGATGCGTTTGCCATGGACGACATCCTGCTCTACGGCATCCGCGCCAACGCGGTGAACCCGGCCGAACTCGCGGTGGTGGGTGAGGCATTGCAGGTCGAGCCCTACGCGATCATGCTGCGGCGCGACGACCCGGCCTTCAAGAAGCTGGTGGACGACACCCTGGCCGGGCTCATCCGGACCGGTGATTTCGAGCGGCTGTACAAGAAGTGGTTCCAGTCGCCGATCCCGCCCAAGGGCATCAACCTCAACGCGCCGATGAGCAAGGAGCTGCTCGCCAATCTCAAGACGCTGTCCGACAAACCGGCGGAGTGACTGCCATGGACATGGCCAAGACCGGCGGCGCCGCACCCGGCCTGCTGGGCGTGCTCGGCGGCATGGGGCCGTTGGCCACGCTCGATTTCATGCACAAGCTGCTGGCGGCCACGCCGGCCGCGAGCGACCAGGAGCATGTGCCGGTGCTGGTGAGTTCGATCCCGCAGGTACCCGACCGCACCGCGGCGTTTCGCGGCGAAGGTGCGTCGCCGCTGCCCGCGATGATCGAGAGCGGCCGTCGCCTGGTGGACGCCGGTGCCGGGCTGATCGTGATGCCGTGCAACACCGCGCACCTCTGGTTCGAGCCGTTGCAGCAGGCGCTCGGGCTGCCGATGCTGCATCTGGTCGACGCGGCCATCGAGCAGGCCATCGCGCGCACCGGTGCCGGCGCGCCACTGGGGCTGCTCGCCACCGACGCCACCATCGCTTCGGGCCTTTACCTGAACCGGGCGCCGGTCGGGGCCGGCCTGCACTGGCTGCTGCCCACGGCGCGCGAAATGATCGAGCAGGTGATGCCCGGCATCGAAGCCGTCAAGGCCGGCGACCGGGTGCGCGGCGCGGCGCTGCTCGGAGCCGCTGCCGCCGCGCTGGCCACGCGCGGCGCCCGGGCACTGGTGCTGGGCTGCACCGAAATCCCCTTGGTACTGGACGAGGGCTGCTCGCCGGTGCCGACGATCGACGCGACCGCGGCGCTGGCGCAGCGCTGCGTGGCCTGGTCGCGCGGGCAACGGGCTACCGGGGTGTTGGCGGCCTAAGCGCCGACCGCCGCGCGAAAGGCCTTGATGAAATCGGCCACCGGCTTCGGTGACCGCACGCCCTGCGGCAACAGTGCGCGCACTTCGACCGGCACCTCCGGCAGCACCGTGCGCACGTGCAGGGTGTCGCTGCGGCTGGCCTGGGCGGTGAAAGAGTCGATGATGGCGGGGCCGAAACCCTGTTCCGCGAGCACCATCGCGATGTGATGCGTCTGCACCGTGATGTCGGCGCGCGGCGCGTTGCCGGAGCGTGAAAACTGTTCGGCCAGCATGGCGCCGATCGGGTCGCGTTCGTCGATGCGGGTGAATGGCTCCTTCAGCACATCCTCGAGTGCCACCGTGCTGCGCCGGTCGGCGCCCGGCGTGCCCACGCGCGAGACGCAGACCAGCCGGCCGGTGGCAACCTGTTCCTCATGCACCGCGGGGTGCCGCACGCTGCCGTAGACGATGCCCACATCGCCTTCCTGCAATGCGATGGCCTGTGCAATCTCGCGCGAGTGCAGCACCCGGATCGCGACCGGCATCGCCGGATGGCGGGCCCGGAAGGCCTGCAGCGCGTCGGGCAGCGCGCGCACCGCGAGCGAGGGCACCACCAGCACGCGCAGTTGCGCCTCGCCGTCGCTGCGCAGCGCATGGGCGATGCGGCGCACCGATTCGAGCTGCGACACCAGGTGCTGCACCTCCGGATAGAGCGCCTGCGCCTCGCGCGTCGGCACCAGCCGCCGGCGCTGCCGCGTGAACAGCGCGTAGCCTAGCTGCAGTTCGGCATGCTGGAGCGTCTGCGTGACGGCCGGCTGCGTGACGTGCAACAGCCGCGCCGCGGCACTCACGGTGCCGGTCAGCATGATGGCGTTGAAGACCTCGATGTGCTTGAGCCGCATGCGCGGATGATGCATGAATGCGCAGCCGGCGGTGCGGCATCGTTCTTGCCTGTAGCATGGCTGTCGAGCCCGATCTTCCTGTCCACCGAGTCAGCGTCATGTCCACAGCGTTTTCCGCGGAATCCGGCGCCGGCCGCTACGGCCCTGTCGCGATGGCCCTGCACTGGCTGCTGGCGTTGATGATCGTGGGCTCGTTCAGCGTGGGGCTCTACATGGTCGATCTGCCGTTCTCGCCGCTGCGCATCCGGCTGTTCAACTGGCACAAATGGGCCGGCGTCACGATCCTCGCGCTCTCGGCGGTGCGGTTGTTGTGGCGGCTTACGCACCGCCCGCCCCCGTTGCCCGATGCGATCGAGTGCGCAATGCCCCGCTGGCAGCGCTTCGTCCACCACCGCACGCTCGGGCTGCTCTACGTCCTGTTCTTCGCGGTGCCGCTGTTCGGCTGGGCCTACAGCTCGGCGCTGGGTTTCCCGATCGTCTGGTTCGGCGTGCTGCCGCTACCGGATTTCGTGCCCGTCGACAAGGCGCTGGCCGAAACCGTTCTGCTGCCGCTGCACCGCGGCAGCGCTTTCTTGCTCGCCACCCTCGTCATCGTGCATACGGCCGGCGCGTTGAAACATCATTTCGTCGATCATGACGGCCTGCTCAACCGCATGTGGCCTGCAAGGCGCACCAGGAACACCTCATGATTTCACACCGTTTCGCCGGCCCGATTTTTGCCATTGCGGGCTGGCTGGCCGTCACCGGCGCGACTGCAGCCGAACCGGCCGCGCAACTGATGGCCGACAAGAGCCAGATCGTCTTCGTCAGCAAGCAGATGGGTGTGCCGGTCGAGGGTGCGTTCGGCAAGTTCACGGCACGAGTTGCATTCGACCCGAAAAAGCCCGAAGGCGGCAGCGTGGCGTTGTCGGTGGACATGGGCAGCGCTTCGCTCGGCGTGCCGCAGACCGACGCCGAACTGCCCAAGCCCGACTGGTTCGATGCCCTTAAGTTTCCGCAGGCGAACTTCAAGTCGAGTTCGATCAAGCGTCTGGGCGGCGGCCAATTCGAGATCGCGGGCAAGCTCACGATCAAGGGACAGGCACAGGAACTTGTGGTGCCGGTGACGATCACTCAAGGCTACGGCCAGTCGGTCGCGAGTGGAAGCTTTACCATCCAGCGCCTGGCGTTCAAGGTCGGCGACGGCGAATGGACCGACACCTCGATGGTGGCCAACGACGTCCAGGTGCGCTTCAAGCTCACGCTGTCCGGACTCGGCCCGCTTTAGACCGCCGCCTCACCACATCGCAAAGACGTCAATGACCCACAAGCTCATCACCATGGCAGCGGCGCTTGCGCTGGCCGCAGCGGCCCACGCCCAGGCGCCGCTCGGGCCCGACTTCACCGCGCCGGCTGTCGCCATGCAGCCTTCGGGTGGGCCCGCCAAGGGCGCGAACTATGTGGTCGACCCGACCCACACCTTCGTGAACTACGAAATGGGCCACTACGGCACCACCACCAACCGCGGCCGCTTCAGCACCACCGAGGGCATGGTGCAGATCGACCCGGCCGGTGCCAACGGCAAGATCGACATCACGATGGACATGACCTCCATCAACACCGGCGTCGACCTGCTGAACCGGCACGTGCAGAGCAAGGACTTCTTCAATGTGGCGGCATTCCCGACCGCGCGTTTCCAGGCCGACAAGATCGCCTTCACCGGCGACAAGGTCGCCGAGGTCGGCGGCACGCTCACGCTGATGGGACAGACCAAGCCGATCCTGCTGAGGGCCAGCCGGTTCAACTGCTACCTGAACCCGCTGATCAAGCGGCAGGTGTGCGGCGGCGACTTCGAAACCACGGTCGAGCGCAGCCAGTGGGGAATTCTGTGGGGCCTCAACTTCGGTTTCGAAGACAAGGTGAGGCTGCTGGTTCAGGTCGAAGCGATCAACCTCAAGCCCTGATCACAGAAAGCTCTCGGGGGTCAGCGGCGCCAGGATTTCCAGCACCGTGCGGCTCCAGAAGTCCGAGTCGGGCTCCACGCTCAGCACTTCCTGCGCGCCAGCCGGGCCGCTGACCCATTCGATGTTCTGCGTGCCCTCCGCAAAGCGCAGCCGGTAGGCGCCCTGCTGCTTGAGCACCTCGATCAGTTTCAGCGCCTGTTGCGCCATCTCGGGACTCTGGATGAACAGGCCGATCTCGGTGTTGAGCATGTCGGAGCGCGGGTCGAAGTTCATCGAGCCGATGAACAGGATGCGCCGGTCGATCACGGCCGACTTGGCATGCAGCCGGCCGATCGAGGAGCCGAACAGGCCCAGCCGCACGCTGGCGCGCGTTCGCACCGAACTCAGCTCGTACATGTCGATGCCGAGCTTCAGCATGTCGGGCCGGTAGCGCCGGTAGCCGGTGTGCACCAGCGGCTCGTCGGTGGCGGCGAGCGAGTTGGTGACAACGCTCATCTTGACGCCGCGGCCGTGCACCTCCTGCATCACCTCGAGGCCGCCCTTGCCGGGGATCAGGTACGGCGAAGTGATGCTGACCTCGCTGCGTGCGCGGCGGATCTGCTCCAGCACGTTGTAGCGCACGCTGTCCACATCGAGCAGCGGCACCCCGCCGTACGACACGGTCTTGCCGATCACGCGATCGGGCGAGTCGGCATAGGCCTCGGCCCGGCTCCAGATCAGGCCGAGCCGGCCCGCGTTGAGTTCTTCGACGATCGGCCCGTAGCCGAGCAGGTCGTTGGGTGCTGGCCGGGGCGGTGGCGGGGTGCTGTCGGGGCCGGTCATCCGTTCGAAGCCGGCCTGCAGTTCTTCGCGCGTCGCGTCGCTCTTCACGACTGCATGCAGCGGCAGCACGTACTCGCTGTTCCAGTACTGGTCGAACAGGTTGCCGAGCCGCGGCAGCAATGCGCCGGTCACGAAGGTGTCGAGGTCGAGGAAGTTCGGGCCTGCCGTGCGCGTGAAGTACTGGTTGCCGATGTTGCGACCTCCGGCCACGGCCATCGCACCGTCGGCGATGAACAGCTTGTTGTGCATGCGCCGCTGCACCCGGTCGAAGTTGAGGAGCGACGCGGCGAAACGCATGCGCAGGCTGCCGCGTCCGGCCGGAAACGGGTTGAACAGCCGCAGCTCGAGGTTGGGCGTGGCGGCCAGGCCGAGCAGCAACGCATCTTCGCCCGAGGTGTAGAGGTCGTCCATCAGCAAGCGCACGCGCACGCCGCGTTGCGCAGCGTCGCGCAGCGTGCGCAGGAAGTAGCGGCCGGTCTCGTCGTTTTCGATGTGGTAGTACTGAACGTCGAGCGTGCGCTCCGCGCGGCGCGCGAGTTCGAGCCGCGTGCTGAGTGCGAAATCCCCGCCCGGCATGAGCCGGAATCCGCTCAGGTCGGGATCGGGCGATGCGGCTTGGGCGATGCGGCCGAGCTTGGTGGCGGCCGAGGCCCGCAGCGCCTTCGAGGGGGGGCCGGTCAGCCCATCGGGCAGGGTGGCGCAACCGGTGGCGATCAATGCCACGAGCCAGAGCATCGTCGACAGCAACCAGCGGCGCAAGGTCGGCTCCTTTTTCAGGAAGCAGTCGCCGCAGCGGCGGGCGCGCCGTTCTGCGGGTCGAGCTCGATCACCACCTCCTGCAGCGTGCGCGCCAACAGCTCGCCGGCCACCGGCTTGTGCAGCACGCGCTCGGCCGCACCCGAAAGCTCGCCAAAGCGAGAGGGTGCGGTTTCACCGGTGACGATCACGGCCGGCAGGCCGGGTTGCCGCTCGCGCACCCGGTCGATCACGTCAAGGCCGGTTTCGTCCCGCAGCCGGAAATCAACCACCATCACGTCGGGCACGAAGCCGGCAAGCAATGCGCGTTCGGCTTGCTCCCCGGTGGTCACGCCCTTGACCGACCAGCCGAGCTGATCGAGGTAGGTGCACAGGGCCGACAGCACTTCGGCCTCGTCGTCGACCAGCAACACCGCGAGCCGGTGGCCATCGGCCGCGCGCGCCGGCGGCATCGCACTCCCCGCCACATCGTGCGCCGGCGCCGGCGCCGGGTCGATCTGCAGTTCGAAGGTGGTGCCGAGGCCCGGTTCGCTCTCGAGCCGCAGGGCGATGTGCAGCAGCGCTGCCGTGCGCCGCACGATCGCCAGGCCGAGGCCGAGGCCCTGCGAGCGGTCGCGCGAGGGGTTGCCGATCTGGTAGAACTCCTCGAACACGCGCTCGCGCTGATCCGCCGCGATCCCCGCGCCGGTGTCGACCACCTGCACCAGCACATGCCCGTCCGGCCCGTGCCGGCCAACCAGCGTGATGCGGCCGCGTTGCGTGAACTTGATTGCGTTGTTCACCAGGTTGCCGATGATTCGCATCAACTGGTCGCTGTCGGTGCGGGCCCAGAGCGGTTCGGCCGGCAGATCGAGCTCGAGCGAGAGGCCCTGTTGTGCTGCCAGGGCTGCGTACTCGTCGCGCACCGCGCGCAGCAGCAGGCCGATGTCGTGCGGCGCAAAATTGGCCTTGATCGAATGCGCGTCGAGGCGCGAGATGTCGAGCAGCCCGTCGAGCAGGCCGCTGCTCTGGCGCAGCGCGCTGCCGATGCCGCGGCTGATCTCCTTGAGCAAGGCGTCGCTGCCGCGCTGCGCGAGGATGTCGAGCGTGGTGGCGTTGATCGACAGGGCATGCAGCGGCTGCCGCAGGTCATGGCTGGCGGCCGCGAAGAAACGGGTCTTGGCCTCGCTCGCGGCCTCGGCGCGATCCCGCTCGAGTTCGACCGATTCGGACAGCTGCGCGTTGTCTTCGACCAGACCCATCAGCTCCTTGAGGTTGCGGCCGTGGTCGCGCACGCTCGCCAGCAGAACCAGGTACATGGTCACGATGCCGATGCCCAGCGCGATGCCCAGTGTTTCGCCGCGCCAGAACCAGCCGATGGCCTGGAGCAGAAAGGTCAGGCTGCAAAAGCCCATGAAGGCGCGCTGCGAGCCGGCCACCGAGGCCGCGCCCACGGCGCAGCCGGCCGTCAGCATGATGCCGATCAGCAAGGGCGTGACGTTGTCGGGCGCGGTGAAGGCAAGCGGCACGATGGGCGCCGTCGTCAGTCCGTTCAGCGTGAAGCCGAACACCAGCTTCGGCAGCGCAGCGATCTGCTCGTCGACGGATTTCTTCTCGACGGCGCGCCCGAGCTGGACGCGGTAGACCATCACGGCACCGGTACAGGCCAGCCACACCCAGGGCCAGGTGTGCAGCCCCTGCCGCCACGCGACGATCGCGATGATGATGTAGCCCACATACACGGCCGGCAGGCGGCGCGAGTACTGCGCCATCAGGGTCGCGCGGCGCTCGGCAATGCGGCGTTCGACGCGCGCTTCGCGCGAGGGCTCGGGGTGCGGGGCGGGTGGGCTTGTTTTTTCAGTCAATTCGCATTCCCTCGCGCGAGGCCTGGTAGGCCGCCTCGGTGCGGTTGCGCACGCCGAGCGCGCTGTAGACCGCAGTGAGATGCGCCTTGACAGTGGATTCGGCAATGTCGAGCTGGCGCGCGATCAGCTTGTTCGGCAGGCCGCGGGTGGCGGCGCGGTAAACGTCCATCTGGCGCGCAGTGAGCCCGGCCAGCCGAGGGTCGCTGGCGGCGCCGGCGCCCTGGTCGCGTGGCTGCGCCGTCTCGGACGGCAGAAAAATGCGGCCGGCCAGCACATGCTGCAACGCAGCCACCATCATTTCGGAGCTGTATTTCTTGGGAATGAAGCCGGCCGCGCCAAGTTCGACCGACTGGCGGATCAGCGCGGCGTTGGTTTCGCCCGACAACACCACCACGCGCGCCATGCAGCCCCCGTCGCGCAGCCGGCGGATCGATTCCGTACCGTCGCTGTCGTTCAGGTGCCAGTCGAGCAGTACCAGGTCGAACTCGGTCAGCTGCACCAGTTGCGCCGCATGGCTGATGTCGCTGGTGGTTTCGATCCGCAGTTCAGGCACCAACACGTTCAGCAGGTTCTTCATGCCCTGCAAAAACATCACATGGTCGTCGACCATCAATACGTTCATGGTTACCTCTCGGGTGGAGTATTGACCAGATCGGGCCCTGTTTGCGTCCGTCCATACTTTGGTCTTACTGTCAACACTACCCTTGGGGGAGGCAAAAACCCCCGTAGCTTTTTAAGCTTCATCCCATGAATGCGCGCACAGACATCCTGACATTGGCACCGCAAACGCGGGGGCCGGCCGAAGTGGTTGAGTCGTATCTGATCAGCCACTACCCCACCAGCCTGATCGACGTGCGCACCCTGCGCGACGGCCGGCGGCTCACGCTGCGGCCGGTGTTGCCGCAGGACAACCGGCTGCTGGCCGACCTGGTCAACCGGCTGTCGGATCGTTCGCGCGCACGGCGCTTTCCGAACGCCCAGCAGCCGGCCTCGGCCGACGAATTGGCGAGCCTGAGCTGCATCGACTACCGCCGCCATCTGGCGCTGGTGGTCGGCATCCAGGAAAACGGCCGCGAGCGGCTGGTGGCCGAAGCCCGCTTTTTGATCGACCCGGACGGCCACAGCGCCGAGTTCGCGTTGGTGGTGGACGACCAATGGCAGCGCAACGGCATCGGCACGTGGGCCATGTTCGCGCTCAGCCGCGCAGCCGGCGCAGCGGGAGCGGCCTGGCTGCATTGCGATCTGATGGCCGACAACGAGCCCATGCTGGCGTTGATGCGGCGCTGCCGTTTCTGCTGCACGATCGACCGCAGCGATCAGGCGATCGTGCACGCCGAAACGCGGGCCCGTGCGCTCAACGCCTGGCGGCCGGCGCCGCCGGTCAGGGTGTTCGGCTGGGTGCAGCGCTGGCTCGGGCTCGACAACGGGCCGGCGCCCTTGACGCAGTACTGACGCCTTCCTGCGCCAGGCAAGCGTTTCAGCCGGCAGCCAGGGCGGCTTCGATCGCCGCGAAGCCGGGTCGAAGCGCCACTTCTTCGCCCAGACAGTGCTGCTGCAATGCACGCCACGGTGCCAGCGCGCCGGGGTCGACTCCCGTGCACCGATCCAGCAGTTCTTCCAGCAGGCAACCGAAGGCACGCGCCTCGATGCGTTCGAGTGCCGCCGCCTGCGAGCCCAGGCCGACGAACGATGCCGCGCCGAAGTCGCCGAGCAGCGCCTGTCCCCGCTCGTCGTGCAGGATGTTGTGGGCGTACAGGTCGCCATGCAGGATGCCGCGCGCATGCAACTGCCGAGCGGCCGAAGCGATCCGGCGGGCCATCGCCAGTGCTGTCGGCAGCGCCCAGCCTGCGTGGTCGGCGTAGATGTCGCGCGTGCACGAGTCCAGGCTCGGCGGGCCGGCCAGATTCCCGAAACTTGGCGCCACCAGTGCCAGCATCAGGCCGTCCGTGCCCTGCGGATGGCCGGCGAGGCGCCCATGCACCGGGATCAACCCCGGGTGCTCACCGGCCGCCATGCAGGCCGCCATCTCGCTGTGCGGCAAGCCGTCGCTGGTGACGGCACCTTTGAACAATTTCACCGCCACCGGGTCGCCCGCGCCCGGCCCGCGCCGCCAAAGGGCCTGGTGGATCACGCCCGACGCGCCTTCTCCGAGGCGTTGCTGCAGCGTGAGTTGCGACCAGTCGATCCGCGGCACCGTTTGCGCCGACAAGGCGGCCGCCTCGTTCGCATCGCTGAACGGATTGCCGGCACAGGCCAGCCAGGCGAGCCGTGGCATCTGCAGCAGCCAGTCCGGCAGCGATTCGAGGCGGTTGGCGGCGATGCGCAGCAGCTCGAGCTGGCGGCAGCCGGCCAGGTCGTCGGGCAGCGCGCGCAAGCGGTTGCCGGCCAGCATCAGCTTTTGCAGCCGTGTAAAGCGGCCCCAACCGGCGGGCAGTGCGTCGATTGCGTTGTCGGTGAGGATCAGCCAGCGCAGGCGGTCGGGCAGGGCGGCGGCCGGCACCGTGTGAATGCGGTTGGCCTTGAAGCCGATCATTTCCAGCGCGGGGCAGGCGCCCAGTGAGGCGGGCAGCGCGGTGAATTGGTTGTCGGAGCAGAACAGCACGCGCAGGCGGTGCAGCCGCGCGATGTCGTCCGGCAGGCGGTCGAGCGCATTGCCCGAGAGGTTGAGCACCTCCAGCGAATCGGAGAGGTCGAAGATCTCGCGCGGAAATTCGGTCAAGCCGCCGCAGAGATCGAGCCGGCGCAGGCCTGCCAACTCACCCGTGCGCAGCTGCGCGAGCGTGTGTCCCACAGCGCAGCCTCAGGCGGCGCCGAAGCGGTAGACCCCCGCCGCATCGACCGTGCGCTGGAGCTGGCCGGCAAACCAGAGCAGGTGCAAATGCGCCACCGTTTCGCCCATTGCAAAGGTCATCTGGTGCAGATCGAGTTCGCGCTTGAACATGATCGGCAGCGCCTCGGCCGCGGTGTGCGGTCGCTCGGTGCAGGCGGCCAGCATCTCGGCCAGGCGGTCGCGATGGTGTTCCTGCAACTGCCCCACGCGGCGGTGCACGCCGGTGAAGGGCTTGCCGTGCGACGGCAGGCCCAGCGTGTCTTCGGGCAATGCCAGAAAGCGCTCGATGCTGTCGAGGAACAGGCGCAACGGGTTGGCCTCGGGCTCGCCCGCGTGCACGCTCACATTGGTGGAGATGCGAGGCAGCATCATGTCGCCGCCGATCAGCGCGTGCAGCTGCTCGCAATACAGCGAGATGTGCTCCGGCGCATGGCCGTAGCCGCTGATGCATCGCCAGTCGCGCCCGCCGATACGAACGGTGTCGCCGTCGAGCATGCGCACGAATTGGCCCGGCACGCCCGGCACCATGTCGCGGTAGTAGCTGCCGCGGCTGCGGATCTTTTCGATGGAGGCCGGGTCGGTCAATCCGTGCGCCGCGAAGAAGGCGGCGGCCTCGTCGCCGCCGGCCAGGTTGTCGCTGGCGTTCGGGCTGCTCAGAAGGCGTGCCATGTGGTAGTCGGTGGCGCTGATCCAGAGCGGCGCATTCCAGCGTTCGCAGAGCCAGCTCGCCAGGCCGATGTGGTCGGGGTGCATGTGCGTGACGATCACGCGCAGAATCGGCTTGCCTTCGAGCTGCGTCGCGAAAATCTGCTCCCATTGCGCCTTCGACTCCGGCCGCGAGATGCAGCAGTCGACCACCGTCCAGCCTTCGATGCCGCCCTGGGTATCGCGCAGCAGCCAGAGGTTGATGTGGTTGAGCGCGAAGGGCAGCGCCATGCGGATCCAGCGCACGCCGGGGCGCACTTCGTGAGTGGTGCCCGGCTCGGGCAGCAGGTCGCCGAGTGGGTAGTTCAGTTCGCGTTCGAGCAGGTTCATGTAGGATTGACGTTTACGTAAACGTCATGGGTGGAGCGCCCATTGTAGGGATTGCAGACCAAACCTGCTGTCGCGCCCGCAACGACCCGCCCCACCGACCCGAATGGATCCGCAGACCTTCACCATCAGCGAGCTGGCCCGCGAGTTCGATCTCACCACACGTGCGATCCGCTTCTACGAGGACATGGGCCTGCTCACGCCCGCGCGCTCCGGCCCGGGCGGGCGCCAGCGTGTGTACACGGCGCGCGACCGGGCGCGCCTGCTGCTCACGCTGCGCGCCAAGCGGCTCGGCCTGAGCCTGACCGAGGCGAAAGACATCCTCGACATGTACGACAGCCCGCAGGATACGGTGGCGCAATTGCAGCGCTTTCTGGGGGTGTTAGGCGCGCATCGGGCCACACTCGAAGGCCGGCTCGCCGAACTGCAGGCCAACCTCGACGAAGTGCGCGCGCAGGAGAAAAAGACCAAGGGCACCCTGGCACGCGCACTCAAGGCGAGGGCGGGCTGAACCCTGCCGCATCATTTCCGTTGCTCATCGACAATACCGCCATGTCAGACACCCTCCCAGACCTCTTCGCGCACAACCGTGCATGGGCCTCGCAAATGGAGCGCGAGCGCCCCGGCTTCTTCACCAGCCTGGTGAAGCAGCAGACGCCCCGATACATGTGGATCGGCTGCTCCGACAGCCGCGTGCCGGCCAACCAGATCACCGGGCTGGAGCCGGGCGAGGTGTTCGTGCACCGCAACGTGGCCAACATCGTGGTGCACTCCGACCTGAATGCGCTGTCGGCGATCCAGTTCGCAGTGGAACGGCTCAAGGTCGAGCACATCATGGTGGTGGGCCACTATGGCTGTTCGGGCGTGCAGGCGGCCCTCGAAGGTGCGCGCATCGGCCTGGCCGACAACTGGATCCGCCACATCCAGGACGTGCGCGATCGGCATCGGGTCATGCTGAAGACTTTTCCCGAAGCGGTGCGCGCCGACGCGTTGTGCGAACTCAATGTCGCCGAGCAGGTGGTCAATGTCGCGGTCAGCACGGTCATGGTCGACGCCTGGAGCCGTGGCCAGGCCGTGAGCATTCACGGCTGGGCATTCGGCGTGCACGACGGCCTGCTGCAAGACCTGGGGCTGACGGTCGACGGCTCCCAGCCGCTCGACACGCTCTACCGCGCCGCCGTGCAGCGGATCCGCTACAAGTGGAGCAAGCCGCCCGAGGAGCAGGTGCAGCACCACCCGGCCGTCATTCACCCCGCCGTCGTCCTGCCCGCGGACTGATCGTCGCCGCATGTTCCCGCAACGCCTTGACTCGCCGCTCGCCTACGACATCGCAAAGGCGATGATGGATGGCTTCAACCGCCACTACCGGCTGTTCCGGGCCGAGTCGGCGCGTGCCAAGCACCGCTTCGAAACCGCCGACTGGCACGGCCAGCAGCGGGCCCAGCGCGAGCGCATCGAGTTCTACGACCTGCGGGTGAGCGAGGCCGTGGCCCGGCTCGAAAAGGAATTCAAGGCCGGCGACCAGCCCATGGACGTGTGGCACCAGGTCAAGCTGCATTACATCGGGCTGCTGGTGAACCACCACCAGCCCGAGCTGGCCGAGAGTTTTTTCAACTCGGTGACCACCAAGATCCTGCACCGCGCCTACTTCCAGAACGATTTCATCTTCGTGCGGCCGGCCATCAGCACCGAGTACATCGAACCGCGCGGCGCACCAACCTACCGCGCCTACTACCCGAGGCACGAGACGCTGGCCGACACGATCGAGCGCGTGATCGACGACTACGCCTTGCTGGGCGCGTTTGCCAACCGCCGGCGCGACGCCGAGCGCGTGGCGGCGGCCATCCTCGGACGCTTTCACCAAGTCAAGCTGCGCGCCAACTTCCAGCTGCAGGTGCTGTCGGGGCTGTTCTACCGCAACAAGGGCGCCTACCTGGTCGGCAAGATCATCAACGGCTTCATCGAACTGCCGTTCGCGCTGCCGATCCTGCACGACAAGGCCGGCAAGTTCTACGTCGATGCCGCGCTGTTCGGCGAAGACGACCTGCAGATGCTGTTCAGCTTTGCGCGCGCCTACTTCATGGTCGACATGGAAGTGCCATCGGCCTTCGTGCAGTTCCTGCGCTCGCTGATGCCGCGCAAGCCGCGCGCCGAGATCTACAACGCGCTGGGCTTGGCCAAGCAGGGCAAGACGCTGTTCTACCGCGACTTCCTGTCGCACCTCAACTACTCGAGCGACCGCTTCCGCATCGCGCCAGGCATCAAGGGCATGGTGATGCTGGTGTTCGACCTGCCGTCGTTTCCCTACGTGTTCAAGGTCATCAAGGACTACTACCCGCCACAGAAGGACACCACGCGCGAGCAGATCCAGGGCAAGTACATGCTCGTGAAGCACCACGACCGCGTCGGCCGCATGGCCGACACGCTGGAGTACAGCGACGTGGGATTTCCGCTCGACCGTTTTGAGCCCGAGCTGATCGCCGAGATCGAGAAGTTCGCGCCGAGCCAGCTCGAAATCGGCGACCGCGACGGCAACGGCGAAATGGAAGTGGTGCTGAAGCACGTCTACATCGAGCGCCGCATGATCCCGCTCAACATCTACCTGCAGGAAGCCTTCGACCAGCTGGCCCAGCCCGACAACGCAGCCCATGCCAAGCGTGCGAAAGACCAGCTCGAGCACGCGGTGGTCGAGTACGGCAATGCGATCAAGGACATGGTGGCGGCCAACATCTTCCCGGGCGACATGCTGTGGAAGAACTTCGGCGTCACGCTCAATGGCAAGGTCGTGTTCTACGACTACGACGAGATCGAGTACATCACCGATTGCAACTTCCGCAGGGTGCCCGAGGCGCGCAACGAGGAAGACGAGATGAGCGGCGAGGTCTGGTACACGGTTGGCCCGAAAGACGTGTTTCCCGAGACCTTCGGCCCCTTTCTGCTCGGCAACGACCAGGTGCGCGAGGCCTTCATGGCGCACCACGCCGACCTGCTCGAAGCCACCTTCTGGCAGAGCCACAAGGAACGCATCCAGGCCGGCCAGATGCTGGACGTCTTCCCCTATGACGACGCGCAGCGCTTTCACCACGACGGCCATGCGCCGTATTTCTGAAGAATCCGAAGGAGACCATTCCCATGTCCGAATCCATCGTCATCGTCGGCGCTGCGCGCACCCCCATGGGCGGCTTTCAGGGCGACTTTTCTTCCCTTGCGGCGCATGACCTCGGCGGCGCCGCGATCAAGGCGGCGGTCGAGCGCGCCGGCATCGCGCCCGACAGCGTCGGCGAGGTGCTGTTCGGCAACTGCCTCATGGCCGGTCAGGGCCAGGCGCCGGCGCGGCAGGCGGCCTACAAGGGCGGCCTGCCCGACAGTGCCGGCGCCGTCACGCTCAGCAAGATGTGCGGCTCCGCCATGAAAGCCGCGATGTTCGCGCACGACATGCTCATGGCTGGCACGCACGACGTGATGATCGCGGGCGGCATGGAAAGCATGACCAACGCGCCCTACCTCATGCTGAAGGGCCGCGGCGGCTACCGCATGGGCCACGACCGCATCTTCGACCACATGATGCTCGACGG
>JBDUCH010000303.1:0-5151 GCA_040003555.1 Variovorax sp. | reverse complement strand
CCGCTCGCGGCCGGCTGGTTCTTCAAGGTCAAGCTCAGCGACGCGCTGCAGCTCGACGCGCTGATGGACGCAACCACCTACGACAAATTCGCCGAAGAAGCCTGATCGATCCCATGCCGAACGCCCTGCCCTCCTTCCATGAACTTGAAAACGCCGATGAGTTCATCGCGCGCCACATCGGCATCGAAGCCGAGGACGAGGCCCGCATGCTGCCGGTCATCGGCTCGGCCACGCGCAAGGAACTGATCGACGGCATCGTGCCCGCAGCGATCCGGCGCGCCAAGCCGATGAACCTGCCGGCGCCGGTCTCCGAGGCCGGCGCGCTCGCCGAGCTCAAGGCCATCGCCGCGAAGAACAAGGTCGCGCGCAACTTCATCGGCCAGGGCTACTACGGCACCCACACGCCCGGCGTGATCCTGCGCAACGTTCTCGAGAACCCGGCCTGGTACACCGCCTACACGCCCTACCAGGCCGAGATTTCGCAGGGCCGCATGGATGCGCTGCTGAACTTCCAGACCATGGTGTGCGACCTGACCGGCATGGCGATCGCCAACGCATCGATGCTCGACGAGGCCACTGCCGCTGCCGAGGCCATGACGCTGGCCAAGCGCAGCGTCAAGAACAAGAGCAACGTGTTCCTGGTGGCGGGCGACTGCCACCCGCAGACCATTGAAGTGCTGCGCACACGTGCCGCGCCGCTGGGCATCGAGATCAAGGTCAGCACCGCCGCCGAAACCCTGCCGCACCTGATGGCGAGCGGCGAATTCTTCGGCGCGCTCGCGCAGTACCCCGGCACCACCGGTCAGATCCACGACCTGCGGCCGCTGGCCGGCCATGCCCACGCGATCGGCGCAGCGCTCTGCGTCGCGGCCGACCTGCTCGCGCTGACCCTGCTCGCACCGCCGGGTGAATGGGATGCCGACATCGTCTGCGGCACCACGCAGCGGTTCGGCATGCCGATGTGCAATGGCGGCCCGCACGCCGCCTACCTGGCCTGCCGCGACGCGTTCAAACGTTCGCTGCCGGGCCGCCTGGTGGGCGTGAGCGTCGACGTGCATGGTGCGCCCGCCTTGCGTCTTGCGCTGCAAACGCGCGAGCAGCACATCCGCCGAGAAAAGGCCACGTCGAACATCTGCACGGCGCAGGTGCTTCCCGCGGTGGTGGCCAGCATGTATGCGGTCTACCACGGGCCGCAGGGACTCACGCGCATCGCGCAGCGCGTGGCGGCGCTCACCGCGATCCTGGCGCAGGGGCTGGAGCAGATGGGCCGCGAGCTCGTCAACAGCACCGCCTTCGACTCGCTCACCGTGAAAAGCGGCGACGACACGCAGACCATCCTCGACCGCGCACAGGCCGCCAGCGTCAACCTGCGGCACCGGCTGCAGACGCACCTGGGCATCTCGCTCGACGAAACCACCACGCGCAGCGACATCGAAACGCTGTGGGCCCTGTTCGTGCCGCACGGCACGCCGATGCCGCGCTTCGAGCAACTGGCCGACAGCGCCATGCCACGCATCCCCGCCGACCTGCGCCGCACCAGCGCGTTCCTGACGCATCCGGTGTTCAACACGCACAAGAGCGAAACCTCGATGCTGCGCTACATCCGCAGCCTCTCGGACAAGGATCTGGCACTCGACCGCAGCATGATCCCGCTCGGCAGTTGCACCATGAAGCTCAACGCCACGAGCGAGATGATCCCGGTCACCTGGCCCGAGTTCGCGAACATTCATCCGTTCGCGCCGGCCGAGCAACTCAAGGGCTATGCCGAGCTCGACCAGCAACTGCGCAACTGGCTCTGCGAAGCCACCGGCTACGCCGGCATCAGCCTGCAACCCAACGCCGGCTCGCAGGGCGAGTACGCCGGCCTGCTCGCGATCAAGGCTTTCCACGCCTCACGCGGAGAAGAGCGGCGCAACATTTGCCTGATCCCTTCGTCGGCCCACGGCACCAACCCGGCGAGCGCCCAGATGGTCGGCATGCAGGTGGTGGTGACGGCCTGCGACGCGCAGGGCAATGTCGACCTCGACGACCTGCAGCGCGCCTGCGAAAAGCACAGCGACAAGCTGGCCGCGGTGATGATCACCTACCCCAGCACGCACGGCGTGTTCGAGACCGGCGTCAAGGCGCTCTGCGAGCTCGTGCATTCGCACGGCGGCCGCGTGTACGTGGACGGCGCCAACATGAACGCGCTGGTCGGCGTGGCGGCGCCCGGCGAGTTCGGCGGCGACGTGAGCCACCTGAACCTGCACAAGACCTTCTGCATTCCGCACGGCGGCGGCGGCCCGGGTGTCGGACCGGTGTGCGTGGTGGAAGACCTCGTGCCCTTCCTGCCCGGCCACGCCACGGCTGGCGTCGCGTCGCAGGGCGTTGGTGCGGTGTCCGCTGCGCCCCTTGGCAACGCGGCCGTGCTGCCGATCAGCTGGATGTACTGCCGCATGATGGGCGCCGAAGGCCTGCAGGCCGCCACCGAAACCGCGATCCTGAGCGCCAACTACATCAGCGCGCGCCTGAAAGACCACTACCCCACGCTCTACGCCAGTGCCAACGGCCATGTGGCGCACGAGTGCATCCTGGATCTGCGCCCGATCAAGGACGCCTGCGGCGTCACGGCCGAGGACGTGGCCAAGCGCCTGATCGACTATGGCTTTCATGCGCCGACGCTGAGCTTCCCGGTGCCCGGCACGCTGATGGTGGAGCCGACCGAGAGCGAGCCACTGGCCGAACTCGACCGCTTCATCGACGCGATGATCGCGATCCGCGGCGAGATCCGCCGCATCGAGGAAGGCGTCTGGCCGGCGGACGACAACCCGCTCAAGCATGCGCCGCACACCGCGGCCAGCCTGCTCGGCACCGAATGGGCGCACCCCTATTCGCGCGAACTCGGCGCGTTCCCGCTGGCCTCGCTCAAGCAGGCCAAGTACTGGTCACCGGTGGGCCGCGTCGACAACGTCTACGGCGACCGCAACCTGTTCTGCAGTTGCGTGCCCGTGAGCGACTACGAGACAGTCTGATATCGGGCTTGCTCTTGAGGTTTCGGGGGTAGGCCGATGGCGGCGGGTGGCCCCTTCCGCGAATGTCCCCCGCCTTCGGCTCCTCCTTTATTTCGCTGCAGGGGCCACCCGCCGCCATCGGCCTTGGGCACGCTCTGCGCTTTCAGCGCGAAACGCTCACGCCGCCCTGATCCCATCGTCTGTCAGCCCAGGATGTCGGCGTAGCCCTTGCTGTCGGCGGCGTAGCAACTGCACGCGGCCTCTTCGAGCCCATGACGATCCAGCACGGACACCTCGCCGCGGTGGTATTCGATCAGCCCACCGCGCTGCAATGCGCTGGCGGCCGTGGTGATGCCCACGCGACGAACACCCAGCATGTAGGCGAGGAACTCGTGGGTGACGTGGAAATGGTCGGCGTGCGCGCGATCCTGGCTCATCAGAAGCCAGCGCGCGAGGCGCGGGCCGACCTGGTGAAAGCGCAGGCAGGCGGCAGATGCCGCCAGTTGGGCCATCAACACATAAACGTATCGGTGCAAGTGGCGTTGCAGGGGCGCACTTTGCAGCAGCTCTTTGCGGAAGTCGCGTGCGGTGATGCGCCAGGCCGCGCCGGCGCCCTGCACCAACCCGTGCAACGGCGCTTTCGTGACGCCGAGCACGAGCTGCGCGCCCAGCATCCCTTCGCGGCCCACCATGCCGACCTCCACGCCGGCACCGCCGTCGGTGCGCGCCACCAGCGAAATGAATCCGTCTTTCGGAAAATAGACATGGCGGGTTGGCTCCCCCTGCTCGCAAAGCACTTTTGCCAGTACCAGTTCGATCGGTTCGCACACCGAGAGGATGCTCAATCGATCCTTGCGGGGAAGTCGTGCGATGAGTTGATTCTCGGCATAGGCCAAATAGGCAGTCGTCAGGTTGCTGCCGCTCGGGGGTGATGGGGCTCGCACCGATCGCCCTGCCTGCATGCGCAGTTCCGGCCGGTTCGGACAGTATGTTCCCTATCCCGGGCAAAGACCGTCTGGCAGCACACAAATGCCGGAGTTCACTGGCCTGCGCGCTGCTCGGGCAGCAGTCGGTCGTATTCCTTCTTCACCACCGCATAGCACTCGCAGGTGCGCTCTTCCAGGCCGGCACGGTCCAGCACCGTGATGCGGCCGCGCGAATACCTGATCAGCCCGGCCTTCTGCAGCTTGAGTGCGCTTTCGGTCACGCCCTCGCGGCGAACGCCGAGCATGTTGGCGATCAGCTCCTGCGTCATCACCAGTTCATCGCCCTGCAGCCTGTCCAGGCTCAGCAGCAGCCAACGGCACAGTTGCTGGTCCAGGGAATGGTGGCGGTTGCACACCGCCGTTTGCGCCATTTGCGTGATGAGCGCCTGGGTGTAGCGCAACAGCAGGTGCAGCACCGGCGCGCGGATGAACTCTTCCTTGATCGTTTTCGCCGTGAGGCGCAAGCCGTGGCCCGCGCTTTGAACCACTGCGCGGCTCGGTGTCGATTCCCCGCCCATGAAGAGCGAGATGCCCACGATCCCTTCGTTGCCGACCACCGCGATCTCGGCGGAAGCACCGTTCTCCATCACGTAGAGCAACGAGACGATCGAGGTGGTGGGAAAGTAGACATGGCTCAGCGTGCTGCCCGATTCGTACAGCACCTTTCCGAGCGGCATCTCGACCCGCTCGAGTTGCGGCAGCCAGCGCTGCCAGTCGGCCTCCGGCAGCGCCGCCAGCAGTTGATTTTTGGGGGGAGTGGGCGCGACAGCCATCAAGCAACTTCCAGTCAGCGCGCAGTTGCAGGATGCCGGGCCGGCTCCTGCGCTACGCCGGCCCAGTATGGCAGCGATGGCAACCTGGTTGTGTTCGGTACCGCACAAATGGCTACCTTACAACAGCCTCCACTTCGGCCACTTTGTCTGTGCGCCATCGCACAGACTATCTCTTGCTCACCGCGCCGGTCACCACCCCGGCCCGGAACGCGACCAGCTTGGCCTTCAGCCGCTTCTCGTTGGCCGGGCCCATGCGCACCAGCATTTTCTGCCCGGCGGAGAGTGCCTCCAGTTGCGGGTCGGCAAACTCGTAGCGCGTCCAAGGTTGCGCCGAGGGGATTTCGCCTTTCACCTCGGTCAGCTTGACCTGCAGCGGCCCGGCCGGTTCAGGCGCCTGCAGCA
>JBDUCH010000302.1:0-5151 GCA_040003555.1 Variovorax sp. | reverse complement strand
ACCGACGTGTGCCTGTTCGCGCAGCCGATCAACCGCATCGACATCACCGGTGCCGAGGTGTTCGGCGCGATCCGGCGCCTGCTCGAAAGCAAGGGCGTGCGCCTGCATCTGAGCGGCCTCAAGCTGCCGGCGCAACAGGTGCTCGACCGTGCGGGGCTGCTGGTGCCGGGGCCGATGTTCTTCAGCTACCGGACGGATGCGGAGGCGCTGACGGCGCTCCAGGGCACTGACGCGCAAGCAGCATAGGCCGCGCGTTCTGTCGCGGCCGTGCGAAATTGCGCGCGCCCGCTACTTTTTTCCCGGCGTCTATGCCGGACGTGCAATGCCTCGCGCCGGGCCGCGGAACGAAAATTGCGCTACGGCCTCCGATGACCATGCATCCGATCTCGATTCCTCCTCCAACGCTCCGGCGCCTCGCTTCGTGCTGCACGGTGGCAGTGCTCGGACTGCTGTCGGCCTGCGCAGGGCCGGGGGAGCGCAACAACCGCCTGGACATGCCGGTCGATCTGGCTGCGCAAACGCCCGAACGCGTGCACGCCGCCCCCGCCGACTACCGGGGCAACGACTGCGACATGCTGGCGCGCTTTCTGCCCGCGATGCAGCACGGCTTGCGCATCACGGCAGGCTTCACGCACACGGTCTACGGCTGGCATGTCAGCGCAATCGAGCAGGTGCAGCGCGAAAAAGGCTGCGACGACCCGCGCGCCGTCGCAGCAGCAGCGGCGGCGAAGTCCGCGGCCAGCGGCCACCTCGGCGCCCAGCTCGAGCCCGTCACACCAGCGTTGGCCCGCACGCTGGGCATGGATTCGCCGCGCGGCGCGCTCGTGGTCGCACCGACCGGGCCGGCAGGCCTGCGCGCACGCGATGTGATCGTCGAAATTGCGGGACAGCGGGTGCAGACCCCAACCGAATTGAAATCCATCGTCGGCCTGATGGCGCCCGGCTACCGCGCGCCGCTGCGCGTCTGGCGTGAAGGTGCGATCGTCGAGCTGACGATCGAAATCTCGGCGCCAACGGCTGCGTCCACGCAGCCGACCACGGTCGCCACCAAACGCTGAGCGCCGCAATGCGCCGCTGTGCGTCGCTATCGCCCGCCCTGTACGCGGGTGGGGGCGCAACAACCGCAGCCGCCACCGTGGTGCGACAGCCGCTGGTACGAAGAGCCCGCCGTCAGGCTGCCTTGCGCACGGCGCTGCGTGCGCCCAAGCAGCGCCGGCGCCGACAACACCCGGCCCGCCGCGGCACCGCACCCGGGACACGGCGCGGGCTCGCGAAAATCGGCGATCGACCGCATCGCCGCAAAGGGCCCGCACTCCGCGCAGGCGTAGCTGTAGAGCGGCATCGTCTCGCCTACCAGCCACCCGACTCGCCGCGCGCCACGAACTGACCGCCGCCGGGCGCGCCGAGCCACTGGTCGCCGTCGACCAGCAGTTCGCCGCGCAGCAGCACCTTGCAGACCTTGCCGGTGACGGCCTTTCCCTCGAACAAGGTGAAATCGGTGTTGCCGTGTTGCGTCGCGGCCGAGATCACATGCCGGGCGTCGGGGTCGAACAGCACGAGGTCGGCATCGCCGCCGACGGCAATGGTGCCCTTCTTCGGGAACATGCCGAACAGCTTGGCCGGCGCGGTCGACGTGAGTTCGACGAAGCGGTTGAGCGAGATGCGGCCGGCGCGCACGCCACCGTCGTACAGCGTGGGCATGCGTGTCTCGACGCCGGGCACGCCGTTCGGGATTTTCGAGAAATCGTCGCGGCCGTAGGGCTTCTGGTTGATGCGGCCGAGGTGCCCTTCCTTCATGCAGAACGGGCAGTGGTCGGTCGACACCAGTTGCAGGTCGTCGGTGCGCAGCGCCGTCCACAGCGCCTTCTGTGATTCCTTCGAGCGCAGCGGCGGGCTCATCACGTAGCGGGCCAGGTCGAAGTCGTCGCTGTCGTAAGCGCTGTCGTCGAAGAACAGGTAGTGCGGGCAGGTCTCGGCGAACACCGGCACGCCCATGTCGCGCGCTTCGACCACATGCTTGAGCGCCTCTTTGGCCGACAGGTGCACGAAGTACACCGGTGCCTCGGCCAGTTCGGCGAGCTTGATGCCGCGGTGCGTGGCCTCGCCTTCCATGATCGCGGGGCGCGTCAGCGCGTGGTACTTGGGCGCCGTGTGGCCCTGCGCCAGCGCCTCCTTGATCAGCAGCTCGATGATGGTTCCGTTCTCGGCATGCAGCGCGATCATGCCGCCGTGCTGCCCGACCATGCGCATGGCCTGGAAGATGGCTGCATCGTCGACCATCACCGAGCCCGGGTAGGCCATGAACATCTTGAAGCTCGATATGCCTTCGTGCCGGATCGCGTGCTGCATGTCGGCCAGCGCCTGCGCGTCAACGCCGGTCACGATGACGTGGAAGCCGTAGTCGATGCAGGCGCCGGCCGCGCCCTTCTCGCGCGTACGCTCGATCGCTTCGAGCACGCTCACGTCCTTGCGCTGGAACGCGAAGTCGACGATCGTGGTGGTGCCGCCGAACGCCGCCGAGCGCGTGCCCGACTCGAAGCTGTCACAGGTGGTCGAGGCACCGAAGGTGTTGTCCATGTGGGTGTGGCAATCCACGCCGCCAGGCAGCACCATGAGGCCTTTCGCGTCGATGACCTGCGCATCGGGCCCGGCATCGAGTGCGAGGCCGATCGCGACAATGCGGCCATCGTCGACCAGGATGTCGGCCGTGTAGTCGTCGACCGCAGTGACGATGCGGCCGTTGCGGATGATCTTGCGGGGCATGGGACGGTCTCCAAAAAAAAGGGCAGCTCAGGCGTGCACGCCGGCCGCGGCCAGTGCGCGCTCCAGCGCGGCCACTTCCGCAGCAGGAAGCGGGCCCATCGGCAGGCGCATCGTGTCGCTCGGAATGCGGCCCAGCAGCTTCAGGCAGGTCTTCAGGCGCGCCGTGGCGTAGCCGCCCGGCGCCGTGCCGTAGATCGCCTTGGCGAGCGGGTAGATGCGGTCGTTGAGGCGACGGGCTTCGTCGATATCGTGGCGCCGGATCGCCTGCTCGAGCGCGATCACGAGCTCGGGCGTGACCGCTGCCAGGCTTACCAGGCTGCCTTCGCTGCCGACCAGAAAGCAGGTGAAGAGATGCTCGTCGCCCGAGGCCATCATCGCCACGTGCGGCGCCACTTGCTTCACCAGCCGCAGGTTGGCCTCGTAGGCGGCCGCTTCCCAGCTGCCCTCCTTGATGCCAACCACGTGCGGCAGTTGCGCGAGCTCGGCCAGCACCTCGGGCCTGTAGGCCATCGCACCGGCGTTGACTCCGGCCTGATAGAGCATCAAAGGCATCTGCGCATTGGCATTGGCAATGCGGTGGTGCGTGACCGCCATGTGCTCGTCTTGCGACAAAGCCCAGGAGAACGGCGGGAACAGCAGCACCGCGTCGGCGCCTGCGGCCTGCGCATCGTCGACATGGCGCTGCGCCTCGAAGCTGTCTTCGGCGTTGATGCCGCTCACCAGGATGGCGTGACGGCCGCAAACCTCGGCCGCGATCTCGGCCACGCGGCGCTTTTCTTCGCGCGACAACATGAAGTTCTCGCCCGCATGGCCGTTGATGAGCAGGCCGGCCATGCCGGGCACGAAAGCGTTGGCTTCCAGATGCCGCGCCAGCGTGGTCTGGTCGATGCGCCCGTCGTCGAGCAAGGGGCAAAGCGTGGCGGCGTAGATGCCGTGGAAAGCGTTGGGACGGTCAGGGATCATGGCGTGAGCAGAGCAGTTTCAGGCGCCGGGCATCGGCATGCCCAGCAGGCGGGCGGGTTCGAACAGCGGCAGGTCGGGTGCCTGGCCGAGAATGTGCTGGGCTAGGATGCGGCCCATGAAAGGGCCACTGGTGTAGCCCGAATGCGCACTGCCGACGACGTAGGCGTCGCGCACACCGGGCACGTCGCCGACGATCGGCATGGCGTCGGCGGTCTCGGCCTCGAGGCCGAGCCAGATGCGCGCCACGCGCGCTTCGGCCAGCGCCGGCACTGCATAGGCAGCCAGCCGCATGTTGCCGACCAGGTTCTGCGGCCGCGCCTCGACCCCGCCACGTACGCGGTCGCCCTCGCCCTGCCAGCCGCCACCGATCAGCACGGTGCCGTTGGCGAACTGCTTGAGCGAGAGCAAACCATTGGCCACGCTGAGCACGGTGCGCATCACCGGCCGGATGCGCTCGGTGACGATGAGCTGGTTGATCAGCACCTTGATCGGGATCTGCACACCAAGCCAGGCCAGCATGTCCTCGATCCAGACGCCGCCGGCCAGCACCACCCGCCGGGTGCGCAGCGTGCCGATGCCGGCCGCACCAGTGAAGCGCACCGTGTGGCCGGCGTCGCCGGATTCGATGGCATCGACGAGCGTGTTCTCCAGCACGCCGACGCCCGCGCGCGTGAGCGCATGCCGGAAGGCACGGCCCGTGAGGTAGGCGCTGGCGAAGCCGTCGATTTCGCAGTAGCCGGCCTTCAGCAGACCGGGATGCACGCCGGGCTCGATCTCGCGCGCGCGTTCGGGCGAGATCACTTCGATCGGCGCGCCGTATTCGCGACGCGCCTTCGCGCGCAGCTCGACCAGCTCGCACTCGCCTTCGGTGAAGGCCAGCGTGAGGCCGGGCACGTGCGTGGCCTGCACGCCCATGCCGAGCCATTGCTCGGCCTCCATCCACATGCGCCACGCGCGCATCGCATACGGCACCAGCGCCGCGCGGGTCATGTGCAGGGTGAGCGTGCCGGCGTTGACGCCAGAGGCCTCGCGGCACAAGGGGCCACGGTCGATCAGGGCGACGCGCATTCCGCCCTGCGCCAGATGCAGCGCGGTCGAGCAGCCCATGACGCCGCCGCCGATGACGATCGCGTCGTAGCCGGTTGCAGCCGTGCTCACAGCGGGGCCGCTTTCGGAATCGGGATGTCGGCGTAGGTGTAGTTGCCCGCGACCTCGGCCAGCGACACCGGCCGCAGCGGCGCGCGGCCGGTGAAGCAGCCCACGGCCTCGCGGCTGCCGGTGTGGAGGGCCAACAGCGCGCCGGCCACATCGCCGCAGCTGCGGCCCTGGCATGGGCCCATTCCGCAGCGCGTCCAGGCCTTGAGCTGGTTCAGGTCGCGCGCGCCTTCGCGGACTGCCGCATCGATCTCCGCGCGGGTCACGTCT
>JBDUCH010000301.1:0-5184 GCA_040003555.1 Variovorax sp. | reverse complement strand
GGCGGTGGGGCACGCTGCGCAGCGAAATAAAGGAGGAGCCGGCAGCCGCAGGCTGCCGGCGGGGGACATTCGCGGAGCAGCGTGCCCCGCCGCCCTGAGCCCACCCCGGAACCGGAAATCTCAGTGCTCAGATCAACGTCGGCCTCTGTGAACGCAAGAACCGAATCAGGCCAAAAGGCTCTTCAACGGCACCGCCGCATCGGCCACCGCTGAAGGCTCAGGGCTGCGCCCGGCCTCCAGCAGCTTGCGGCTCATCATGTGGTCGACCGGCGCACTGACCGACTCCACGCACACCAGTTGGCCGTCGACGTAGTGGAACAACGAGAATGCGTTCGGGTTGGCAGCCGGCCCCGGGCGGCGCACCGTGCTCAGGCCCGGTGTGCCTTCGGCCGGCACCAGGCCGGCCATCTGCAGCCGCATGCCGCCCTGATCCGACCAGAACCAGGGCAGCACGTCGTGCGGCGTCGGCGCGCCGGTGAGCGTGGCGACCGCAGTGCGCGCCTGGTCATTGGCGTTCTGCACCGACTCGAGCCGCAGCGCCCGGCCGGCGCGCCGATCCGGAAAGCGCGTGCAGTCGCCGACCGCAAGCACATCGGGGTCGCTGGTCTGCATGTGGGCGTCGACCACGATGCCGTCGGCGCACTCGATCCCCGTGGCTTGTGCGAGCGTGGTCTCTGGCACAGCGCCGATGCCGAGCAGCAGCAGGTCGACCGGCAGCCGCACGCCATCGACCTCGATCGACACCAGCCGGTCGGCCACCACTTCGAAGCCACCAACCTGCGCGCCCAACACAACCTCGATGCCCGCCGCGCGGTGCGTGGCCAGCACGTGCGCCGACAGCCCGGGCGACACGGCACGGCCGAGCAGGCGCGGCGCGGCTTCGATCACGCGCACGGTCTTGCCCAGTGCCTGCGCGGTGGCCGCGACTTCGAGGCCGATGAAGCCGCCGCCCAGCACCGACACCTGCTGCGCCGCAGCGAGCCGCGCGCGCAGGCGATGCGCTTCGTCGGCGGCGCGCAGCATCGCGACGTTGTCGAGCCCCTCGGGCAGGCCCGGCAGCCGGCGTGCGCGCGTGCCGGTGGCCAGCACCAGCCGCTCGTAGGGCAACTGCGCGCCCGAGCGCAGCGTGACGGTGTGTGCAGCGCGGTCGATCGACACCGCCGCATCACCGAGGTGCAGCGTGATGCCGGCCTCGCGGTACCAGTCAAGCGCCTTGTGCGGCTGCGTCACTTCTTCTGCATTCCTTAGAAAGGCCTTGGACAGCGGCGGCCGGTGATAGGGCTCGCATGCCTCTTCGCAGACCAGGTGCACGCGTGCACCCTGCCCCGCTTCCGCCAGGCCGGCACAGAGTTGGGCGGCGGCATGGCCGCCGCCGATGATGACGATCGAATTCATGGTGAAAAGGTGTTCGGGTTGCTGCGGCTCATTCGCCGCGATTGCGCATCCAGTCGGCAGTCTGGAAGAAGGAGTCGCGCAGGCGCGCGCGCAGCGCCTCGGGCACGCCGGTTTCGCCCATCGCCTGATCCATGCAGGCCAGCCACTGGTCGCGTTCCTTGATGCCAATGCTGTGGCCGCCGATGCTCTGCGGCAGATGGCGCGCACGCAGCATCGGGTGGCCGAAGCGGTCGGTGTAGTGCTGCGGCCCGCCGAGCCAGCCGCACAGGAACCAGAACAGGCGCTGGCGCGCGTTGTCGAGCGTGTTGCCATGCACGGCGCGCAGGTGCGCGTAGGCCGGATCGAGCTCCATCAGGTCGTAGAAGCGCTCGACCAGCGCGTGGACCTTGTCTTCGCCGCCGATCCATTCGAAGGGCGTGGCGAACTCGGGTTTTTCCTGGATCTGCATGGCGTCATTGTCCCTGCTGTGCCGACAGGGCCAGCCAGCGCTCGCGTGACAGCCGGTACAGCAGGTGCTCGCGCAGTGCATGGCCCACCGGCACGGCCGTGTGCTCGAAGCGCCCGTCGGGTTCCATGCCAAGCTTCGCCATCACGGCGCTGGAGCGCACATTGGGCGCCGCGGTGAACGCGACGATCTCGTCGAGCGCGAGTTGCTCGAACCCGACCCGCAGTGCGGCGCGCGCCGCCTCGGTTGCGTAGCCCTGCCCCCAGTGCGCCTGCGCCAGACGCCAGCCGATCTCGACACACGGCAGGAACGGCAGCGCATGGCTCGGCACGCCGAGCCCGACAAAGCCGATGAATTGGTGCGTGGCGAGCGTCTCGACCGCCCAGAAACTCCAGCCGCGCTGTTCGATGTGCGCCTGGCAGATGTCGACCATGTGGTCGCTTTCGGCGCGCGCAAGGATCGTCGGGTAGAAAAATTCGCGCACGCGCAGATCCGCGTTCATCGCGGCAAAAGGCGCGCGGTCGGCATAGCGCCACTGGCGCAAGCGCAGCCGCGCAGTCTGGAATTCGATCGCGGCCACGGCCGCCCCTATTCCGCGGCGCGGCGCAGCGTCTCGACCACCGGCCGGCGCAACACCTCGCGCAAGCCCCACCAGCCTGCGGCCAGCGCCAGCACCGCACCGGCCAGCGCACCACCGACCGGCACCAGCGGCGACGCCGTCCAGGTGAAGTCGAACACATAGCGCGCCAGGCCCCAGCCAATCACCGAGGCCACGATGCTCGCGAGAAAACCAGCCAGCAGGCCGACCCCGACCAGTTCGGCGCGCTGCACCTGCCGCAGCAGGCTGGCACGCGCGCCGACCGCGCGCATCACCGCGAACTCGCGCGCCCGTTCCTCGCGCGTGGCGGTGACGGTGGCGAACAGCACCAGCAGCCCCGCCGCCAGCGTGAAGCCGAACAGGAACTCGACCGCGCGGATCACCTGGTCCAGCACGCGCTGCACCTGCCCGATGGTGGCGCTCATGTCGACGTTGGTGACGTTCGGATAGGCACGCACGAGGGCGTTGTCGAAGCCCTTGGTCTCGGGCGCGCGGAACGCGCCCATGTAGGTAGCCGGCACGTCGGCCAGGTTGGCGACGGTGTACATCACGAAGAAGTTGGCATGCATCGAGCCCCAGTCGACCTTGCGCAGCGAGGTGATGCGCGCGTCGCTCGGGATGCCGCCGATGTCGAAGCGCAGGCTGTCGCCGAGCTTCAGGCCCAGCGTTTCGGCCAGGCCCTCTTCCACGCTGATCTCGCCTGGCGCATCGGGCTTCCAGGCACCGGCCGTCACGATGTTGTGCGGCGGCGCCGCGGCGCTGTTGCTCAGGTTGAACTCGCGGTCGACCAGGCGCTTGGCACGCTCGTCGGCGTAGTCGTCGGGCGACACCGGCTTGTCGTTGACCGAGATGAGCCGGCCGCGGATCATCGGGTACCAGTCGAACTTGCTGACGCCACCGTCGCGCAGCGTTTTCTGGAAAGCCTCGCTCTGATCCGGCATCACGTTGATGACGAAGCGGTTCGGCGCATCGGGCGGCGTCGCGCGGCGCCAGCTCGCCACCAGGTCGGTGCGCAGCAGCACCAGCAGGATCAGCGCCAGCAGGCCGACCGCCAGCGCGCTTACCTGCACCACCGCATAGGCCGGCCGTGCCGAGATCTGCCGCGTGGCCAGCACCAGCCAGCGCGGCGCCGTGCTCTCGTTGACGCTGCGGCGCAGGACCTTCACGGCCAGCCAGCTCAGCAGCGCGAACACGGCCACCGCCGCGCCGAAGCCGCCGACCGCGATCAGGCCGAGCTTGAGGTCGCTGCTGGCTGCGACCAGCAGGGCCGCGAAGCCCAGCACGCCGATGCCGAGCACCGCCACCGAGGCCGGCTTGAGGCCGCCGACATCGCGCCGGATCACGCGCAGCGGCGGCACCCTGGCCAGTTGCAGCACCGGCGGCAGGCCGAATGCGAACAGCAGCGTGAGCCCCATGCCGAGCCCGAATGCGACCGGCCACAGCGTGGGCGCAGGCAGCGCCGATTCGACCAGCCCGGCCAGCAACACGACGAACGCGTAGTGCACGCCGAAGCCGACCGCCACGCCAAGCCCGCTGGCCACGAGGCCGACTATTGCGAACTCGAACGCATAGGCTCCCGCAATGGTGCGCTGGCTCTGGCCCAGCACGCGCAGCATCGCGCAGTCGTCGAGGTGGCTCGCGGCGAAACCGCGCGCGGCCAGGGCGACCGCCACGGCGCTGAGCAAGGCCGCGAGCAGCGCCACGAGGTTCAGGAATTTCTCGGCCCGATCGAGCGTCTGGCGCATCTCCGGCCGGCCGCTCTCGAAGGATTCGAGCCGCGCGCCGCGCAGCTCGCCCTTCTTGATGCCGGCCTCGACCGCGTCGCTGAACTGCTTGACCGCGCCCGCGGAACCCGCGACCGCGAAGCGGTAGCTCACCCGGCTGGCCGGCTGCACGAGGCCGGTGCGTGCTACGTCGGCCTGGTTCAGCATCACGCGCGGCGCAAAGCTCATGAAACCGGCGCCGCGATCGGGTTCGAGCGTGATGATGCGGGCGATGCGCAGGCCGGTGTCGCCGAGCAGCAGCGTGTTGCCGAGCTTGAGCGCCAGCGCCTCGAGCAGCGAGGCGTCGACCCAGACATCGCCCGGCGCCGGCAGGTCGCGCGTGGCCTGGCCGGGCGCGTTGGGCGCGGTGGTGGTCTGCACACTGCCGCGCAGCGGATAGCCGGTGGTGACGGCCTTCAGTGCGACCAGCTTGGTCGCGCCGCCCTGCGCATCGTCGGCCCGCGCCATGGTCGGAAAGCCGTAGTTGGCAGTGGCCTGCAGTCCCAATGCACGCGCCCGCTCGACAAAAGCCGGCGGCGTGGGGTTGTCGCTGGCCAGCACCGCGTCGCCGCCGAGCAGTTGGCGCGCGTCGCGCTGCAGCCCGCCCTTGAGCCGGTCGGCGAAGAAACCGACGGCGGTGAGCGCGGCCACGGCCAGCAGGACGGCGACGATCAGGAGGCGCAACTCGCCCGCGCGCAGATCGCGCCAGAGCGTGCGCCAGCCAAGGCGGAGGGAAGCGTTCATGGCTCGAAGATAGCCGACACGGGCGCGCCGGCGGCGGACAAGGACTTGTTAGGCGCGCGCCGGCACCGCAAGTTCCGGCTGGAACACGATCCGTTCAGCCCCGGCGTAGCAGACGAAATGCCGGTTGGTGGCGCGCCCGATCGCGCACAGGCCGACCCGCTGCGCCACTTCGTGCCCCATCTGTGTGATGCCGCTGCGCGAGACCACGATCGGCACGCCCATCTGCGCCGACTTGATGA
>JBDUCH010000300.1:0-5206 GCA_040003555.1 Variovorax sp. | reverse complement strand
TGCGGATCTGGTTGATGAAGATGACCATGCAGTTGGTCTTCTTGATGGTGGCGGTGAGCTTGCGCAGCGCCTGGCTCATCAGGCGGGCCTGCAGGCCGGGCAGCGAGTCGCCCATTTCGCCTTCGATTTCGGCCTTGGGCGTGAGCGCGGCAACCGAGTCGATCACGATCAGGTCGACCGCGCCCGAGCGCACCAGCGAATCGACGATTTCGAGCGCTTGCTCGCCGGTGTCGGGCTGGCTGATCAAGAGGTCGGACAGGTTGACGCCGAGCTTCTGGGCGTACTGCACATCGAGTGCGTGTTCGGCATCGACAAAGGCGCAGGTGCCGGCCTGGCGCTGCATTTCGGCGATGACCTGCAGCGTGAGGGTGGTCTTGCCCGACGATTCCGGGCCGTAGATTTCGATGACGCGACCGCGCGGCAGGCCGCCGACGCCCAGCGCGATGTCGAGGCCCAGCGAGCCGGTGGAGACCACCTGGATGTCTTCCAGCGCCTCGCCTTCACCGAGCCGCATGATCGTGCCCTTGCCGAACTGCTTTTCGATCTGGGCCAGCGCGGCCTGCAGGGCCTTGGCTTTTTCGCTGCCTGCGACCGAGATGCTGGTGCCTTTGACGAGTGCGTCCATCTGGAAATCTCCTTGAATATCAACGGGTTGGTATCTGCTTTATCCAATCTGCTTTTAATTACAGGCTGGATGCTTGAACAGTAGTGTAGTGGGCCATTGGTCGAAGTAAACCCTGATTTTGGTCAGTTTGATTTACTATTGAATGATGGTTGACGATGCACTTTCACATGCCGACGACTGGCGCCAGGTTCATCTCGGCCGGCTGCTCGGCCATGCGATGCGCCGCTTCGACGAGCGCGTGCTGGCCCTGATGGCGCACGACGTCGATGTGCCGCTGGCGCTCTCCAATCTCGCCGCGCGGCAGCAGGTCAGCGCGGCGCACATCCACATCACCCGCCACCTCGCACGCAACGGCTCGCGCCTGACCGAACTGGCCGGGCGCGCCGGCATGACCAAGCAGGCGATGGGCGCGCTGGTCGACCAGTGCGAGGCCTGGGGCCTGGTCACGCGCGGGCCCGACCCGCTCGATGCGCGCGCGCGCCGCGTGCTGTTCACCACCGACGGACTGGCCTGGCTCGAAGCCTTCCGGCGTGCCGTGGCGCAGGCCGAACACGAGTTCCGCGCCAGCGTCGGCGACGAGATCGCCACCGTGGTGACGATAGGCCTCGAAGCCTACGCCGCGGCCTAGAATTCGCGCCGAACAGCCGGAGAAGGCCAATGCGAATCCTGATTGCCGAAGATGACCAGGTGCTGGCCGATGCCCTGCTGCGCAGCCTGCGCACCTCGGGCGCAGCTTGCGACCATGTCTCGACCGGCTCGCAGGCCGACGCGGCGCTGATGACCAACAGCGAATTCGACCTGCTGATCCTCGATCTCGGCCTGCCCAAGATGCACGGCCTCGAGATCCTGAAGCGGCTGCGTGCACGCGGCTCCACGCTGCCGGTGCTGGTGCTGACCGCGGCCGACAGCGTGGAAGAACGCGTCAAGGGCCTCGACCATGGCGCCGACGACTACATGGCCAAGCCGTTCAGCCTGCAGGAGCTCGAAGCGCGCGTGCGCGCCCTCACGCGGCGCGGCATGGGCAGCACCAGCAACGCGATCAAGCACGGCCCGCTCACGTACGACCAGGCCGGCCGCGTTGCCACCATCGACGGCAAGATGGTCGAACTGTCGGCCCGCGAGCTCGGCCTGCTCGAAGTGCTGCTGCAGCGCGCCGGCCGGCTGGTCAGCAAGGATCAGCTGGTCGAACGGCTCTGCGAATGGGGCGAGGAAGTGAGCCTCAACGCGATCGAGGTCTACATCCACCGCCTGCGCAAGAAGATCGAGAAGGGCCCGATCCGCATCGCCACCGTGCGCGGCCTCGGCTACTGCCTGGAAAAGATCAACTGATGGGCCCCCGCCCTCATCGTTGCGCCCTTGGGGCGGCCCGGCGGATGGGCTGGTGATTCGCCTGTTCCAGCGCGGCCAGCGCTCGCTGTTCGGCGAGATTCTGGACTGGATGCTCACGCCGCTGCTGCTGCTGGTGCCGGTGAGCATCGGAGTCACGTGGCTGGTGGCGCAAGGCATTGCCAACCGGCCGTTCGACCGCGCGCTCGAATACAACGTGCAGACGCTGGCCGCGCTGGTCACGGTGCAGGACAAGCGCGTGCGCTTCTACCTGCCGCAACCCTCTCGCGACATCCTGCGTGGCGACGACACCGACCGCGTCTACTACCAGGTGCGTGGCGCCGAAGGCGATCTGCTCGGCGGCGACGCCGACCTTCCGCTGCCACCCGACGACGAGGTGCCCACCGACGAGCGGGTGTTCATCCGCACCGAACGCATGCGAGACGAGCCGGTGCGCGTGGCCTACACCTGGGTGCAGCCAGCACTGCCGGGGTCGGGGCTTGTATTGGTGCAGGTGGGCGAAACGCGCGAAAAGCAGAAGGTGCTGGCCACCGAAATCATCAAGGGCGTGCTGCTGCCGCAGTTTGCGATCCTGCCACTCGCGATCCTGCTGATCTGGCTGGCGCTGGTGCGTGGCATCAAGCCCCTGTCTGAACTGGAAGACCGCATCCGCGAGCGCAAGCCCGACGACCTGAGCCCGCTCGACGACAGCGCGGTTCCGGTCGAGGTGGCGCCGCTGGTCATGTCGGTCAACGGGCTGTTGACCAAGCTGCAGGTCTCCATCGCGATCCAGAGGCGCTTTCTGGCCGATGCCGCGCACCAGCTCAAGACGCCGCTGGCCGGGCTGCGCATGCAGGCCGACCTGGCCCAGCGCAAGGGCGCGAGCGCCGACGATCTGAAGCAGTCGCTGCAGCAGATCGGGCGTTCCAGCGTTCGCGCCACCCACACCGTGAACCAGCTACTGGCGCTGGCGCGGGCCGAAGGCGGTGCCGGCGCGCGCGCCTGGCAGCACTGCGATCTGGCCCGGCTGACCATCGACGTCGTGCGCGAAGCGGTGCCCCGTGCCATCGAAAAGCGCATCGACCTCGGCTACGACGGTGCGGAGCCGGGCGCGCCCGGCGTGATGTTCGACGGCAACCTGACCCTGCTGAAGGAGATGGTGCGCAACCTGGTCGACAACGCGATCAACTACACGCCCTCGTCGGACGAACGGCCGGGCGTGATCACGGCACGCGTGCTGGCCGACCCGTTCGGCCACGTGGTGCTGCTGCAGGTGGAGGACTCGGGGCCCGGCATTCCGGAGCACGAGCGCGAACTGGTGTTCGAGCCCTTTTACCGCGTGCTCGGCAACGAGGCAGACGGCTCCGGCCTGGGGCTGCCGATCGTGCTGGAGATCGCGCGGCAGCACAAGGCCACGGTGCACCTCGAAGACGCCAGGCCCGGCAAGCAACCGCCCGGCGTGCGCTTCAGCGTGCGCTTCGAAACCGTTTGAGCTGAAACGTCGGGGGCTTTCGGATCACGGCGTAGACGCTGCGGGCTCCGCCGGCTCGACCGGCGTCGCAGGCACGGGCGCCGCCGCCGCGGCGGCCGCTTCATTGCGGATCTGCAGTGCGCCGGGGCGGATCTGTTGCGTCATGCGCTGCGGCTCGTGCTCTGCGAAAGCGGCTGGCACCAGGCCGAACATGGCCAGTCCGCCTTGCGTCCACGCGAAATAAACCAGGTTGGCAAGCAGCAGCGCCGCCAGCAGAAGACGGGGTTTGCTCATGGTGCCACCCCGCCGCCCGACGGCCGCACGCTGACCTCGGCGCTGGTGACCGACTGCAGGCCGGTCGCGGTCTGCACGCGCAGTTCCCCGCCCGGCCCCACGCCCTCGCAGCGGCCTTCGGTGCCATCGCTCAGGCGCACGTCGCGCCCGCGCAATGCGTCGCGCGCCGCAAAACCTTCTGCGAAGGCTGCGAAGCCGTGTTCGGCGAACCCCAGCACGCTGCGCACCAGGGGCGGCACGATGTCGGCCAGCACCTGCGGCGCCTGTGCGTCGGGGCAGAACTCGCGCAGCCAGGCCGGGACAGTGGCCAGCCCGGCGGCTTTGCGCGGCCCGATGTTGAGCCCGATGCCGATCACCAGGTAGCGCTGGGCGGCGCTCGCCTGCGGCAGCGCGGTTTCGACCAGGATGCCACCGAGCTTGCGATCCTGCACCGTCCAGAGATCGTTCGGCCACTTCAGGCGCAACTGGCTGCCGGCCGGATCCAGGCTTTCGGCCACGCTGACGCCCACCGCGAGCGACAGGCCCGACCAGTCACCCGGCGCGAGCGGCAGCCCGATCGAAAAGGTCAGCGATTCGTCCGGCGCATCAGTCCCGCCGTCCGCGGTGCTTTGCCAGGGCCGGCCGAGCCGGCCGCGCCCGGCGGTCTGGCGCTCGGCCACCAGCAGCAGCGGCGCGGGCCGCCCGGCACGCGCGCGGCGCATGAGTTCGGTGTTGGTCGAGTCGATCTCGGCCACCACCTCGACCGCGAAGCCCGGCACCAGCGCGTCGAGTGCGGCGCGCAGTTCGGCGACAGGCCAGCGGTTCGTCACTCCTTGCCAGCCTTCTTGGCTTTTTTGGCTTTTTTGGCCTTCTTCGCCTCTTTCTCGGCCTTCTTCTTTTTCTTCGCCTTTTTCTTCTTCTTTTCCTCGGCCTTCGCCTGCTCGTCGTTGTCCTTGGGCGAGAGCAGCGTGCCGCGGCAGGACTCGGCGCCGCACCAGCAGGGGAACTCGGCCAGCAGTTCGGGCGTGTAGGGCTCGTCGATGATCAGGCCGTAGTCGTAGTTGAGTTCTTCACCGGCCGCGATGTTGCGCAGTGCCTTGATGAAGATACGGCCGTCCTGCTCGTCGGCTTCGCAATTCGGTTCACAGGCGTGGTTGATCCACCTGGCTGCGTTGCCGTTGACCCTGCCGTCGATCACATGCTTGTCATCGATGTGGAAGTAGAAGGTGTGGTTCGGCTGGGCCGGGTCGTGCGGATGGCGGCGCAGCGCCTCTTTCCAGCTGATGACCTCGCCCTTGTATTCGATCAGCGTCTCGCCCTCGGCGATGTCCTGCACTGCGAAGACGCCGTTGCCGTGGATGCCGGAGCGGCGCGTCTGAATGCGGCGACCTGTGTTCGAAGGGGTTTTGGAGGGCATCGCCGAAGTCTGTTAGTTTGAATATGCACACGTATGCGCGTGCGCGCGTACGCACGCGAGAAGCGGCAGATTGTAGATAGAGAGAAAAGATGAC
>JBDUCH010000299.1:0-5211 GCA_040003555.1 Variovorax sp. | reverse complement strand
GCCGCGGCCATCTCGCTGTCGAGCATGCCTTCGTGCTCGTAGCCGGGCTCGCGCAAGCGTGCGGCGAGGTCGACCAGGCCCGGCGCGACGATGCAGCCGGATGCGTCGATCGTTCGCTCGGCCTTGAAGTCTTTGGGCGTGCTGCCGATGGCCAGGAGCTTGCCGCCGGCGATGGCGATGTCGGATGTCTGGTCGAGCCCCGACGCCGGATCGATCACGCGACCGGAAGTGATGAGGATGTTCATGCGTCTGTTCCCGCCACGATGCTCATCACGGCCATGCGCACCGCGATCCCGAAAGTGACCTGCGGCAGGATCACGCTCTGCTTGCCGTCGACCACGGCCGAGTCGATCTCGACGCCGCGGTTGATCGGGCCCGGGTGCATCACGATCGCGTCCGGTTTGGCCAGTTGCAGCTTCTCTTGCGTGAGCCCGTAGGTCTTGAAGAACTCCTGCGACGACGGCAGCAACGCGCCGCTCATGCGCTCGTTCTGCAGGCGCAGCATGATGACCACGTCGCAGCCCTTGATGCCCTCTTCGAGCGTGTGGCAAACGCGCACGCCCATTTGCGCCATGTCGGTCGGCACCAGTGTCTTGGGGCCGACCACGCGCACCTCGGCGCAGCCCAGGGTGGTGAGCGCATGGATGTCGGAGCGCGCCACGCGCGAGTGCAGCACGTCACCAACGATCGCGACCGTGAGGTTCGCGAAGTCCTTCTTGTAATGTCTGATCGTGTACATGTCGAGCAGCCCTTGCGTCGGGTGCGCATGGCGCCCGTCGCCGGCATTGACCACGTGCACGTGCGGCGCAACGTGCTGCGCGATCAGGTAGGGCGCGCCCGATTCGCTGTGCCGCACCACGAACAGGTCGGCCGCCATCGCGGAGAGATTCGCGATGGTGTCGAGCAGCGACTCACCCTTGGTGGCAGAGGAGCGCGCGATGTCGAGGTTGATCACGTCGGCCGAAAGGCGCTTGGCCGCGATCTCAAAGGTGGTGCGCGTGCGCGTCGAGTTCTCGAAGAACAGGTTGAACACGCTCTTGCCACGCAACAGCGGCACCTTCTTGACCTCGCGGTCGCTCACGCTGGTGAAGTTGGCAGCGGTGTCGAGGATGTGCGTGACGATGTCTTTCGGCAGGCCTTCGATCGACAGCAGATGCAGCAGCTCGCCGTTCTTGTTGAGCTGGGGATTGCGCTTGTAGAGCATCAGGTGTTGTCCTCGACCTGGAGGCTGAAGGCGCCGCTCTCGCTGCGGGCGAGCGCGAGCAGTTGGGTGTCGGGCAGGGTCAGTTGGGTCGCGGCAAAGTCCGCAGCCACCGGCAGTTCGCGCCCGCCGCGGTCGACCAGCACCGCCAGCCGCACGCAGGCAGGCCGGCCGAAATCGAACAGTTCGTTGAGCACCGCGCGGATGGTGCGGCCGGTGTAGAGCACGTCGTCGAGCAGCAGCACGTCGGCGCCATTCACGTCGAACGGCAGCGCGGTCTGCGCGCTGGCCGAGAGACCGCGCCGTGCGAAGTCGTCGCGGTGCATGGCCGACGAAATGATGCCGGGCGCACCGGCCAGGCCGAGGTCTTTCTGCAGCCGCTCGACCAGCCAGGCGCCGCCGGAAGTGATGCCGACCAGCCGGGTGTCGGCACGCATCAGCGTTTTCACGCCGGACAGCAGCGCGGTGTAGAGCGCCTCGGCGTCGGGGATCTTGCTCACGGGAGGTTCCTCAAAAATTGCTCCAGGATGATGCAGGCCGAGGCGGCGTCGGCATCGCGCGCGCCGGAGGCGATTGCCTCTGTGGTGCTGTAGCGCTCGTCGACTTCGTACACCGGCAGCTTGAAACGGCCGTGCAACTGGCGGGCAAAACGCTGCGCCTTGTCGGTGTTTTCGTGGCGCGCGCCATCGGGGTGGTAGGGCACGCCGACCACCAGCGCGTCGGGTTGCCATTCGCGGATGCGGGCTTCGACCTGGGCGAAGCGCGCATCGCCCTCGGCCTTGATGGTGGCTTGTGGCGATGCGGTCTTGAGCAGCCGGTTGCCGCTGGCGACGCCGGTGCGCTTCTGGCCATAGTCGAAGGCCAGGAAACTCTGGAAATGGGAAGGAACGGAAGCGGCAGCCTTTTCAGGCGTTGCCGGACTGCTCATTGGTCCACCCGCTGAGCAACCATTACGCATGCCCCGCATGAGGGGACAGCTTCCAGGCCTCGAGGCCGAGCAGCATGAGCGCGCGGTCATAGCGCTGCTCCACGGGCGTGTCGAAAATCACCGCCGGGTCGGCGCCCACGGTGAGCCAGCTGTTCTCGGCCAGCTCCGATTCGAGCTGGCCCTGCTCCCAGGCCGAGTAGCCGAGCGACACCAGCACCTTGCGGGGGCCCGAACCCGTGGCCAGAGCCTCGAGAACGTCTTTGGAGGTGGTCATTTCGAGGCCGCCCGGAATCGTCATGGTCGATGCGTAGACCAGTTCCTTGCTGTCCGGCGCGTTGGCAACCACCGGCTCGTGCAGCACGAAGCCGCGCTCGGTCTGCACCGGGCCGCCCTGGAACACCGGCGCCTCGCCGAACTCGGGGCGCGACAGATGCAGCTCGACCTTTTCGAACAGCACCTTGAGGTTGATGTCGCTTGGCTTGTTGATCACCAGGCCGAGCGCGCCGCGCTCGCTGTGTTCGCAGAGATAGATCACGCTGCGCGCGAAGGTCTCGTCTTGCAGCCCCGGCATCGCGATCAGGAAGTGATGCGTCAGGTTCATCGGGGCAGAATCGGAGCTCATGCCGCCGATTTTACTTGCCGTCGACAAGATCTATCCCAAGGGGCTGATGTGGTTTCGCCGCGACCTGCGGGTGGACGACAACGCCGCGCTCTATCACGCGCTGCGTGCTTGCCGCCAGGTGGTGTGCGTGTTCGTGTTCGACCGCGCGATTCTCGATCCCCTGCCGAGGGTCGACCGGCGCGTGGAGTTCATCCGCGAATCGCTGGTAGAGCTCGACGCCGAGCTGGGCCGACTCGGCGGCGGGCTGATCGTGCGGCATGCGGTGGCCGAGGAAGAGATCGCGCAGTTGGCCCGTTCGCTCGACGTGCAGGCGGTGTTCGCGAACCGCGATGACGAACCAGCCGCTCTGGCACGCGATGCGCAGGTGCTGGGCGCGCTGGCCAACGCCGGTGTGGCTTTCCACACCTACAAGGATCAGGCGATCTTCGAGCGCGACGAGCTGCTCACCAGAACCGGCCAGCCCTATACCGTCTTCACGCCCTACAAGCGCGCCTGGCTCGCCACGGTGGACGCGTTCTACCTCAAGCCCTACCCGTCGCGTGGTTACGCCGATGCGCTGGTGCCGCCGCCAGACGCGCTGCGCGCGTCGGTTCCGCCGCTGCAGGACATCGGCTTCGAACCCAGCAACCTGGCCCAGCTCGATATCCCGACGGGTGCGCAGGGCGGCGCGGCACTGTTCGACGACTTCTTCCAGCGCATCGACCGCTACCAGGCCGCGCGCGACTACCCCGCGGTGCGCGGCCCGAGCTACCTGGGTGTGCACCTGCGCTTTGGCACCGTGTCGATCCGGCAGATGGCCGGCGTGGCGCACCAGCTCTCGCTCCAGGGCGACAGCGGCGCCGCGACCTGGCTGAGCGAACTGATCTGGCGCGATTTCTACTTTCAGGTGTTGTCGCATCACCCGCAGGTCGCAGCGGGCAAGAGCTTCAGGCCCGCGTACGACAAGATCGTCTGGCACCACGGCAAGCATGCCGATGCGCTGTTCGACGCCTGGTGCCAGGGCCGAACCGGCTACCCGCTGGTCGACGCGGCCATGCTGCAGATCCAGCAGAGCGGGTACATGCACAACCGCTTGCGCATGGTGGTGGCCAGCTTTCTCTGCAAGGATCTGGGGCTGGATTGGCGCCGCGGCGAAGCGTACTTCGCCGAACACCTGAACGACTTCGAGCTCGCGTCGAACAACGGCGGCTGGCAATGGGCGAGTTCAAGCGGTTGCGATGCGCAGCCCTACTTCCGCATCTTCAACCCGGTGACGCAGAGCGAGCGCTTCGACCCCGAGGGCAAGTTCATCCGGCGCTATTTGCCGCAACTCGCCAGGCTCTCGAACACCGAAATCCACGCACCCTGGACGGCGCGGCCGCTCGAGCTGCAGGCGGCCGGCGTCACGCTCGGGGAGAACTATCCCAAGCCGGTGGTCGATCACGCCGAAGCGCGCGAGCGCACCTTGCTGCGCTATGGGGTGGTGCGCAACACGGCAACGAGCGCGCCGTCAAAATAGCAGCCGCCCGCGCCCGCTGCCGGGCGCGGCAGCTCAGGCCGCCGCAGCGAGCGCCGTCTCTTCGGTGAAGCTGCGCACCAGCCGCAGCAGTTCATCTTCCGAATAGGGCTTGCCGAGGTAGTGGTTCACGCCCAGCTGCTTGGCATGCTCACGGTGCTTCTCTGCGATGCGCGAGGTGATCATGATGATCGGCAGGCCGGCCAGCGACGCATCGGCGCGGATGTTGCGTGCCAGGTCGAAGCCATCCATGCGCGGCATTTCGATGTCGGACAACACCACCGCCGGACGCTCCTGCTGCAGGCGTTCGAGCGCCTGCAGGCCATCGGCCGCAAGCGACACACGATAGCCTTCGCGCTGCAGCAGACGCTGCGTCACGCGCCGCACCGTGATCGAGTCGTCCACCACCAGCACCAGTGGCACCACCGGCGGCGTTTGCGATTCGATCTCCGCGGGCAGGCTGACGTGGGCATCCGCGCTGGGTACCGAGCCGGAGACGGCCTTGCCCTGCAGGTTGCGCGCCTGGTCGCCATGCACCGCGGCCAACGCAACCGGGTTGTAGATCAGCGCAACGGCACCGGACGCCAGCACCGAGATGCCGGCCATGCCGGGCAGCCGTGCGAGTTGCGGGCCGAGGTTCTTGACCACCACTTCCTGGTTGCCCAGCACTTCGTCCACGTGCAGCGCCACGCGTTGGGCCGCGCTGCGCACGACCACCACCACGTTGGTCTTGCTGGAACTGCGCTCGCTGCGCGTGCTCGCCTGCAGCAAGGCACCAGCCCAGAAGAACGGCACCTGCTCGCCACCGAACGGAAAGCTCTGGTTGACGTAGGCCGACTCGAGATCCGATGCGGCGGTGCGCTGCACCAGCTCGACCAGACTCGACGGCACGCCGATGGAGACGTTCCCTGCGCGCAGCATCACCACGTGCGTCACGGCGGTGGTCAGCGGCAGCACCAGCTTGA
>JBDUCH010000298.1:0-5212 GCA_040003555.1 Variovorax sp. | reverse complement strand
GCCTGCGCCAGGCTCACGGGGGCAGGCAGGTCGGCAGGACGCAAGGGCAACGCGATAGACATGGGTCGAGCATATGCTGTGGCCTGTGACACCGCCCCACATGAACCCTCCAATCGATTTGACACCTGCGCCCTCCTCCATCCAGCCCTGGACGACCGAAATCGCCTTCCGCATCCGCCGGCATTTCCTGTTGAAGTTCGTGGGCACCAGCGTTTTCACCTGGCTGTTCTTCATCGGCTACTTCCACCTGCTGCGGCACCCGGCCTACCCGGTGATGGTGATGCCGCTCACCGCGCTCGATCACCTGATCCCGTTCCAGCCCCAGACGCTGTTCGCCTACCTCTCGCTGTGGGTGTACATCGGCTTTTCGCCGGGTTTGCAACGAACCTTCGCCGAGCTGGTGGTCTACGGGTTGTGGATCAGCGGGCTGTGCCTGAGCGGCCTGGCATTCTTCTATTTTTGGCCTACGGCGGTGCCGCCGCTGGCCATGGATGTTTCGGGCTATGCCGGCTTTGCGATGCTGCAAGGGGTCGACGCAGCCGGCAATGCCTGCCCCTCGATGCACGTGGCGGTGGCCATCTTCACGGCGATCCGGCTCGAAGACGTGCTGCGCCGAACCCGCACGCCGATGTTCCTGCGGCTGTTGAACCTGGCCTGGTTCCTGGCCATCGCCTGGTCGACGCTGGCGGTCAAGCAGCACGTGGTACTGGACGCTGCCGCGGGCGCGCTGTTGGGCCTGGCCTTTGCCTTGCCCTCGCTGCACTGGCGGCCGACGCCCGGCCGAGCGCTGGCAGTTGGCCCCGCAGGAAGAGCGGATATCATCGGCTTCCAATGACAACAGGCCCATCCAGCGGCCACGCGGTACAGGCCATGAGTTCGTTGAATGAATTGCAGGAGCTGATCCACGAGAAGTACGGCATCGAGGCATCGACCCTCGATCCCCATGCTTCGATGCGGGAGAAGGGTTTCGATTCGCTGGCGCTGGTCGAGTTTGTTTTCACGATTGAAGACAAGTTCGGCATCACGATGCCCGACACCGACATGAACATCGACACGCTGGCCGAACTCGCCGCCGTGGTCGACAAGATTCGGGCGTCGCAGCCGACCACGTGAACCGACAGGTCGCCGTCACCGGCCTGGGCGTGATGGCGCCGCATGGCTCCGACCCCCACGCGCTGTTCGCGGCACTCATGCGCGGCGAATCGGCGGTGCATCCGGTGTTCCCCGAGCTGGCCAAGCCCGCTGCCGCCGCGACGGTGGCTTTCGACGAATCGCGCTGGTTCACCAAGCTGCAGCTCGCTGGCGTCGACCGCGTCAGCCAGCTTGCCGTGGCCGCCGCCGACCTGGCGATGCGCGACGCCGGCGCCACGGGCGACGTCGACCCCGAACGCATCGGCGTCTATGCCGGCTGCGGCATGGGCGGCGCCGCAGCGCTGGAGGCGGCCTACCGCAGCGGCGGTCGCGTGCCTCCACTGACCATTCCGGCCTTCATGCCCAACGCTCCGGCCGCCCATGTGGCAATGCGCCACGGCGTGCAAGGCCCGGTGCTGACGTATTCGGTGGCATGCGCCTCGTCTTCGATCGCGATTGCCGAAGCCGCCAAGGCGGTGCAGCATGGCGAGGTCGACATCGCGATTGCCGGCGGCAGCGAAGCCCTTATCGTTCCGGGCGTGGTGCTCGCCTGGCAGGCAATGCAGACGCTGGCCGGCTTCCAGCCGGGCGAAGCGGCTGGCGCAGTGCGCCCGTTTGCGAGTGACCGCAGCGGCTTTGCACTCGGTGAGGGCGCCGCGTTCCTGGTGCTCGAATCGGCCGAACGCGCCCGCGCCCGCGGTGCGCGCAGCTATGTCACGCTGGCAGGCTGGGGCAACAGCTGCGATGGCACACACCTGACCAAGCCCGATGCGCAGGGCCAGGCGCGTGCCCTGCGCGCGGCGTTGCAACGCGCGAACCTCCAGCCCGAGGATGTGGGCTACTGCAACGCGCACGGCACAGCCACGCGCATCGGAGACGTGGTCGAGCGCGATGCGCTGGCGGCGGTCTGGGGCGCGCAGTTCGACGGACTGCGAGTGAGCTCCACCAAGGCGCTGCACGGCCACCTGCTCGGCGCCGCCGGCGCGCTCGAGGCGGTGATCACGGTGCTGGCGCTGCACCACCGCCAGCTGCCGCCGAACGCGAACTGCGACGTGGTCGACCCCGCCTGCAGCATGAACCTGGTGTCGCAGACCGGCACCGCAGCGCCGCAACTGCAAGCCGCCATCAGCAACTCGTTTGCCTTCGGCGGGACGAACTCGGTGCTGCTCTTTCGCCGCGACTGACGGCTAGGCAAACTCCCCTAGAACCACGCGAACGGGTTGAACAACACCCCGCCGCGCGCTATGTTGAAGGGGGGAGACAAGGAGCAATCAACCAAGGAGAGCCATCATGTATGAGCGCATTCTTGTTGCTACCGACGGCTCCGACCTGTCCGAACAGGCCGTTACCACCGCGATCGATCTGGCCGTCCTGACCCGCGCCGAGCTGGTCGCCGTTCACGTGGTTCGTATCCATGCGCAAAGCTATTTCGAAGGCGCGCTGCTGCTGAGCCAGGAAGAGACACATCGAACGCAGGAGCGGGCCGATGTCGAGGGCCAGCGCGTGGTGGAGGCCGTCAAGGCCCGGGCGCTGACCAAGGGCGTGCGCAGCGTGATGCCTGTCACGCTGAAATCGAACCAGGTCGCGGAAGCCGTCATCGAGGCCGCAAAACTCCACAAGTGCGGCCTGATCGTGATGGCCTCGCATGGCCGTCGTGCCATTCAGCGCCTTCTGATGGGCAGCGAAACCATGCACGTACTGACGCACTCGCACATCCCGGTGTTGGTGCTCCGGTAGGGGCTGCTCAGAGCTTGATGCCGGCGCCCTTCACCGCCGGCCCCAGCACCGCGACCTGTGCCTTCACGAAGCTGTTGAACTGGGCCACACTTTCGCCTTTGGCGACGATGCCGAGATCCACCAGCTTCTGCTGAACCGGCGTCATCTCCAGTACCTGGTTGCACGCCGCGTTCAGGCGCGCCACCACATCGGCCGGCATCTTCGCGGGGCCGCTCAGGCCGAAGAAGTTCTCGAGCACCAGCTTGGGCTGGTTCAGTTCCGTCACGGTCGGCACATCCGGCATCAGCGGGGAACGGGCCCGGCTGGTCACTGCCACGGGGGTGAGCTGGCCGCTCTTGAAGAAAGGCACGTAGGCGGTGATCACATCGATGCCGACGGGAATCGTGCCGGCGATCAGGTCGGTGGTCATCGGTGCGCCGCCGCGATAGGGCACGTGTACCAGGTTCATGCCCGTGACCTTCTTCATCAACTCGCCATGGATATGACCGACCGAGCCGGGGCCGCCGGAACCGAAATCGAGCTGGCCCTTGCGCGCCTGTGCCTCGATGTCGGCGAAGGTGCGGATGCCGGACGGCTTGCTGGCCATGATGACCAGCGGCGCCGAGCCCAGGTAGGCGATGTGGGTGAAGGCCTCGACCGGATCGTAGGGTTGCTTCTCGAGCGTGAACGGGCCCAACGCAATCGGCGTGGTGTTCGACAGCATCAGCACGTAGCCGTCCGGCGCGGCCGAAGCCACGGCGGCGCCACCGATGGTGCCGCCGGCACCCGGCCGGTTGTCCACCACCACGGGCTGGCCCAGCAGCTTGCCGAGTTGCTCGGCCATGACACGCGCCACGATGTCGCTGGCGCCGCCCGGCGGGAAGGTCACGATGATCTTGATCGGCTTGTCGGGCCAGCCGGCGGCGAGGCCCCGCAACGCGAGCGAGCCTGCTGCACCGGCGGCCAGGAACTGCAGCGCCGAACGGCGGGTGATGGGGGCGGTGGACACGGTCGGTTCCTTGGATGTGATGGCGAGAAGTGGCTGCGTCAGGCCCTCGAACAAGCAAGTTGAGTGCCTGGCAACGAACTGGGCCAAGCAGCGAACCGACCTCACCGTGGCCTAGACTGGGCCGCCGACGACCAGAGAAATCCCATGACGATCGAGATACCCGGCGACGCCCGCAAGGAGGCCATCACCTCCATCGAACGCTACTTCCGCGAAAACATGGAGGAGCCGATCGGCAACATCGCCGCCGGCGCCCTGCTCGGCTTCTTCCTCGAGGAGATCGGCCCGCTCGTCTACAACCAGGCCGTAACGGATGTGCAGGAACGGCTCCAGGCCCGCGTATCGGAGATCGACATCGAGATCCACGAGGACGAGTTCCAGTACTGGCGCAAATACGACGCTGCGCGCCGCAAAAAGACCTAAGCGGCCGTTGCACGATCCGGCGCCGGTGGAGATGTCCGGATCCGGCGGGCGAACCAGGAGTGGCGCCTCTACGCTCCAGGACACCTGAACTATTGAAGGACGCCGCCTTGAACGCCAAAGAAACCGTCACCGCCCTGTACGCGGCCTACGCCTCGGGCGATCCGGCGCGCATTGGCGCGATGCTGCACCCGGAAGTGATTTGGACCGCGCCCGCCGGCAACGCGACCCAGGTCGCGCTGGGCCTGGGTCGGCCGGAGGACGCAGGTCTGCCGGCCGGCGCCAACGACCTCGGGCGGCGGCAGATCGTGCAGTTCATGGCGCATAACTTTGCGCGCTTGTTCAGCAACGTGAAAAACGAGTTTCGCGCCATGGTCGCCGAGGGCGACCTGGTGTTCGTCGAGCATCAGCTGTCGGGCGTATTGCCCAATGGCCGCGGCTACATCAACGACTACTGCTTCGCGTTCCAGGTACGCGAGGAGCAGGTCTGGCGCATTCGCGAGTACATGGACACGCGCGGCGGCTGGGCACAGGTGTTTGGCGACGCCGAACCAACGCCCTTGCTCGACTACGTCGAAAAAGACTGAACGGCTGGCGTTCAGCCGCCCTTGCGGATCGTCGGTTTCGCCTTGGCGCGCCCCGAGCCGTTGTCGCGCGGCGGCAGACCGGTGTGCTGCGTGAGCAGGCGGCCCTTGGTGACGGGTGAGGCCTTGACCGTCTCCACCGACGCGCTCGAATTCTTCTTGCGTGCGCTGGTGTAGCTGCCGTCGGTCAACGGCTGCCAAGTCGGGATCAGGTGGTGCTTGCCATTGCCGATCAGGTCGGCGCGGCCCATGCTCTTGAGCGCCTCGCGCAGCAGCGGCCAGTTGTTGGCATCGTGATACCGCAAAAAGGCCTTGTGCAGGCGGCGGCGCTTGTCGCCGCGCACGATGTCCACCG
>JBDUCH010000043.1:0-17645 GCA_040003555.1 Variovorax sp. | reverse complement strand
GGCCGGTGCTGCATCAGCAGCCACTTGATCGCCTTGATCGGCACGCCGGGGCCGGCCCAGGGCGCCGAATAGCCGGGCGAGACTTCGCCCGCGTTGCCATAGCTCGTTTCCATCGCGGCCGCCGGCTGGCGGTCCACCACCGTCACTTCGTGGCCCGCCACCGCGAGCTGGTAGGCCGCCGTCACGCCGATCACGCCACTGCCGAGAACAAGAACCTTCATCAAGAACCTCGCAATGCCCTCGCGGGCGCTGCCGGGCAGTGTACGGGCACACTTCGGCGGGGTGTCAGGCCAGGCGGAACAACTCCGGCATTTCGCGCTGCGCCTTCGGCGTGAGGCTGAGCGCACGGCCGTCCAGCGCCTGCCGGGCCCACCCGCGGCGCAGCGCCAACTGCAGGCAGGCCGCGCCGAGCGCGCCGCCCAGGTGCGGCCGGCGCTCGCTCCAGTCCAGGCACGGGCAGGCGAAGCGGCGCCGCATGGCGCGCGCCGCGGCGACATCGAGCCCCAGGCTCTCGAGCGCGAGCGCGCCCTCGGCCGTGAGCTCGTACGAGCCGCTCGCCAACCCGCTGAGCCAGCCTTGCGCGTGCAACTGGTCGTGCAGCGCGACGCCGGCCGCGCCGGCCATGTGGTCGTAGCAGGTGCGGGCGGCGCGCAGCCGGTTCGGCGTGCTCGGGCGGAACGCACTGCGCCCTGCACCGGCGACCACCAGCAGGCCTTCGAGCGCGGCCGCGACATCGCTGCCGCCCAGGCGGAAGTAGCGGTGCTTGCCTTGCGCTACCGACTCGACCAGCTTCTGCGCATGCAGCCGTGCCAGGTGCGCGCTGGCGGTTGACGCGGCCACGCCGCCGACGGCGGCCAGCTCGGTCGCGGTGCGGGCGTGGCCGTCCATCAGGCAGCACAGCATGCGCGCACGCGCCGGCTCGGCAATGGCCGCGGCGATGCGGGCCAGGTGGTGCTCGGTTTCGTCTTGCAGTTCAGCATCCATACTTCGATGGTAGACGAAGTATGCAATGTCCGAAAGCTGCAGAATCGCGCCATGAATCCTGCAGACTTCCCGCCCGACCCGGTCGCTGCCGTCACGCACGCCGACCCGTATCCGTACTACGCCAGCCTGCGTGCCGGCCCGCCGCTCGTGTTCCATCCCGTGCTGAAGCTGTGGGTGGCGAGCCGCGCCGACGTGGTCGCGCAAGTGCTCACGCACCCGGTATTGCGCGTGCGGCCGCCTGCCGAACCGGTGCCGCACGCCATCGCCGGTGCACCAGCCGGCGGGCTGTTCGCGCGCCTGGTACGAATGAACGACGGGCCGCTGCATGCCGTGCACCGGCCGGTGCTGCAGCGCGCACTGGCCGGGCTGGACCTGCAGGCGGCGCAGGCCGATGCGCTGCAAGTGGCACGGCGACTGCCATCGATGCCGCTCAACGAGCAGTTGTTCGCCATGCCCCTATGCGCGCTGGCGCAACTGCTCGGCTTCGCGGACGACGACCAGGCGGGCATCGCGGCCGAAGTGCGCGCCTTCGTCGCCTGCCTGTCGCCGTTGTCCACAGCCGCGCAGCTCGATGCGGCCAGTGCCGCAGCGTCGGCATTGCGCGAACGCTTCGGCACGCTGCTGGCATCCGGGCGCGCGCGCGCCGACAGCCTGCTTTCGGCCGTGCACGCGCAAGCCCGTGCCAGCGGCGAAACCGACGCCGACACGCTGCTGGCCAACCTGGTCGGCTTGTTCTCGCAAACCTGCGACGGCACGGCCGGGCTGATCGGCCAGGGCGTGGTGGCGCTAGCACGCGAACCCGGTCTGCAAGACGCAGTGCGTGCGCGCCCGGACGGCTTCGCGCTGCTGGCGCAGGAGGCCGCGCGGCACGATGCCCCGGTGCAGAACACACGGCGCTTTGCGGCCGAGCCCTGCCGTGTGGCCGGCGTCGATCTGCAAGCGGGCGACGCGATCCTGCTGGTGCTTGCAGCCGCAAACCGCGATGCCGCACTGAACCCCGTGCCCGACGCGTTCAGGCTCGACCGGGCCGAACGACGCACCCTGGGCTTCGGGCATGGCACGCATGGCTGCCCGGGCCAGGCACTGGCGCTGGTGCTGGCGGCTGCGTGTCTGCAGGTGCTCGACGAACAGGGGCTCGACACGATGGCCATCGCGCGCACCGGCTGGGGCTATCACGCGTCGGTCAACGGCCGCATGCCCAGGTTCGGCTAGCGCCAGCGCAACGGCAGCGCGCCGCGAAGACGCTGCATCTGCGTCACCTGCATCTGCAGCAGACGCTGTGCACCGTCGAAGGCGGCCAACGCAGCACTGTCTTCTTCGATCCGCACCTCGACCGCAAGGTACAGCAGGTCGCCACGCACCGGGTCGATGAAGACCAGCCCGGCGCGCGGGTTCAGCAGCAGGTTGCCGAGCGTGTTGAAGAAGAAGTTGCCGATGAAGTCAGGCACGGTGAGCGAGTGCGCATCGTTCACCCGCACGAAGCCCGACGGGCCGCCACGGTGCGACACATCGACACCCTGCGCCCGCACCTCGTCCTGCGCAGCCGACACCGGGTGTGCGCTCGCGATGAAGAACGTGTCGGCCTGCGCGATGAAGCGCATCGCCTCGGCATCGAGCGCGTCCGAACGCTCCATCAGCGCTGCCGCCGGCCGAGCCCGCGGCGCGAACTCGGCCTTGCGCGGCTGGATGTACTTGGGGCAGTTGCCGAAGCTCTGCGTCACGTGCACCGAAAAGCCCGCGGCATCGGCCCGGTCGACCACGCCGTTGGCCCGGTTGCGGCGGCGCGTGTGCGGCTCGATCCCGAGCAGGCCGATGGCCGCGCCGGGCACCAGTGCAGCCTGCACCGGATCGGGCGCGAGCGGCAGCGCCGCGATATCGAGCCGCGTGTCGTCGGGCGACTGCACGAAACCCGCCGCCGCCGCCAGCACCGAGGCCCAGGGCTGGCCCTGTGCGTCGACAACGCCCAGCACGAGAAACGGCAACTCCTCGAAGAAGCTGCGGTGCTGATCCGGCATATGCGCACGGATCACGCGCGGCCCTATCTCCGCAAGCCGATCGCGCACGCCGGCACGCGCCTGCATGCGCTGCTCGCCGTCGTGGAACGCCGCCGCAGCGACGGCGGTCATGCGGCCACCAGCCCGATCGCCGAGCGCGGCATCGGCACGAAGCCGGGCAGCGCCTCGATGCGCGCCAGCCAGCCGCGCAGCTGCGGGTAGTCGTCGAGCGACACCTTGCCCTCGGGTGCATGGGCCACATAGCTGTAGTTGGCAATGTCGGCCAGCGTCGCGGCCGGCCCGGCCAGGTAGCCGGTGGCGGCGAGCTCGGCCTCCATCACCTTCAACAGGTTGTGCGAGCGCGCGATCAGGTCGGCGGGGTCGGCCTTCAGGCCGAACAGCTGGATCACGCGCGCCGCCGCGGGGCCGCCTGCAAGCGGGCCGGCTGCGGCCGACAGCCAGCGCTGCACCCGCGCTGCGCCGACCGGGTCGCGCGGCAGCCAGCGCGCCGGGTCAGGCGCATAGCGTTCGTTGAGGTACACCAGGATCGCGTTGGAGTCGGCCAGCGTAACGTCGCCGTCCTCGATCACCGGCACCTGGCCGAAGGCGTTGCGCTGCAGGAATTCAGGCGTGCGCTGGACACGTTGGGTCAGGTCGATCTCGATCGCCTCGAACGGCAGGCCGAGCAGCGACAGGAACAGCGAGACCCGGTGCGAGTGGCCGGAGAGTGCGAAGCTGTAGAAGCGAATGGGTCGAATGGGGGTCATCGTGGGGCTCTCGTTGAAGTGATGGCCTATTCTTCTTTCTTTCGCACGCTGGAGGAATCATGCAGAACGCACAGGACTGCTGCGATTTACGGTTTAATCTGCCCATGGATCGCCTCAAAGCCATGCAGACTTTCGTGCAGATCGCCGACCAGGGCAGCCTCACCGGCGCGGCCCGCGCGCTCGACAGCTCCTTGCCCGCCGTGGTGCGCTCGCTCGCCGCGCTTGAGGCGCACCTGGGTGTGCGGCTGTTCCATCGCACCACGCGCCGCAACGCGCTGACCGAAGAGGGACGCCACTATTTGCAGAGCGCGCGCGACGTGCTGGCCGCGGCAGATGCGGCCGACTTCGCGCTCAAGGCCGAATCGCGCGAACTCGCGGGCCAGCTCACCATCACCGCGCCGGTGCTGTTTGGCCACATGTACGTGGCGCCGGCCATCACCCGCTTCATGCAGCGCCACGACAAGGTGCGCTGCACCGTGCTGCTGCACGACCGCAAGGTCGACCTGCTGGAGGAAGGCATCGACGTGGGCATCCGCATCAGCGCGCTGGACGACTCATCGATGGTGGCGCAGCAACTGGGCACCATCCGCAGCCTGGTGGTGGCGAGCCCGGACTTCCTGCGCCGCAACGGCGAACCGCGCCATCCGCGCGACCTGGCCCATGCGCCCTGCGTGCGCGGGCGCGTCGACGGGCCGTCGCAGTGGACGTTCCACGAGGGCACCCGGGTGCATACCGTGCCGGTCGATGGCCGCCTCGCTTTCAACCACATTGCGCCGGCCATCGAGGCCTGCGCGGCCGGCATGGGTTATGGCCGCTTCTTCTCGTACCAGGTGCTGCCGCACCTCGCACAGGGCCGGCTGCAGATCGTGCTGCCCGACTTCGAATCGCCCTCGCGGCCGGTGAGCGTGATCTACCCGCATGCGCGCCTGATGCCGGCACGCACCCGCGCCTTCGTCGACTGGATGAAGCAGGAGTTCAGCGGGTTCGCACTGTGAGGGCCACCGGCCCGCGTGAATGACAATGCCCCGGTGACCTCCCCCTCGCTTTTCCAGGCATCGAATCTCAGCAAGCGCTACGGCGACACCACCGTGGTCGACAACCTGTCGTTCGAGATCGTACCCGGCGAGTGCCTGGGCGTGATCGGCCCGAACGGTGCCGGCAAGACCACCACCATCCGCATGTGCCTCGGACTGACGATGCCCGATGCAGGCCGGATCGCCTATCGGAACGGCGGCGCGCAAGAGTTGCAGATGCCGCGCGATGCGCTGGCCATCAAGGCGCAGCTCGGCGTGGTGACGCAGTTCGACACGCTCGACCCCGATTTCAGCTGCGCCGAGAACCTCGTGGTGTACGGCCGCTACTTCGGCTTCTCCAAGTCGCAGATCCTGCCGCGGGTGCCGAAGCTGCTGGAGTTTGCCGCGCTCTCGCACAAGGCCGATGCCAAGCCGGGCGAGTTGTCGGGCGGCATGCGGCGCCGGTTGTCGCTGGCACGCGCGCTGGTGAACGACCCCAAGCTGCTGCTGCTCGACGAGCCCACCACCGGCCTCGATCCGCAGGCGCGGCACCTGATGTGGGAGCGCCTGCAACTGCTGCTGCAACAGGGCAAGTCGATCCTGCTGACCACGCACTTCATGGACGAGGCCGAACGGCTGTGCTCGCGCCTCATCGTGCTCGACCACGGCCGCAAGATCGCCGAGGGCAAGCCGCGCGACCTGATCGCGAAGCACCTCGAACCCGACGTGGTCGAGGTCTACGGCAACGGCGCGCTCGCCTTGGCCGAGCGGCCCGAGCTGAAGGCACTGGCCGCGCGTGTCGAAGTGAGCGGCGAGACCGTGTTCTTCTACACGCAGGACGCGCGCGGACTGCTGCAGGCGTTGACCTCGCACCCGGGCCTGCGCACCTTCCACAGGCCGGCCAACCTGGAAGACCTGTTCCTCAAACTCACGGGGAGGCAGATTCGTGAAGACGGTTGAAACCATGCAGCCCGCGCCGACGTTGCAACCTTCCGTCTGGCGCGCGCCATCGATCTCGATGCGCTGGTGGCCGGTGTTCCTGCGCAACCTGCTGGTGTGGCGCAAGCTCGCAATCCCGAGCCTGATCGGCAACATCGCCGAGCCCCTGATCTGGCTCGTGGCCTTCGGCTACGGCATGGGCGCGCTGGTCGGGCAGGTCGAGGTGAGCGGAACCAAGGTGCCCTACATCCTGTTCCTCGCGAGCGGCTCGATCTGCATGAGCGCGATGAATGCCGCGAGCTTCGAGGCGCTGTATTCCGCTTTCTCGCGCATGCATGTGCAAAAGACTTGGGACGGCATCATGAACGCGCCGGTCGGCCTCGACGACGTGGTGCTGGCCGAGATGTTGTGGGCCGCGTTCAAGGCCATCTTCACGGTGACGGCGATCCTGTTCGTGATGCTGGCGCTTGGCATCAGCCACAGCCCGAAACTGGTCGTGGCCTGGGCCGTGCTGGTCGGCTCCGGCATCACGTTCTCGTCGATCGCGCTGATCTTCAACGCGCTGGCCAAGGGCTACGATTTCTTCACCTACTACTTCACGCTGTTCATGACGCCGATGATGTTTCTGAGCGGCGTGTTCTTCCCGCTCGAGCAGCTGCCCGGCGTGGTGCGCGCCGTGGCGGCCTGGCTGCCGCTCACCAACGCGGTGGCATTGGTACGGCCGCTGTTCATGGATCGATGGCCGGCCGACTGGGTGCGCCACGCAGCGGTGCTGGTGGCGTATGCGGTGGTGGCGTTCTGGGTGGCGCTGGCGCTCACGCGCAAACGGTTCCGGGCCTGAGCCTGCCGCGCCGGGGCGCTTAGACTGCGCCCGAGACCCTCACAAGAAGGAGACAGACATGCACGCAATCTTCATCAAGAGCGCCCTGCTCGCAGGCGTACTCGTGCTCGGCGCCTGCGCCACCACCACCACGCCCCAGGCGCCAGCCACCCGGCCCGCGGGCTGGGCTGCTCCAGAGGCGCTCGTCGCGCCCTCGGCCTTCACCGGCGTCCATGGGCTGGCCGTCGACCAGAGCGGCCGCCTGCTGGCCGGCTCGGTGGTCGGCAACACGCTGTGGGAAGTGAACCGCCAGACTGGTGCCGCGCGCGTGCTTATCGAAGGCCCCGAGGGCCAGGCCGATGACATCGCGGTCGGGCCCAAGGGCGAACTCGCATGGACCAACTACCTGATGGGCATGCTGCGCTACCGCGAGAACGACAGCGCACCGCTGCGCGTGCTCGCCAAGGATCTGCCCGGCCTCAACTCGGTCGACTTCGACCGCCGCAACGGCAAACTCTATGCGTCGCAGGTATTCCTGGGCGATGCGCTGTGGGAGATCGACCGCGCGGGCCAGCAGCCCCCGCGTCTCATCAGGAAGGACTTAGGCGGCTTCAATGGCTTCGAGGTCGGGCCCGACGGCATGCTCTACGGCCCGCTGTGGTTCAAGGGTCAGGTGGTGAAGATCAATCCGGCCGACGGCAACCTCACGGTGATCGCCGATGGCTTCAAGATCCCGGCGGCCGCCAACCTCGACGGCAAGGGCAACCTGTGGGTGGTCGACACGCGCAGCGGCGAACTGGTGCGGGTCGACCTGGCGACCGGCCGCAAGACCGTAGCGAAGCAGCTCACGCCCTCGATCGACAACCTCGCGATCGCGCCCGACGGAACGATCTACGTGTCGAACATGGCCAACAACCAGATCGACGCCTTCGATCCCGCGACGGGCACCCTGCGCACGCTCACCAGCGGCAAGCTCGCAGTGCCGGCGGGCCTGAAGATCGACGGCAACGACCTGTGGGTGGCCGACGTCTTCGGCTTCCGCCAGGTCGATGCGCGCACGGGCGCGGTGCGCGACGTGTTCCGCATGCAGCGCGACCCCGACCTCGACTATCCCTTTTCGGTTGGCCTGTCGGACACGCGCTTTGCGCTGACCTCGTGGTTCACCGGCACGGTACAGCTGGTGGATCGGAAGACGCTGAAGACGGTGGAAACGATCCATGGCCTGAAGGCGCCCTTCGACGCGATCCCGATGGCCGACGGCAGCGTGATCTATGCCGAGATCGCCACCGGCAGCATCACGCAGGCGAGCGGGCCGAAGTTCGCCGACAAGCGCATGATCGCCACCGGCCTGGGCGGCCCGGTGCAGATGGTGCTGGGCCGCGATGGCGCGCTCTACGTGACTGAGGCGGCAGGCAGGCTGCTGCGGATTCCGCTCGATGCGAGCGCGCCGCTGCGCGCGATCGCCGAAGGCCTGGCGCTGCCGGAGGGCCTGGCGCAGACGCCCTGGGGCAGCTTTGTCGTGGCCGAGAGTGCGGCGCGGCGCCTGGTCGAGATCAACCCCGCCGACGGCAGCCGCCGAACAGTGGCCGAGAACTTGCCGATCGGCCTGCCCGGCGGCCCCGGCATGCCGCCGCCCTACGTACCGACCGGCGTGGCGGTCGGCAGTGACGGCACCATCTACATGAGCGCCGACCGCAACAACGCGCTGTACCGGATCCGTCCACAGCGCTGACGCGCGGGGGCGCAGCGCAAGGCCGCTGCAACCACCGTATAAAGAGGCCCATGACCGACCTCTCCTCCTTCCCCATCACGGCCAAGTGGCCCGCCCAGCATCCCGACCGCCTGCAGCTCTACTCGCTGCCCACGCCCAACGGCGTGAAGGTGTCGATCCTGCTGGAGGAAACCGGGCTCCCGTACGAGCCGCACCTGGTCGACTTCGGCAGCCACGACCAGATGTCGCCGGCCTTCCTGTCGCTCAACCCGAACAACAAGATCCCGGCCATCGTCGATCCGGATGGGCCGGGCGGCAAGCCGCTGGGCCTGTTCGAGTCCGGCGCGATCTTGCTGTACCTGGCCGACAAGACCGGCAAGTTCATTCCGAAGGACGCCGCCGGCCGCTACGAAACCATTCAGTGGCTCATGTGGCAGATGGGCGGCATCGGCCCGATGTTCGGGCAGCTCGGCTTCTTCAACAAGTTCGCCGGCAAGGACTACGAAGACAAGCGCCCGCGCGATCGCTACGTGGCCGAGTCGAAGCGCCTGCTCGGCGTGCTCGACGGCCGCCTGGCCGGCCGCCAGTGGATCATGGGCGACGAGTACACCATCGCCGACATCGCCACCTTTCCCTGGGTGCGCAACCTGATCGGCTTCTACGAGGCCGGCGAACTGGTCGGCTTCCAGGACTTTTCGAACGTGGCGCGCGTGCTGGCGGCATTCGTGGCGCGGCCGGCGGTGGCGAAGGGGTTGACGATTCCGGCCAGGGGATGAAGGGGCGCGCCGGCGATCTGCCGAAGCTGCTGATCGTGCTGGCCGCGGTGTACTTCCTCACCAGCCTCGGTCACTTCAGCCACAACGCGGAGTTCATCTGCGAGTATCCCAACCTGCCGGGCTCGCTGACCCGCGCCAAGGTGTACGCGGTCTGGACGGCGATCACGCTGGTGGGGGTGCTCGGCTTCGTGCTGATCCGCCAGCGCCTGGTCGCCGCGGGTCTCGGGCTCGTCGCTCTCTACGCCACGCTGGGCTTCGACGGCCTGGGCCACTACGCGTTGGCGCCGATGGCCTGGCACACGCGCACAGCCAACATCACGATCCTCTCGGCAGTGGTAGCTGCCGCACTGCTCCTGACGGTCACGCTGGCCTTGCTGGTCGCGCGGCTGCGGAAACGGCGCCGATCGCAGATGTCGACAGTGACCTGATCGAATCGCGCCCCAGCCACTTGGCGCAAGCCGCGAGCCAGAGCGGCGCCTAGAGTGGCCGGGTCATGCCCATCATCGAATCCCGGCTGCAGCCGGACAGCGAAGCCTTCCGGTCCCACAGCACGGCGATGCACGCGCTGCTCGGCCAGGTGCGCGCGCACGAGCAGCGCGCGGTCGCGGCTTCGCAGACATCGGCGGCACGCTTTGCCAAGCGCAACCAGTTGCTGCCGCGCGAACGCGTGGCTTTGCTGCTCGATCCAGGTTCGCCTTTTCTGCCGATCGCCTCACTCGCCGGCCTCGGCCACGACCAGCCCGACCTGACCCGGAGCGTGCCCGGCGCGGGCGTGATCGCGGGCATCGGCTTCGTCTCGGACATCCGCTGCATGGTGAGCGCGTCGGACTCCGGCATCGACGCGGGCGCGCTCCAGCCGATGGGGCTCGACAAGCAGTTGCGTGTGCAGGAACTCGCGCTCGAAAACAAGCTGCCGTATGTGCAGCTGGTCGAGAGCGCAGGCGCCAATCTCATGGCCTACCGCGTGCAGGACTTCGTGCGCGGCGGCAACATCTTTCGCAATCTCGCGCGGCTCTCGGCCGCAGGCCTGCCGGTGATCACGGTTACGCACGGTTCCTCGACCGCGGGGGGCGCCTACCAGACGGGTTTGTCGGACTACATCGTGATGGTGCGCGACCGCACGCGCGCCTTCCTGGCCGGCCCGCCGCTGCTCAAGGCCGCGACCGGCGAGGTGGCGAGCGAAGAGGCGCTCGGCGGTGCGGTGATGCACACCTCGGTGTCGGGCCTGGGCGACTACCTGGCCGAGGACGACCGCGACGCGATCCGCATCGCCCGCGAGATCCTGGCGAACATCGACTGGCCCGCATCGCATTCCGTGCGTGACTTCAAGCCGCCGCGCCATGCCGCCGAAGAGCTGATGGGCGTGATGCCCGCCGACTGGAAACGCCCGGTCGACATGCGCGAGGTCATCGCGCGGCTGGTGGACGATTCGGACTTCCTGGCCTTCAGCCCCGACTACGGTTCGGCCACCGTGTGCGGCCATGCGCGGCTCCAAGGATGGCCAGTCGGCATCGTCACCAACAACGGCCCGATCGACGCGGCCGGCGCGACCAAGGCCACGCACTTCATCCAGGCCTGCTGCCAGAGCCGCACGCCGCTGCTCTACCTGCAAAACATCACGGGCTACATGGTCGGCGTTGCGCACGAAGAAGGCGGCATCATCAAGCACGGCGCCAAGATGATCCAGGCCGTGACCAACGCAAGCGTGCCGCAGGTCACCCTGCATTGCGGCGCGTCGTTCGGTGCCGGCAACTACGGCATGTGCGGCCGCGGCTTCGCTCCGCGTTTCTGCTTTTCGTGGCCCAACGCCGTCACCGCGGTGATGGGCGGCGAGCAGGCGGCGAAGACGATGGCGATCGTGGCCGAGGCTGCGATGGCGCGCCAGGGTGCCGTCGACCAGGGCAAGCTCGACGCGATCCAGAAGAAGATCGTCAAGCGCTTCGAAGGCCAGATGAGCGTGTTCACCACCAGCGCGCTGCTGCTCGATGATGGCGTGATCGACCCGCGCGACACGCGCGGCGTGCTGGCGGAGGTGTTCGCGATCTGCCGCGAGGCCGATGCGCGCACGCCGCAGGCGATGCAGTTCGGGGTCGCGCGGCCGTGAACAGGCTGACGCCCTTCCGCAAGCTGCTGATCGCCAACCGCGGCGAGATCGCGATGCGCGTGATCCGCAGCGCCCGCGCCATGGGCATGCGCACCGTCGCCGTGTATTCCAGTGCCGATGCCGATGCCGAACACGTGCGCGCCGCCGACGAGGCCGTGCCGATCGGCGCGGCGCTTCCGGCGCAGAGCTATCTGAACATCCCGGCGATCATCGCGGCGGCACAGCGCAGCGATGCCGATGCGGTGCATCCGGGCTACGGCTTCCTGGCCGAGAACCCGGCGTTCGCGACCGCCTGCCGCGCAGCCGGCCTGGTGTTCGTCGGCCCCTCGCCCGACGCGATGCGCGCGATGGCCCACAAGGCCGGCGCCAAGCAGTTGATGCAAGCGGCCGGCGTGCCGGTGGTGCCCGGCTACGCGGGTGCCGACCAGAGCGACGCGCGGCTCGCCGCGGAGGCCGATCGCGTCGGCTACCCTCTGATGATCAAGGCCACGGCCGGTGGTGGCGGCCGCGGCATGCGGCTGGTGGACGCGCCCGTGCGGTTCGCCGAGCTGCTGCGCAGCGCGCGCTCCGAAGCGATGAGCGCATTCGGCGATGACGAGGTGCTGCTGGAGCGCGCCATCGTCGAGCCGCGCCACATCGAGATCCAGGTACTGGCCGACCGGCACGGCCACGCGATCCACCTCGGCGAGCGCGACTGCTCGGTGCAGCGCCGGCACCAGAAGATCATCGAAGAAGCGCCCTCGCCCGCCGTCTCGCCCGCGCTGCGCGAGCGCATGGGCCGCGACGCGGTGGCGGCAACGCTGGCGGTCGGCTACGAAGGCGCGGGCACGCTGGAGTTTCTGCTCGATGGCGCGGGCCACTACTGGTTCATGGAAATGAACACGCGGCTGCAGGTCGAGCACCCGGTGACCGAAGCCGTGACCGGGCTCGACCTGGTCGAGCTGCAGTTGCGCATAGCGGCCGGCGAACCGCTGCCGTTGACGCAGGCACAGGTGCGCATCGAGGGCCATGCAATAGAGGTGCGGCTGTGCGCCGAAGATCCGGCGCAGGATTTCATGCCGCAAAGCGGCACGCTGGCGCTGTGGCGCCCCTCGCCCGCGCTGCGCGTGGAACATGGTTTGCGCAGCGGCGCCATGGTGCCGCCCTTCTACGACTCGATGATCGCCAAGCTGGTTGGCGCCGGCCGCACGCGCGACGAGGCGCGGCGCCGCCTGCTCGCAGGCCTGGCCGACACGGTCGCGCTGGGGTTGCCGACCAACCAGGAGTTTCTACAGCGCTGCCTGGCGCATCCGGTGTTCGCGAACGGCGCGGCGACGACGGCGTTCATCGGCACGGAGGTCGACGCATTGCGCGCGCCGGATCCCCCAGCGGCCCGGCAATCGATGCTGCTGGCGGCCTGGTTGCTGCAGCTCGGCGCGCACTCGCCGCTGGCGAGCCGCCTGCCCACATCGCAGCGCTTTGCGCTCGACGGCCAGTTGCACGACGCGCAGGTGACGGCGCTGGGCAACGCGCGCTGGCACGTGCAATGCGATGACGCCCCACCGGCGCAGATCGAGCTCGTCGCGCGCGACGGCGACACCGTGCGCTATGTGTGCGACGGCCTGCAGGGCCGCGCCGTGTTCATGCGCGCGGGCGAGCGCCTGTTGCTGCACGCCGATGATGGCGCCCACGAAGCGGTCGACCTGAGCCTTGCGCCGCTGGCGCGCGCCGGCGTCACCGCCAGCGACGGCAGCCTGCGCGCCGCGATGACCGGCCGGGTGGTCGCGCTGCTCGTGGCCGAAGGCGACACCGTCGCGGCCGGGCAACCACTGGTGACACTGGAGGCGATGAAGATGGAACATGTGCATGCAGCGCCGCGGGCCGGGCACGTCGCGGCGCTGCATGTGGCAGCGGGCGCACAGGTCGCCGCGCGCCAGTTGCTCGCTGAAATCGCTGAAGGTGTCAAAACATGATGCAACGCTATCGCTCGGTGTTCGCGCCCAGCCTGTTCGCCGGCCAGGTGGCCGTGGTCACGGGCGGTGGCTCAGGCATCGGCCGCTGCATCGCGCACGAACTCGCGTCGCTCGGCGCACAGGTGGTGCTGGTCGGGCGCAACCGCGAGAAGCTCGAGCGCACGGCCGGCGAGATCCGCGACGACGGCGGCCAGGCCGGCTTCGAGGTGTGCGACATCCGCGACGAGGCGGCCGTGCGTGCCGCCATTGCCTCGGTCGTCGCGGCGCATGGCCGCATCGACGCGCTGGTCAACAACGCAGGCGGCCAGTACATCACGCCGCTGGCCGCGATCACGGTCAAGGGCTGGGAGGCGGTGATCCACACCAACCTGACCGGCGGCTTCCTGGTGGCGCGCGAGTGCTTCGTGCAGGCGATGCAGTCGGGCGGCGGCGCCATCGTCAACATCGTGGCCGACATGTGGGGCTCGATGCCCGGCATGGGGCACAGCGGCGCCGCACGCGCCGGCATGGTGAGCTTCACCGAAACCGCAGCGCTCGAATGGGCGGCCAGCGGCGTGCGCGTGAATGCGGTGGCGCCGGGCTACATCGCATCGAGCGGCATGGATCACTACCCGCCCGAAGCCGGTGACATGCTGCGCGCCATGCGCCGCACCGTGCCAGCCGGGCGCTTCGGCAACGAGGCCGAAACCTCGGCCGCAGTCGTCTTCCTGCTGAGCCCGGGCGCCAGCTTCATCAGCGGCAGCGTGTTGCGCGTGGACGGCGCACGGCCGCAGGCGCGCATGGGCTGGCCGATGGCCCTGCCCGACGCCGCCGCGCAACAGCGCGCCGCCGTGCGACCCTGCGACGGCTTCCACCGCGCGACCACGCCGCGTGTGTTCTCCGAGCGCGAAGACGAACCGAACGATTGACGGAAACAGCCATGCAGTACACCCACGAACACCTCGAGATCCAGAAGACGATGCGCCGCTTCATCGACGAGGAAATCAATCCGCATGTCGACGAATGGGAAGCGGCCGAGGCCTTCCCGGCGCACCAGGTGTTCAAGCGCATGGGCGCGCTCGGCCTGCTGGGCCTGAACAAACCCGAGGCCTACGGCGGCGCCGGGCTCGACTACTCGTATGCGATGGCGCTGGCCGAGGCGGTCGGCCATGTGAACTGCGGCGGCGTGCCGATGGCGATCGGCGTGCAGACCGACATGTGCACCCCGGCGCTGGCGCGCTTCGGCAGCGATGAACTCCGGGGCGAGTTCCTGGCGCCTGCGATCGCGGGCGAGACGGTCGGCTGCATCGGCGTGAGCGAGCCCGGCGCCGGCAGCGACGTGGCCAGTCTCAAGAGCCATGCGCGCAAGGACGGCGACGACTACCTGATCAGCGGCCAGAAGATGTGGATCACCAACAGCCTGCAGGCCGACTGGATGTGCATGCTGGTCAATACCAGCGACGGGCCGGTGCACCGCAACAAGTCGCTGGTGATGGTGCCGATGGATTCACCCGGCATCGAGAAGGCGCAGAAGATCCGCAAGATCGGCATGCATTCGAGCGACACCGGCCTCATCTACTTCGACAACGTGCGCGTGCCGCAGCGCTATCGCATCGGCGAGGAAGGCCAAGGCTTCGTCTACCAGATGCAGCAGTTCCAGGAAGAGCGTCTGTGGTGCGCCGCGAGTTCGCTCGAGCCGATGGACGCCTGCATCGCCGACACCATCGAATGGGCGCAGCAGCGCACGCTGTTCGGCGGCACGCTGGCCGACCAGCAGTGGGTGCAGTTCAAGCTGGCCGAGCTCAAGACCGAAGTGGAAGCACTGCGCGCCCTCACCTACCGCGCCTGCGAACTGCATGTGCAGGGCACCGACGTGACCGAACTGGCCTCGATGGCCAAGCTCAAGTGCGGCCGCCTCACGCGCATCGTGGCCGACACCTGCCTGCAGTTCTGGGGCGGCATGGGCTTCACCTGGGAAAACCGCGTGTCGCGCCTGTACCGGGACGGCCGGCTCGGCTCGATCGGTGGCGGCGCCGACGAGGTGATGCTGGGCATCCTGGCCAAGACCATGGGCATTGCGAAGCGTCCGCCGCGGCCATGAACGATGCGCTGCAGGCCGTCCGCACGGCGCTGGCCGACACGGTGCGGCGCTTTGCCGCAGCCGAGATCGCGCCGCATGTGACGGCGTGGGACGAGGCCGGCGAGTTTCCGCGTGCGCTGTACGCGCAGGCCGCTGCACTCGGGCTGCTCGGGCTCGGCTACCCCGAGTCGCTCGGCGGCACGACGGCGACCCATGCGCTGAAGGTGGCGATGACCGTCGCCATCGCGCGCCACGGCGCCTGCGGCGGCGTGCTGGCCAGCTTGTTCTCGCACAACATCGGCTTGCCGCCGGTGCTGCTGCATGCGAGCGAAGCGGTGCGCCACGAGGTGATTCCACCCGTGCTGCGCGGCGAGAAGATCGCGGCGCTGGCGATCACCGAGCCGGGCGGCGGCTCCGACGTGGCGGCGCTTCGCACGACGGCACGGCGCGACGGCGATTGCTACGTGCTGAACGGCGAGAAGACCTTCATCACCTCGGGCATGCGCGCGGACTGGCTCACGGTCGCGGTGCGCACCGGTGAATCGCGCGGCGCGGCCGGCATCTCGATGCTGCTGGTGCCGGGTGATACGGCGGGCCTCTCGCGCACACGGCTCGCCAAGATGGGCTGGCTTTGCTCCGACACCGCCACGCTGCACTTCGACAACGTGCGCGTGCCCGCGCGCTACCTGCTCGGCGACGAAGGCGCGGGTTTCCGCATGATCATGGGCAACTTCAACGGCGAGCGGCTGGCGCTGGCGGCCGGCGCGCTCGGCTTCGCGCAGGCCTGCCTCGACGAGGCGCTGGCCTGGGCGCGTGCGCGCAAGACCTTCGGCGCGTCGCTGGTCGACCACCAGGCGATTCGCCACAAGCTGGCCGACATGCAGATGCGCATCGCGTCGACCGAGGCGTGGATCGACGCTGTTGCGGCGCAAGGCGACGCGCTCGAAGCGCAGGGCCTCGCGAACGCGCCCGAATGGGTGGCCGCGATCTGCCTGCTGAAGAACCACGCCACGCAAACCATGCAGTTCTGCGCCGACGCGGCGGTGCAGATCCTCGGCGGCATGGGTTTCATGCGCGGCACCGCGAGCGAGCGCATCTACCGCGAGGTCAAGGTGATGATGATCGGCGGCGGCGCCGAGGAGATCATGAAGGAACTGGCAGCGAAGCAGCTGGGCTGGTAGCCTGCCGGCTGTTGACTCAGCCAAGGACAGACACCGCATGAAGACGATCAAGGGGCCGGCCATCTTTCTGGCCCAGTTCACCGGAGACGCCGCGCCGTTCAATTCGCTCGACGACTTCGCTGGCGGTGGCGCCGACACGGCTGCCAACCGCAAGATGCTGGGAATCGCACCATGATGGCCAACCTCACGCCGTTCCTGCTGCACTGGGCCATCACCGCGGTGTCGCTCTGGATCGCGAGCCTGCTGTTTCGCGGGCTCGCGTTTTCGAGCACCTGGTCGCTTGTGATCTCGGCGCTGTTGCTGGGCCTGGCCAACGCGGTGGTGAAGCCGCTGCTGATCGTGCTGACGCTGCCGCTCACGCTGCTGACCTTCGGGCTCTTCCTGCTGGTCATCAACGCGCTGATGATCCTGCTGGTGGCGGCGCTGGTGCGTGGCTTCAAGGTGTCGGGCTTCTGGACGGCGCTGTTCGCGAGCCTGTTCATCTCGATCCTGAGCATCGTGATCGGCGGTTTTTTCGTTGGCGGCCCACCCGAAACCGAGATCCGGATGCCGAGCAGCGGGCAGTGGCTGTAGCGCTGCATTTCTGCTATTGAATTCATAGCGCCGAAGCGGCGCTACGCGTTAGTGCGTACGACCTTGGTCAGCCAATGGTCAGGTAGCTGAAACGATGCTCCCCTGACTATTTCGGGGACATCCAAGCCATGCATATCAAGAGTCAGACTGACTTCTTTTCAGGAGTCATGTTCGCCAGTGTCGGGGGCGCGTTCGCCATCGGCGCCACCACCTACAACGTCGGCGACGGCGCCCGCATGGGGCCCGGCTATTTCCCGCTGATGCTGGGCATCATCCTGGCGGCGCTCGGCGCCATCATCATGTTTCAGGCGCTGACGGTCGAGACCGCCGATGGCGAGCCGATCGGCAAATGGGCCTGGAAGCCGCTGTTCTTCGTGATCGCGGCCAACCTTGCATTCGGCGTGCTGCTCGGCGGCCTGCCGAGCATCGGCATTCCGGCCATGGGGATGATCATCGCGATCTACGCGCTCACCATCATCTCGAGCTTGGCCGGCGAACATTTCAAGCTGCGCGACGTGCTGGTTCTGTCGACCATCCTGGCGGTCGGCAGCTACATCGCGTTCATATGGGCGCTCAAACTCCAGATCCAGGTCTGGCCCACTTTCATTTCGGGCTGAGGAGACCTGCACCATGGATCTGATTCACAACCTCTCGATCGGTTTCGGTGTCGCGTTCACCTTCACCAACCTGCTGTACTGCCTGGTCGGCTGCATCCTGGGCACGCTGATCGGCGTGCTGCCGGGCATCGGCCCGGTCGCGACCATCGCGATGC